>JBHJIP010000256.1:0-17144 GCA_050043365.1 Leptolyngbyaceae cyanobacterium
GTCCCCTGCCAGCTCTTCAATGCGATCTTGGGTAAGTTGCGTCAGTCAGCCCAAATACACCATGGGCTGTATGGAGCCCCCTTCTAACTGCAGTTGCACAAACTCACAGTTGGCATCGCGAAACTCAATCCAGGCGCGGCCTGCTGTGACCAAGACATCTTGCTTATCGGTAGATAAGCTGTTTTTCACCGCCTGATAGCGTTGATTTAATTCCGCATCCACCTGGTCATATTCCGCCCGGGCACAGCGGTTCATGGTGGCTTGATCGACTGGGTTGCTGCATTCAGCCGGTAGTGGGGCTGGCGGCGGCGTGGTGTTGGGGGTGGCAGCGACGGGGGCGGGAGTTGTTTCAGCAGGGGTGGCGGGTTCAGACGGATTGGGCGCAGCGGGCGTAGAGTCTGCGGCGTCAGGGGTCGAGGCTGTTGGGGTCGAGGCTGTTGGGGTCGATTCCTCCGCGTCAAGGGATGCGTTGCCACCGCAACTGGCGATCGCGACAGCCATGGCAACGCCCATCAGTAGTCTGGTCCAAGTCAGTGCCCCTTGCATTGGCCGCTTTGTCCCGTAATTTGACGCTACTCAGCATAGCCCGCAATTTTGGGATCATCCTTTTCCTTAATCCCGGCTCTAGGGCGCGTCATCAACACCGGGTAAAAACCTGGCTGGGCAAGCATTGCCGCGCCCGTTTCCATAACATTGCTAGGGGCTAAAACTGTTACACTTCAAGGCTCCTAATTTTAATGAATGACAGCCCCTAGGGCACGGGCTAAGCCTTGTGCCGGTCCTTGAATGGGCTACTATCTCTGAAGGTTGACCCTAAAGATTGAAATGATCGCAGTGGGTAAGGATTCGTGAGACAACAGATGGCAGCTTCTCTTAAGTGGGCACCCGTTAAATGGGCACCAGCGGCACTGGCGTTAGGGCTTGTCGCCATGCCAGCGCGGGCAGAAACCCCGGCGGTGTACTATTCCTGGCGATCGCTCACGGTTGAGCCCAGCGACTGTATGGCCCAGGCCCGCTCGGCGCTCTCGGATCAGCGCCTGTTTGATATTCAAACTATCGACAACAGCGTCTCGGGACGAACCGAAACGGCCACAGCAGTGATTGTTTGCCTAGAGCAGGGTCTGGAAAATTCCACCCTGATGGTGGTGGTGTCGAGCCTAGATGATGAAGCGGCGATCGCCCTGCGGGATGCGCTCAAAGACTCCCTTTAAGAGGGTGTTCCAGCTAAGGACATTTCTTGAAAAGAAAATACCTGGCTCTGGTGCTGACGCCGCGTGACGACCTAATTACTTGCCCAAACATCCGTCATTGATTCGTTTGTCCAGACAACACCCATTCAGCCCTCAGTCGCTCGTTTTTCATGTCGACCTTGGCCGTCGTTTTGGCGGAAAAGTGGATATTGTGCGTTCATTTTTCTGCTCCTTTATCTGGAACAAGCATCAGTGCAAGAAATGACGCATCCCCGTCATCACCATCACTAAGCCCAACTCATTTGCCGCATCAATAGAATCCTGATCACGCTTGCTGCCACCGGGCTGCACGATCGCCCCAATCCCTTTTGCCGCCGCCGTCCGTACCGAGTCATCAAAGGGGAAAAATCCATCACTGGCTAAAATCGCGCCGCTGGCCGCTTCCCCCGCCTGTCGTAGGGCAATATCCACCGCACCGACCCGGTTCATTTGACCAGCACCCACCCCCAGAGTGGTACGGTTCTTCGTCACCGCGATCGCGTTCGACTTCACATGCTTCACCACCCGCCAGGCAAATAACAGCTCCTCCAGTTCCGCTGCCGTGGGCTTGCGCTCCGTGGGCACCGTCCACTGGGATGGGTCATCCACCGCATCATCCACGGTTTGCACTAAGACCCCACCCGCGATCGCCTTCGGAGCCACCTTCGGTCCTGCCAACAAATCCGCCAGCAGCAGCACCCGCAAGTTGCCCTTCTTGCCCAAGATCGCCTCGGCCTCTTCATCGCAACCGGGGGCGACAATGCATTCCAAAAAGGTTTGGGTCATTGCCGTGGCGGTAGCGGCATCGATCGATTGGTTCAGGGCCACAATCCCGCCAAAGGCCGAGATCGAGTCGGCATTAAAGGCCCGCTCGTAGGCGGTGGCAAGATCGTCAGCCATGGCCATGCCGCAGGGATTAGTGTGTTTCAGCACTGCTGCGGTGGGGGCATTGGCAGGAAATTCGCTGATGATCCGGCGGGCGGCTTCTAGATCCACCAGGTTGTTGTAGCTGAGGGGTTTGCCCTGCAGCAGGTCGGCAGCGGCCCAGCCGGTGGGGATGGTGCCGGTTTGGTACCAGGTGGCTGGCTGGTGGGGGGTTTCGCCATAGCAGAGAGTTTGGCGGCGGGTGCCAGTGAGGGTCCAGCGTTCGGGCAGTTCGTCGTCGCTAGCGGCGGTGAGATCAGAGGTTAGATAACTGGCGATCGCCTGGTCGTAGGTGGCGGTATGCCAAAAGGCTTGGCGGGCGCAATCGGCCCGGAAGGATTGGGGCACAGTACCCTCACCGGTCGCCAGGGCTTCTAAATAAAGTCCGTACTGGGCGTGGTTGCAGAGGATGGTGACGTAGGCATGATTTTTGGCGGCGGCGCGAATCAGGGTAGGGCCGCCGATGTCAATTTGCTCGATCGCCTCGGGCAGGGTGACCTCAGGCTGGGCGATGGTTTGCTCAAAGGGGTAGAGGTTCACCACCACTAAGTCAAAGGCGCGAATATGGTTGGCAGGCATATCCGCTTGGTCAGCGGGCAAACCGGGGCGGCCCAAAATGCCCCCATGGATGCGGGGATGCAGGGTCTTGACCCGTCCGCCCAGAATTTCGGGGGAGCCGGTAAAGTCAGCCACTTTGGTAACGGGAAGTCCAGCGGCGGCGATCGCCTTAGCAGTGCCACCGCTGCTGACAATCTCAAACTCGAAGGTTTCGATCAGGGTGCGGGCCAGGGCTACCAGTCCGGTTTTATCTGAAACGCTTAACAGTGCCAGCTTACTCATTCCCTTACCCTTTGCAGATATCAAACCCTATCGATTTTATAGTGCGTCACTCGGAATTTAATTTGAGGTACTGTCTATGGGCATGTTGTATCCCTGATGTCCAACTGCCTCAGCTACGCTAAGCGCTAAGCCATACCCTTCCAGATGGTGGTTTTTGGAGCGGCCCCAAAGTTGCCCATTGGATTGCGTGAGCGACAAGTAGCGAGGTTGGTTATCTCAAACGCTGTCGTTTTCCCTTCAGCGTCACGGATGAGGCGGTTCAGGCCAAAACTAATTTACACCTATATATAACTGTGGATTTCTATATTTTTCCCATACTCTTCCCGGGCCTATTTCTCGATATTCTGCTCACCATTAGCTTCCTTTACTTCTTCAACAAAAAGATTTTCCCGCCCCAAAAAAGAAAAGTACTTGCTGCTTTTGCTCCAGCATCGCTATATCTCACCATCGCCTTTATATGGATAATTATCTATGCCTGGGATCCACGCTTTCAAGGCCAAGGGATACTAGGCCTGTTTCTTTTTATGACCCTTGGTGTGATTTTCACGCTTGTTCGCTTACTGCTTGGTTTAGTCCTTTTTATTGCCTTAAGACGTAGCAATTAACCCGCAATGTTCTATCCAATCGTGATGATCTGCATAATCACCCATGTCTTTGCTGAATAGAGCGTTTCACCTACTCCTCGGCAGCTTCACTCTCCTTATCGGCAGCGGTGGATTTCTCTGGGGCCTGCACCGCTTGCAGTTGCTGCTCTTCGCATCAAGGCTTCACCTAGACCGCAAAGGTAAAATCCTTGCCAAAGGCATCGCCTGCGCCACGGACCCAAACAAGATTCAAACCACCCCACTGAGTGATACCCCCTGCATCGCTTATCAATTCATGATTTTAGAGCCACGCGCTGCTTTGAAAAGCACCTCCTCCCAGACCACCCTCTATCAAGAATCCCGTGGGCAGTGGAACCTTAGTTTGCAAACCCCCAGAGGTAAAGTAAAACTCAAACCCGGAGCACTAGATCTCGATGGAGCTTACTTCAGCGATCGCCAAAACCTAGCCCGCCCATTCTCTGCCCCCCGTTCATCCACACTGCTCACCGAGAAAGGTATCAATCCGAAGCCCATAGGGGTACGCAGATCCTTGAACTTGGTTGAATGGGTCATTCGGGACGGCGATCCAATTCGGGTCTTAGGTCGCATTGGCGATCAACCGCTCTGCATAGAGGCGGCGATAGTTACCGATAAATCGATGTATCGAGTCTTTACTGAAGCCGTGCTGGCCTGTTTGGTCGGTATTTGTTTTTTATGGGTGGCTCTGTCCGTGATTGGTTACGCTTTCCGCTGAGTATTGCAAAATGGCGATCGCTATCCTATGAGAAACGACGACACTCTACAGCCCCGCCGCATAGCGTGCCGCCCCAATTAACCCCACCTGGGGATTCAACACAATGTGGACCGGCACCTCCCGCAGTAGGTCACTCACCCGACCCTTATCGCCAAAAGCGTTCATAAAGGCCCCCCCAGCGATTAAATCTAGGTTTTTAGCGGCAATCCCTCCAGCTACATAGAGGCCCCCGTAGGGCAGTAGCTTCAGGGCCAGGTTTCCGGCCTCAGCCCCATAGGCCCCCACAAACAGATCCAGGGTTTGCTGGGACAAATTATCGGTCTGGGCCTGGGCCGCTTGGGAAATGGCGGCGGCGGGGTCAACGGTTTTGGTCATCCCGGCCTGTCGTTCCCAAGTGGTGACCACCTCGGCAATTTCAGGGGATTCCTTGGCAACGGCGCGATTGCGCAGATATTGATAAATCGAGATAATCCCCTGGCCGGACACCACCCGTTCTGCCGATACGCGGGTGATTTGGTGCTTGTCCCGCAAGTATTTCAGCAGTTGAAATTCCTGCTCAGAACGGGGGGCAAAGTCGGCATGGCCCCCCTCAGAAGGGAACACCCGATAGCGATCGCCCTGATGCATCAAATAGCCCTGCCCCAAACCGGTTCCGGCCCCAATCACCGCGATTGGGGCAGTGTCATCAGGTTTACCGGTTTGCAAGGTATGCAGGTCATTGGGCTCTAGCCCCAGTACCCCATAGCCAATCGCTTCAAAATCGTTGATTAGCGTGGCTTCGGTTAGGCTCAGTTCTTCCCGCAGGCGATCGCCCTGCAGGTTCCAGGGCAAATTGGTGAGTTGGGAGGTGTTGTTGATCACCGGACCGGCGATTGCAAAGCAGGCCCGCTCCGGCTGCAAAGCCTGTCCTAACTGCTCACTGGCCATGGCCACAAACTGCTGCACCATGGGCACCAGTCCGGCAAATTCGGCGCTGACATACTTATGCTCAAACTGGGTTTGCAGTTGCCCGTCGGTCACCGTCGCCAACCGCAAAATCGTCTTGGTGCCGCCAATATCCCCCGCCAGCAGTTCAGTCATCGCCTCCCCCTCGAAATTTCTTCCAGGGCAAGTTTATCGCTGCCTCAAAGCTCTTTGCGAATATCTACCACGCGCAAAATCCCCACCACCACGATTAGCGTGATGGCAAGCAGCAGCACGGCATTGGCTGCAGCGAGGGGATATTGCAAACTGCCAATTTGGGTGTTGATCAACTTGCCCACCGAAGCGGCTTGACCGCCCCCCATCAGCCGCACCGTCAAATAGTCGCCCATGACCAACGTGACCACAAAAATAGACCCGATCGCCATGCCAGGGGCAGTTAAGGGCAGAATGATTTCCTTCAGGACCTGAAACCCAGACGCGCCCATATCCACCGCTGCGGTGATCAGATCGCGGTCGATGCGCATCAGGCTATTGAAAATCGGCGCAATCATAAAAAAGTTGTAGAGATGCACCATCCCCAAGACGATCGCAAAGTCAGAGTAGAGCAGCCATTCCACCGGCTGATTCACAATCCCCAGCCCCAGCAAGGCTTGGTTGACCAGCCCCTCTTTGCCCAACACCGGAATCCAGGAAATCATCCGAATGATATTGGAGGTCCAGAAGGGAATGGTGCAGATCAAAAACAGGATGATCCGGCGGCTCTGGCGCTCGATATTAAAGGCCAGAAAATAGGCGACTGGGAAGGCGATCGCTAAGCAAAACGCCCACACCAACACCACATATTTAAAGGTGTTCAGGTAGGTGTTCAGGGTGACCTGGGACGTAAAGATCCCTTGGTAGTTCTCCCAGCTAAAGGCCGGGATCATGGCATAGCCATTGAACTTCCAGAAGCTGACTACCCCAATCATGGCGATGGGCAACACCAAAAATGCCAGCAGTACCAGCGTTTGAGGGGTGATCAGGAGGTAGGTTCTGAGGGATTTCCAGGTGCTATCCATTGAGGTCTCGTCGGGGAAGTTCAGAATTCCGTTCCCCTCTTGGGAGGGGTTAGGGGTGGGTTCAAATGGGCTAAAAACCCACCCCGCCCTGCGGGCACCCCTCCTAGGAGGGGATTTGATTCAGAGAACTAAACCTAAGCGGCGATAAACTCATTCCACTTCTGGACCAGGTAAACCTGCTCATCCATGGTGGAGTTCCAAACCACCACGTTGCCCATGCGCTCTTCAAAGCTGCCGCCATCGCGCACGGCCCCAGCTTTCTCTAGGGTGGTGCCAAAGGGATCGACCATATCCACCGCAGCGGGCTTGCCTTCGTACCAGAAGTCCCACTCTTCCGTAGACATGTACTGCTTAGACAGCTCAGGGGCGGCGCTGTAGTAGCCCTGGCGACCTAGGAAGGCACCCACCCAACCGTCTAGCATCCAGTTGAGGTACTCGTAAGCGGCATCTAGGGCCGGGCCCTCTAAACTACCGGAAATGCCGACGCCACCGCCCCAAGCGCGATAGCCCTCTTTTAGAGGCGCGTAAACGCATTCAATCCCTTGGGCCTTAACTGCGGTGACCGCCGGAGACCACATCGACTGCACCACTACCTCACCGGAGGTCATGAAGTTGACCGACTCATCAAAGGTTTTCCAAAAGGCTCGGAACTGACCGGCTTGCTTTTGCTCGATCAAGATAGCGGTGATTTGATCAATCTCTTCCTTGGTCATGTTGCCCTTATCGCCAAAGGTCATTAGACCGGCAGATTCCACCACCATGGCGGCATCCATAATCCCAATGGAAGGAATGTCTAAGATCGAGGTTTTACCCCTGAACTCTTCATTAAACAGTTCGGCCCAACTCTCGATTTTGCGGCCTACTAAATCAGGGCGATAACCGAGGGTGTCAGCGTTGTATTGGAAGGGAATTAAAGTAGCCCAATCAGTAGGAGTAGCCGAAAACTCTTTCGACTCTGCACCAGTCAAGTACATCACCTTAATCGGAGAAGTGCCCTGGGCATTCTCAACCGGTAGCCCGTTAAATTTTCCGGTAGTAAAGAAGGGCGCAATTTTATCGAAGTTTTTAATTCGCTTAATATCGATGGGCTGCAAATTCCCAGAGGGAACCACCAGGGGCAGACTGAAATATTCCCCGTCAAACATGTCATATTGCCCCGGCTGGGTAATGGCAATCTGATTGTTTTCTTCGGTACTCAAAGCCCGCATTTCGATCTTGAAGCCCAGGTCTTCTTGGGCCTTGTCTCGAATGTCATTCACCTGCGCCACGCCGGTCCCAATAAAGCGCAGGGTGACATCTTTAATGGAGTCGGTGGTCACCTCTGGGCCAGGGGCTGGATTGTTGGGAGTGCCTTCTGGAGCCTCAGAACCGCCGCCACAGCGGGCCGTTGCCAAGGCCGCACCCGTGGCCAAACCGGTGTAGAGCAGCTTACGACGAGAAATATTTGCCATTTGAGTGTAGATCCTAAACACTACAAAGAACAGAGACAAGGTAAATCTTTCAATATGAGATCGGCTTACCTTGTGCAGCCATTCATCTATTTCGGAATTTAGCCCTTAACCCTACCTTAATAGGGCAAGAATACACAGTCATCGACAGACCATCTTAAGGAAACGATCTGGCCTTCTTGCAATGCAAGTCTGTTCCAATCCACCGTGCGAATGGTGTGCAGCAAGTCCTGGCCGGTGGCTTCTACTGCCAGGGAAACTCGGGTCACAAAACCGGTGAGTTCGGCATTGGTGATTCGGGCCGGCAGGGTATTGATTGGCGTGTCTTGAGAGGATGCCTGCTGGGCTGAATCTACAGTTTCGAGATGGAGCAGGTCGGGGCGAACTGAGCAGGCTGCTGCCGAGCCCGGTTGTCCCCCGTGGCCAATAGCAAATAGGGGGCCGAGACCTGGTATATCCAACTCCACCAATTCTTGATCGCCCTGATAAGGTGTGGCGCTAACGACCTTGCCTGAAAAGAGATTGTTGTCCCCGATGAACTTGGCCACAAATTGGGAGGCCGGAGTGGTAAAGAGCTGGCTAGGGGTGGCAATTTGATCGATGTGGCCATGGTTCATCACCACAATTTGATCAGAGAGAGAAAAGGCCTCTTCTACGTGGTGGGTGACCTGAATAAAGGTCAACCCAAACTGTTTTTGGATGTTCCGCAATTCCCCCCGCATGCGCACCCGCAGGTTCTCGTCTAAGGCGCTGAGGGGTTCATCCAGCATCAGCACTTTGGGGCGGTTGACCAGGGCGCGGGCCAACGCAATCCGCTGCTGCTGTCCGCCGCTGAGCTGATGGGGTTTGCGATCGCCCGTATGGCTCACCCCCACTAGGTCCAAAATTTCGTCCACCCGCTGCTGCCGTTCAGGGCGCGGCACCTGCTTCATCTTCAGGCCGAATTCCACGTTCTGCCACACCGTCTTGTGGGGAAACAGGGCGTAGTTCTGAAACATCATCGCCGTGTTGCGCTTGGCCGGGGGCAGGGTGTTGACCTGGCGATCGCCGATAAACACCTGACCACTGGTGACCGTCTCGTGGCCCGAGATCACCCTGAGGGCGGTGGTCTTACCGCAGCCGCTGGGACCTAGCAGACAGCAGTAAATTCCGGCTGGAATCTCTAAGTTAATGTCTTTGATGGCGGTGACGGACCCATAGTTCTTGGTGACCGAACGCAGCGAGACCCCAGCGGCTGCTTTCGCTGAGTCAGGAGCTGACTGGGTTGGGGACGTACTTGCCCGTCGTGACGCAGATTGCTCTGTACTAACCGCCATGGCCACCTCAACCCTGAAACAACATCAAACCTTAGGGGCTCAGTCCCCAGACTCTGCCCTCAGTGAACGCGCTCCGATCTAGCCCGACTCGTACGTTGTTGTGTACTGTACACAGCTCCCCCAAGGGGAAAAGTGACCCTCTACACCGTTTCAGCACTTCGTCCCAAAGGCGGCTGGACGGCAGATGCCTCGTTGCGGAGCCGTTACAGCCCCTCACAAGGGTCTGAAGACGCATGCGATAGGACCAGCGCCCGATTAAACCCGAGGACTGGGCCGCTGGCAGCATATCGATGGATCAGAAGCTTCTGCTCAAAGTCGATGCAAAAATTTAAATTGCGGTGGCCTTTGCCGCCTCTTCGGTAGAGCCGTAGTGCCGGTCCAAACGCAGCAAGGTGTGCAGCAACACGTTAGCCCCCTGGGCGCAATGTTCTGGCGAGGTGTATTCCGTCTCGGCATGGCTGATGCCGCCATCGCTAGGAACAAAAATCATCCCCATGTCCGTAAGGCTGGCGATAATTTGGGCATCGTGGCTGGCCCGACTCGGTAGCGGCGCACTGGGCAAACCGAGGTCTTCACAGACCTGACCCATGGTGTGGTGAATGTGGGAGTTTACCGGCACCGGCTCGTTACGGAGCTTGGGCCGGAGGTGAATGCGGGGCTGAGTGGTTTGGGCGAGCGCCCCCATATTTTGCTCTAGGGCGGCAATCATCTGGTCAAGGCGATCGTTGGAGAGGTCGCGCATGTCGAGGGTCATCTCCACCTGACCAGGGATGGTGTTGGCCACGTTGGGGGTGAGCTTCATAGAGCCCACGGTGGCCACCTGATCGCCATTGTCAGCACAGCCGATCGTATTCACGGCCAAAATCACCTGAGCAGCTGCTACCAGGGCATCTTGGCGCATGTTCATGGGAGTGGTACCCGCGTGGCTGGCCTGCCCTTCGATGGTGATGCTGTAGCGGCGCTGACCGACAATGCCGGTTACCAAGCCAATCGGCCCACCCTGGGCTTCTAGGACGGGGCCTTGCTCCACATGGACTTCTACAAAGGCAGCGAGGCTACCGGGTTGGCGCTGCGCCTCGGTGAGCCGGTCCCAATTGCCGCCGATCGCCGCCAAGCTGGGCGGCAAGGGCGCGTAGTGGGGGTGGACGTAGTAATCGGGATCGAGCTGGGCCTGACCGGCCATGGCTTTGCTGCCGATCATGGTGCGCTCTTCGTCGGCAAAGACGATCAACTCTAGGGAATGGTCGAGGCGAATTTTGTTTTCGTGGAGGGTGCGCACCACTTCTAATCCAGCCAGGACGCCGTAGGTGCCGTCGTAAATGCCCGCATTGGGGACGGTGTCGAGGTGGGAGCCGGTGGCGAGGGCTGGGGCATCGGGAAAGCGGCCTGGGTAGCAGCCAATCAGGTTGCCAGCGGTGTCGATGGTAGTGGTCATCCCGGCAGCTTCCATCCAGGTTTGCACCTGGCGGCGGGCTTGAATGTCTTCGGGGCTAAAGGCGAGGCGGCGTACGCCGCCATTGGGTAGGGCGCCGATCGCGCCGATGGTTTTGACGGTGTGGTTGAGGCGATCGCCGTTGATTTGTAGGGTGGCGATCTCGGCTGCAGTTTTTACCATTGGCAACGAAATACAAATAATTTGTTAAGGCTTGAGTCTATTTGTACCCCCTCGCCGTCCCCTTTTGCTTAGGCTATAAGCACTGTCAGGTCTTGGATGTAATGGCAGACACAGTGTCCAGACATTCCTGATCGTTCTTTGCTGTTTGGCCAATCCTGGGTTGAATGGGCCAAATGAATAAACTCTCAATCCAAAGGTTGGGCAATCCCTAAAAATCCGGTGCCTAAAACCGAAATTCAGCTCCTCTAGCTATGCTGAAGAAAAGACAAGCCGTGGGTTGTTATGTTGACGGCTATACAACCCCTAATAAAAGTCGAAATCGGGCTGCGCTTCAGGTAATGAAAAATTAGAAGAGTCCGAAATATATTGCCAAGCTTCTTGCTCTAACTGATTCACCTGGTAAGGCTCTAGGATGCTGGCATGGCGGAGTGCCGTTAAATAGCCTTCCAAATAAAGTCTTAGCTCGTCGGGTCGATACCCCCGGTGCCAATGGTCAACCAAAGCATCGGTAATGCGCTGATAGTATCGAATCGATTGGGGATCCTGAAGCATGGGTCTACATCAAGCTCTTTAAAGGCAAGTGATTTGGGCCGTAAAGGACAACTAAGGACATTTCTTGAAAAGAAAATACCTGGCTCTGGTGCTGACGCCGCGTGACAACCTATGTAGGGGCACCTCCTGTGGGTGCCCTCGATAACCCGCCGGAGGGGACGAATCGAGAAATCGGTTTGTTCAGGGGCGATTGGCGGAGGGTCGGCATAAGACCTACCCCTACCAAGGTAAATTCTTGTCTGGGAATCTCCTAAATTTCCCTATGGGCTGCAAAGGCTTCAGGCCCATAGGTTGCCATATCCTAGGTTACCCGGTTGTGCGGCGTGGCATCGCTTAATCGGGGCAGCAGCGCCAGACCTGAATGGGAAGCCTGTGGACACGCTTACTGAGGTTGTGCTTGGGGCCTAAACCGGCGCAGTCGCAAGGCATTGGTGACCACTGACACAGAGCTAAAGGCCATAGCCGCCCCCGCCACGATTGGATTCAAGAGCCAGCCCAGCAGCGGATACAAGACCCCGGCGGCAATGGGAATCCCGGCCACGTTGTAGATGAAGGCAAAGAACAGGTTCTGGCGAATATTTGCCATCGTGGCTCGACTGAGCTGAATGGCGGTGACAATGCCCTGCAAATCTCCCGAAATCAGGGTAATGTCACTGGCGGAGATCGCCACATCCGTCCCCGTTCCGATCGCCATGCCCACATCGGCTTGGGCCAGGGCCGGTGCGTCGTTGATGCCATCCCCCACCATGGCAACCACTTTGCCTTCTTGTTGTAGGGCTTGAATCTGGGCGGCTTTCTGGTCGGGGCGTACCCGCGCAATGTAGCGGTGAATCCCGACCGCCTCTGCAATGGCAGCAGCGGTTTCAGGGTTATCGCCGGTTAACATCACCACCTCTAAACCGAGTCGCTGTAGGGATTTCACGACCATTGCCGAGGTAGGTTTAAGGGCATCGGCAATGGCGATTAGGGCCACCACACGGCCTTCCAGAGCAACCCCAACCACGGTTTTAGCCTGATTAGCCCAGGCGGCGGCGCGATTGTCCCAAGTCTGCATGGAGAATCCCTGGGCAGCAAGCCAGGTGGGGGTGCCAATCTGCAGCCCTTGTCCGGCCACGCGCCCTTGGACCCCATGACCGGAGATCGCTTCAAACCCTTCCATAGGGGGAAATTGATCCAGAGCTATGCCCTGGCGCTGGGCATAGTTCACCACGGCCTGGGCCAGCGGGTGCTCCGATGCCTGCTCCACAGCAGCAATGGTTTTGAGCAGGTCCAGCTCTGCAGCCCCAGCCCCGACGGTGGTTGCAAAGTCGGTCACGACCGGTTTGCCCGCGGTTAGCGTACCGGTTTTATCCAGCACTACGGTCTGAATCTTATGGGCCAATTCCAGGCTGTCGGCCCCTTTGATCAAAATGCCGTGCTCAGCCCCCTTGCCGGTGCCGACCATGATTGAGGTGGGGGTGGCTAATCCGAGGGCGCAGGGGCAGGCAATAATCAGCACCCCCACGGTGGTGATCAGCGCCTTGACGGGATTGCCCGTGACGGTGGCCCAGACTGTGAAGGTTAGCAGGGCAATCGCCAGCACTCCCGGCACAAACCAAGCGGTCACCTGATCAGCCAGCTTCTGGATGGGGGCTTTAGAGCCCTGGGCCGCTTGCACCAACTGCACAATCTGGGCCAGAATCGTATCGGCTCCCACCCGCGCCGCCCGAAATTGGAAGCTGCCGGTGGTATTCAGGGTGGCCCCAATCACCTCATCCCCCGGCTGTTTCAGCACGGGCATCGGCTCTCCCGTCACCATGGCTTCATCCACTGTGGAAAGACCCACCGTCACCCAACCATCTACCGGAATCTTCTCCCCAGGTCGGACCCGAATCTCATCCCCCACCTGCACCACCCCTAGGGGCACGTCTTGCTCAACCCCATCCTTGAGGACGCGGGCGGTTTTAGCCTGGAGCCCCACCAGCCGATGGATGGCCTCGCTGGTTCGCTGCCGAGCCCGCTGCTCTAAAAGCCGCCCTAGCAGAATCAAGGTGATGATCATCACGGCGGCTTCGTAGTACACCGCTACCGCTAGCCCTTGGGCAACCAGCACCTGAGGAAACACCGTGACAAATAGCGAGTAAACATAGGCTGCGCCCGTGCCCAGGGCCACCAGGGTATTCATATCGGCCCGTCGCCGCTGCAAAGATTTCCAGGCACCGACAAAAAAGGGTTGGCCGCACCAGACCATGACGGGGGTCGCCAACACCCACTGCACCCAGGGGTGGTGCAGGTTCATCAAGAAAGGGGGCAGAGGAATAATCATCGCCACCATGCCGGTCATCAGCAAAAGGCTAATGAGGCTGCCAGCAATCACTCGGAGGAGTAGGGACTGCGGGGGGGATGGGGTGTTGGTAATTGATGGGGAAGGCGTCGATCCAAATGAGATTGCGGGGGTGGCGCTGTAACCGGCATCGGCGATCGCACTCAAAATCTGCTCCAGCTTGGCCCGCTGACTGTCGTAGTCAACCACGGCCTGTTCGGCCCCAAAGTTAACGGCACAGTCCTCGACACCGGGCACCGACTGGATGGCAGTTTCGATGGCGCTAGCACAGGCGGCACAGCCCATGCCGCTAAGTTGCAGGCGATCGCGCATAATCCCATTCCCCATTCAGTTCGGCTTCAGTCTTTTAGAAGCCTCCTGAAGCCGCTCAATTTTTACGGTAGAGTCTCCAGTGAACTGTAGGGTCAACCAGCCCCTTCAAAACGGGACAGGGCTGGATAGATGAACCGGGCGCTCGGTAGTGGGATGGGTAAAGCTCAGGGTTTTGGCATGGAGATGCAGCCTTGTTGCGGTAGGCAAAGGGCCGTAGAGGCGATCGCCCCAAATCGGGGCCTTTAAACCTTCGGCAGCGTGAACCCGGAGTTGGTGGGTGCGTCCGGTCAGGGGTTGAAATTCAATCCGGGTATGGTTTGCAGTCTGGTCTAGGACTCGGTAATGCGTCTGGCTGGGTTTGCCCTGCTGAAAATTGACGGTTTGGCGGGGGCGATCGCTGGGATCCCCCCACAGGGGCAAATCAATCCTGCCAGCTTCAGGACGGACTGCCCCAATCACAATTGCCTCATACTGCTTGGTCACAGAGCGCTGCTGAAACTGCTCACTCAAGTGACGGTGGGCTGCAGGATTGCGAACCAGCAGCAAAATCCCAGAGGTGTCTTGATCGAGGCGATGCACCGCTTGGATGTCGTCATTCGGGTATCGGCAGCGCAGCCGACTGAGCACACTGTCTTGGCGATCTCCGGTGCGTCCCGGCACCGAGAGCAGTCCAGCCGGTTTATCCACCGCAATCAGCCCATCGTCTTCGTACAGAATCGGCAGTTCCAGGGTGGTATCGACTAATGGAGCGGCAGCCGTCGCCCCTGAGAGTAAAAAGCCCATGATTGGCTGGCAGCGATCGCGGCAAGGCCCATAAAACTGACCGGGCTGCTTATCCCCCTGGGGTGGCCCCCACCAAAACTCGGCCATGGCCACCGGTTGCCAGCCCTGGGTGGCGGCATAGTGCAGCAGCTTCGGCGCGGCGCAATCGCCCGTACCGGTGGGTAGTCCCTGGGGCATGAGTTCTTGCAGGGTCATTGACACCCCCGCAAAGTTGGTGAGGCGATAGACCCCATGCATTTGGGCTTGGAGCTGGCGCGATCGCACTTTCCGTTGACGCTTCAGGGCTCGAATCTTTTCATCGGCCTGATCACAGCGGGCTTGCAGAGGTGCCAGAGCCTCGTCCTGTTCTTGCTTGAGGCGTCGTCGCTGAATGCCGTCTTGCTGGCTTTGGCGATCCAGTTCGGCCAGGGCCGCTGCCAGCGCATCGCCCTGGCGGGTGGCGCTGAGGTGCTGTCGTTGGTGCTGGCGGGCTTGTTTTTGAGTTTGGTGCAGATCGGCGAGCGATCGCCGTTTTTCGGCATACAACTGCCGCTGCTGGGCAAGCTGATCCCGCTCTGGTAACCCTTGCAGGCGCACAATCTCAGCGGTGAGCTGCTCCAAACGGTTCAAGGTTTCAGCTTCGGCTAAGGCGACTTGGGTGCGCCCTGGGATTGGCGGCACCCAGCCTTCCCGATGACTTTGACCGTTCAACAGACCTGAAAATCCCTTCAGGGTGATGGGGGGTCCTGCTGCGGTGGTTGCCAGCAGGACGCCGTACATTTTGCCTTCCTGGCCATGGTCTGAGGACTGGGCCAAGGTTGCCATTAAGTCTCTGGCAGCCGCCTCTGCAGCCTCAGTAGGCAACTGTAACCAAGCACCCGTGCGGGGGCAGCGCCCTGCGTAAACCACGGTTTCTCCTAATATGTTTGCAATACGCTTGTTTGAGTCTATTTACGGTCTAGAAGTGCTGACATAAAAAGACTAGCGGTTTTTTGACAGCACATGTGTTGCAATTAACTGTGGCTAGCTTCGGATAACTGCAAAATATCTAATGTGCCCTTTAATACGCAGTCCAGTAAAAGGCTAAAAACGAGGATATCTTTGCGTCTCATGTATTCCGAGCTTTTGTCGAAGCTCATTGGGAACATTATTTGTTGCCTCTAAGCCTTCAACTCCTTCCCAGTCAGTTGAATCATCCCATTTTATGTTTTTAAAGCTGGCTTCTGTCATTTTATAAGTGGCGAGGTTGCCAATCTGAAAGGTTTCAATACCGAAGTTGCGGTGCCTTCCAAACATTGCTTTTTTTAGTATTGCTTTTCTTAAATCAGAATCCTCAAGGTTTGTGTCCCGCAAGTCCGCATTCTCAAGATTTGCGCCTCTTAAATCTGCGCCTTTTAAGTTTGCCCCCCAAAGATTCGCCCCCTTCAAGTTTGCACTTGCGAGATTAGCTCCTTTTAAACTACTGAAGCTCAAGTCAGCACCCTCTAGGTTGGCTTCGTAAAGCGCACAGTTCCTAAGGTCAGAACCAAAAAGTGTAGCCTTACAGAAATTGTATCTTATAAGAAATGAATCTCGAAAATTTGCAAGACTCAAATTAGCTTCTTCAAAATTAACTTCAGAAATATTTCCCCAACTCAAATTCACTCTGGATAAGTCAGATTTAGATAAATTAATTCTTGAAAGACTTATTCCATCCTGGTTCAAATCCTTAAGTGCCTGAACTCTTTCACTGCCGCTCAAATTCCCTTTAGGTGAACTTATCATTTGCCAGGCTTCATAGTGTTCGCGCTTCTTGCGAGTGCGAACCTCCCAAATGAAAATCACTGCGGCGGTAATTATTGCTATTGAATCAGCTTTATCGAAAATAATTTTCAAGATATCCCGAGCTGAATAAACTTCTTCCTCGTTGAGCCAAATTGTCATGGCAATAGTAAAAAAGACAATTATTATTGGCAATAAAAAAGTAGATGATAAGCTTCTGAGGGAACGTATTAAACGTAGATAGACTGGAGCTTCAACTTTTTTATTGAATGTTTTTAAAATTGCAGATCTAATAAAAATAAGTACTATTTTTCTGCCTAATGGATTCCACTTCTGAGGGTGAGGTGAGGCAAGCCATTTGATAATATTTTTCATTGAATCCATAAACTCTTGATGCTTTAATTTGTCAAAGATTGTATTTCGAAAATTTAGATTTTGGTTGTCAAGTAAAGCTATTGTTTTTTGGCATGGCTGCACTAGTCGACAACCTAAGAGCTAAACATTCCAGGGGTTAATCACGAAAACAATCGGCTTTTTCGTGGAAAGATTATGTACTGGCTTTGAACAATATGAGTCAGAGATCTAGTACCCTCTTACCCTCAGCCCCTTAGTGGTGCAGAAAACTTTTCAGCATCTTAGTCAGTCTCACCATGAGAATCTGATCACCTTGTTGAACTCTATGCGCTGCTCTAAAGCAAGCCGTTTTCGTTGAGAAGCATAGGCCTTAGGTGGACTTTTACTG
>JBHJIP010000257.1:0-9488 GCA_050043365.1 Leptolyngbyaceae cyanobacterium
ATCGGCGCTAAAATCATGCCGCCACCTACTCTGCCCCGCTCAACTGCCGCCCTGTTGGTCTCAACCTTCCCTTAATAGACAAGGCCGCTGCCAAATTCCACCCCCACTGGAGATGAGCTTTGACCAAAGCAATGACCTAAATCCAGTCCGAGGATTCACGTCAAATTTTTAACAATACTATACAAAGTCTTTGGGGGCGCCCAAAGCCTCAACCTCTCAACCTCCCAGGGCAATCTCCATAGGGGAAGCACAACCCGGTATGCTTATTGGCATAGTAAACCACCTTCCTAAGGCGAACGGATGCCCCTTTAAAATGAAAAGTTGGGGTATTTGGCAACCGTGTTGATATGGCAACCACTGAACGCTAACCGATTTTGCTTGACTTTGAGAAGCCCTTAGTCGAGCTGGAGGACCGCATCCAGCAGAGCCGTGAGTTGGCGGAAGATAATGCCGTAGACGTTTCTGCTCAGATTCATCAGTTAGAGTCCCGCGCCGATCAGCTTCGCCAGGAAATTTTTACCAGCCTCACCCCAGCCCAGCGATTGCAGGTGGCCCGTCATCCTCGCCGTCCCAGCACCCTAGATTACATTCAGGCCATGAGTGATGAATGGATTGAACTCCATGGCGATCGCGGCTCTGGCAAAGATGATCAGGCTTTAGTTGGCGGTATTGCCCGGTTTAATGGTCGAGCCGTAGTGATGCTCGGCAACCAAAAAGGCCGCGACATGAAGGACAACGTCGCCCGCAATTTTGGGATGGCGTCCCCTGGGGGATATCGCAAAGCCCTAAGGCTGATGCAACATGCCAATCGCTTTGGGATGCCGATTTTTACTTTTATTGATACCCCAGGGGCCTTTCCAGGCTATGAAGCCGAGGAGATGGGGCAAGGAGAGGCGATCGCCTACAACCTCAGAGAAATGTTTGCCCTAGATGTGCCCATTCTCTGCACGGTCATTGGTGAGGGCGGCTCCGGGGGTGCCCTCGGCATCGGCGTTGGGGATTGCCTGATGATGCTGGAACATTCTGTCTATACCGTGGCTAGCCCCGAAGCTTGCGCAGCAATTCTCTGGAAGGATGCAACCCGCGCTTCTCAAGCCGCTGAAGCCTTGAAAATTACCGCATGGGATCTCAAAAATTTCGGCATTCTGGACATTCTTTTAAAGGAACCGATTGGGGGTGCCCATGGGAATCCCCTCAAAACCACAGAAATTTTGAAAGAGGCACTCCAAGAAAATCTAGCTCGCTTACTGACCTTAGATCCTAAAGACCTCAGAGAGAAACGGTACGAAAAATTTCGCCGTATCGGTGTTTTTGCAGAGGCTCAGACCGCTAGCGTTTAAAGTCCGCACAAATTGGAAGCCCTAATCTCATCCTTCAATTTATGAGAGGAGGAGTACAAAAACTCAGGTTCCTCAAAGATTCCTCAAAGATTCTTCAAATAGGCTAGAACAACAGCGGTCTGATACCCTTATAGAGGCTACAGGGCTCGCAACGCGCAGTCATTTTTTTAGAAGGTCGCCACAAAAGCGTTACATTTGTTAACATGCTTTGCAGACACATGATTTTGACCTGTGTTTGGATGCCAAGCCGCAGCAGCTATCCTGAGCGTAATTTTGATTAGAACGGATCGGGCTGCTAAGCAACATCAGATTTGAAACGGTAAAAAATTACCACCGATTGATTTTATGACTTCTGAACTGCGACAGCGGGTCCTGATTACAGGGGCCAGCAGTGGTATTGGGCGGGCCACGGCCCATTTGTTTGCCGAGGCAGGCCATGACTTAGTGCTGGTGAGTCGTTCTCAATCCAAACTTGAGGCTTTGGCCACTGAGCTTGAGGGAGGCACGGCGGTCGTTTATCCAATCGATCTCAGCAAGATTGCACAACTGTCTCAGCAACTGGCGACAGTTGTGGCAGATGGCCCAATAGATGTGCTCGTTAACAATGCTGGCATGGGTTATACCGGGGCTTTAGGGGAGATGCCCTTGAAGGACTGGCAGCAGGTCATGGATCTGAATTTGACCAGCGTATTGGCTTGTATCCAGGCCGTTTTACCCGGCATGCGCCAACAGGGTAGGGGCACGATTCTCAACATTGCCTCAGTGGCGGCCCATAATGCCTTCCCGGATTGGGGGGCTTACAGCGTTAGCAAAGCGGGATTGGTAACGCTGTCTCAGGTTTTGGCCGCAGAGGAGCGAGACCACGGCATTCGCGTCACCGTGGTCTCCCCTGGCGCTGTGAACACCCCCTTATGGGACACCGATACCGTGCAGTCTGATTTCGCGCGATCGCAAATGCTAACCCCAGAGATTGTGGCTCAAGCGATCTTCAATGCCGCCCAACTACCCGCCACCGCCGTTATTGATGAGATTCGACTGATGCCCAGTGGCGGCGCACTTTAGACCTATCCAAAATTGGGGTCGACAACCGTTTTCAACAGTTTGGAGTTTTCACTAAAGGTTCACTATGACTACCGTGTCTTCTAAGGGTGCCAATAACGGCACTCAAGCGTTCAGCTTGGCTGCAGGCACCTTGATTCCTGGGCGTCCACAAAGTAGCCAGCGCTAGATTTCACCCACCGGGGCAGCATCTTTCATTGTTTTCAACGCAGTTAGGACCGATTTATGACTTTATCGATTTCTCGTGAAGATATCCGTTCAGAGGCGCTTATCACCAAAGCTGAACCCCCTGTCTCCACCCAGGAGATGGAGCAGGCCGTCCGCACCCTGTTGCGGGGTCTGGGTGAAGACCCCGATCGCGAGGGCCTGATCGACACCCCCAAACGGGTTGTCAAAGCCCTGAAGTATCTCACTTCCGGCTATCACCAATCCCTGGATGAGCTGCTGAATGGTGCTGTCTTCCACGAAAACGCCAACGAAATGGTGCTGGTGCGCGACATTGATCTATTTAGCTCCTGCGAACACCACATCCTGCCGATTATTGGTCGTGCCCATGTGGCCTACATCCCGAATGGCAAGGTGATTGGCCTCTCTAAAATCGCCCGCATCTGTGAAATGTACGCCCGCCGTCTGCAAGTGCAGGAGCGACTCACGGCCCAAATCGCCGATGCCCTGGATGGTCTGCTCAAACCTCAGGGGGTTGCCGTCGTAGTCGAAGCGACCCACATGTGCATGGTGATGCGCGGCGTCCAAAAGCCCGGTTCCTGGACCACCACCAGCGCCATGCGTGGCAACTTCGCCGATGATCCCAAAACCCGGCAAGAGTTCATGAGCCTAATTCGCCATAGCCCGCAGTTCCACTAAAGGGTGATTGAGTGCTGGGGTGGCAATGTCTAATTGCCACCCGTTACTCTCCGTCCCAAACACTCACAGGGCTAGCCAACCGTGGGTTTCGCAACCTCGACATCAGGCCATACCACCTCATCTCAAACCAATCAAGATTTCAGATGGGGTGGTGCTTAGTCCGTTCTTAATTGCTCTTTTAGCCAGGCTTGATCCGCCTGTATCAGGGTTGGAGGAGGTGGGGATTGGCTGTAGTCAATGCGATTATGGTAGCGACCGCGCTCGTAGACCCCATTAAAAACTGCCTGCAACGCCACCATCACCGGTACATCCCCAGACTTCAGCGGAATTGGAATGTCTGGCAACGGCTCCTGCAAGGCAATGCCATAAAGATCGGCGCGGGGGCGTTCTGTGCTTACACTGACCAACACCCGGTAGGCTGTCTGCATAATCTGTCCCAACATCGCCATGGGTTCCCCACCTCGCAACAAATCCAGCTCCACCAAGTGGGTCAAACTGCCCAAAATTCGCCTGCGCTTTTCCTCATAGGCCAGACGACCTTTGCCAGGGCGCTTGTTCTTAGGGGATAACAATTCCAGTGCCGTGATCACCTCACCCGTCGCCAGCTCACGAATTTCTAGATAACGTTCCGTTACCGTCTCGGGCAAAGGGACCTGCACCGACTGCGGACGGACCTGTAATGCCACAGGGCTCGTATTTGACTCTTTTGAAGTTACAGTCGATGCCACCCTAGCCACCACCACATCGGGGATACCAATCAGTAGACTGCCATCTTCCTCATCTAAATAGGTCCGGGCCTCTACTTCTACGTAATACTCCGGGGTTAATCCTGCCTCAATTGCATCCGCTAAGGCCACAATAAAGCGGCTATGGAACGACGACCAAAAAGCCGGTTGCTCTAAAAATAGATCCATCCCTGGTAGGGGCGATGGCATGGCTCAACCTTAGACATTGGGGGCGCTTCTATCTTAACGGCGGGTTCACATCCCCCAAGCCTGCTTTAGAGTGTTCCAGCTAATTACTTGTCCCAACACCCGTCAAGGATGGATTCATCTGTCTGGACAACACCCGTTCGACATGGCGAAAGCCGGGATGCTTTTTTAGATGGAATACTCTCAGAGATATCCCATGGGATTAACCGGGTTGCCGTTTTGCCGCACTTCAAAGTGGAGATGGGGTCCGGTTGAAAGTCCGGTTGAACCGACGGCGGCGATCGCCTGTCCTTGGGCCACATTCTGACCCACGCTCACAAATAGGCGGCTGGCGTGAGCGTAAAGGGTGGAGATGCCGCCACCATGGTCGATGACCACGGTGCGGCCATAGCCCCCTGACCAACCCGCCACAATGACTCGCCCCGAGTCAGCGGCGTAGATCGTGGTGCCCTGGCTAGCCCCAAAATCAACTCCGGCATGGAAGCGGCTGGTGCCCAGAATGGGATGGCGGCGGTTGCCAAATCCACTGGTAATGCTTCCATTGACGGGGTAAACAAACTGACCCGTGCCGCGCACCACCCCGGTGGAGGTTGCCACCTTTTGACGGATTAAGGCCGCAATATTTTCAGAATCACGGGCGAGTTGCGCCTGAGCCGCTTCTAGGGCTGCCCGATCCTGAGTCAGGCGGTCAATCAGATCGCTTTGGGCAACGGCTTCGGCTTCGTACTGCTGTTTCTGAACCAAGAGTTCCTGCTGCAGCAGGGCGACGCTATTTTTCTGTTCCTCAACCACCGCTTGCTGAGCCTTAATGTCGTCGGCCCGAGCCTTAAGGTCTTCTAGGACGGTGCGATCGCTATCGAACACCAACCCCAACTGATAGCGGCGCTCCAAAAATCCATTGAAATTCTCACTCTGCAGCAACACCGCCCAGCCCTGGCTGCCCCGCTGCCGCTGTAAAAACTGCAGGCGCGCCACGGTCGCCTCTTGCCTAACTTGATAGTCTGCTTCGGCTTCTGCCAGGTCCGCTTGCAGATCTGTAAGGCGATCGCTAGCCTGCTGTAGCTTCTGTTCGGTGTCGGTAATTTGTGCGGTGGTGGCGCTAATTGTCCCTTCTAGATCTTCCAGCTTGTCTTCTGCATCACTGGTCTGATTTTGGAGCTGCTGCTGCTGCTGCTGGAGCTGATCCCGCTGCTGGTCAACCTCTTTTTTCTGCTGCTGCAACTCGTCTAAGGACTGAGCCACTAAAGTGGGGGTCGCTGCAGTCAACTGGGCACTCACGCCTAAGACCAGCAGCGCCAACGCCAAAACGAACCCCCACAATCTCGGCCACCAGAGCCTAGAAAGCCGGTTAAAACGCCGCGTCTGCTGGAATTTCAAAGGTTTACTGCCCCTCGCGGTCATCCTCTCACCGTTAGTGCCAACACCCCAAAAATCGTAATCACCCCACCGGAGACCCTATTTAACCACCGCATTCGAGCTGGGGTCAGCCGTGATCGCAAAAGGTTAACAGTTGCACTGAGCACACACCACCACAGAGCCGAACCCAGGAATACCCCCAGCACTAAAATCCCTGAGGCCGCGTAATTTTGACCCGATTCCACCAGGCCAACCCCAGCGAAAATCGCTGCAAAGGAAAAAATAGTGGCGGGATTGGTCAAGGTTAAGGCCAGGGTGGATCCGTAAGCGCCTAAAAGCGAGGCGTTAAAGGGCTGTGATGGAGATCCTTCTTCCGGCGCTTTAGGGCTTGGGGGCTTGGCCAGGATTGTACTGATACCCAAGTAACAAAGGAATAATCCGCCGACCAGTCGCAGCCAAAAAGCCTGACTGGCTAAAAGATCCGCTACGGCAGTGAGCCCAAACCCGGCAATGCAGCCATAAATGCCATCGGCAGTGGCGGCCCCCAATCCCGAAACCAGGCCATTCAACTGACCCATCACTAAGGTGCGGCGAATGCACAAGACCCCGATGGGACCAACGGGAATCGCGATCGCCAGGCCCAGTATCAGGCCTTTGAAAAAGACAAAAATCATGATTTTTAAGCGTTAACGTGCGATGAAATCCCTTAGTTGACCTTTAAGGGCAGGGCCTGGGTTTCCTTCACCGTGGACAGCACGATGGTGGTGTAGGTCCTGAGTCCGTGGGATTGTTTGAGGCCTTCGCTAATCAAGCGCTCTAGCCCTTGGGTGCCTCGGCAACGCACCTTCAGCAGATAGTCATGGTCACCGGTCACATGGTGACATTCTTGGATTTCGGGGTGGGCCTGTACCTGCGCTAGAAAATCATCGCGATCGCTGGGGTGGGCCAAGGTGACTGCAATAAATGCCGTCAGGTCATACCCCAAGGCCATGGCATTGAGCTGCACGCCGTAGCCCTGAATGATGCCGCGTTCTTCTAGCCGTCGGACGCGATCTGCCGTTGCTGGAGCCGAGAGCCCCAAGTGCCCCGCCAAGTCAGACCAGGTGATCCGCGCCTGGTTTAGCAAGCGACCCAAAATCTGGATATCTAACCCATCAAGCGTCATTTGCCTTGCGAATAAAACTCACAAACACATCATAGACTCTAAAAACAGGTATTTATCAATTTTTGGTTTATAAATAAAACTAAAAGCTCAAATTCAGTTTAAATATAAATTCAAAGCCGCCTCGAATCCTTGGATTCAGAGGCGGCTGGGGGTAGAGGCAGCAAACCGCTAACCTGCTAAGCGGCTGCCGTTCAGAAGACGTAGGTGAATTCAAATCTCCGAATAAACCGGCGTGGCTGGGGTTGGGAGCTGCTCTGAAGCATCGGAACCTAACAACTCCAGCTTTATCAGCGCGATCGTTAGGGCGTCGTGGCAACTGGATAAAAAATTGCTGGCCGGTAACGTATCTTGCACGTGAAACCGTCTGAGTCGCTCCTTGACCTGTCCCTTCGCCCCGACAACAAAGATCTCTCCCTGTCTGCGGCTGCGGGCAGAGCGGATTTCAGACTCGACGGTCAGCGATGCGGTGACGCCCATCAGCGGCACATCGCTCAAATCCAGGATTAAGGCGTCATAGTCTCGCCCCATGTGATAAGCAATGGTTCGGGCCACCCCGTAACTCATCGGGCCACTCATTTGCAGCAACAAAATTCGGTTCTGACCTTGGTGCAAGAGCTGTTTTTCGGCCGGGGTCAAAACGATATCAGGGTCTTGATCCGGGTGGGTGATCGCCCGAATTTGCTCCTCTTGAACGCTGGTAAGGCGATGGATGGTCAGCATGTTGGCTACAAACGCCCCCACCACGACTGCCGTAATTAGGTCTACAAATACGGTCAGCAGCAGCACCCCATAGGTGACCAGAGCGGCCCGCAACGAGACCTGGCAAACCCGCCACAAAAAGCTCCAGTCAATAATCTTGATGCCGACCTTGATCAAGATTCCGGCCAGCACCGCGTGGGGGATTTGGGCGGTAATGTCTCCGGCCCAGAGCACGATACACAGCAAGACCAGGGCATGGACCATCCCTGAAATGGGCGTGCGGCCCCCAGCCTGCACATTAATCACCGTGCGCATGGTGGCACCGGCACCGGGCAGACCCCCAAACAGCCCTGACAGCAGGTTACCAAGTCCCTGACCGATCAGCTCCTGCTCTGAGTCGTGACGGGTACGAGTAATGTTGTCGGCGACTAGAGAGGTGAGCAGGGAGTCGCTCGCCCCTAAGGTGGCTAACATCAGGCCATAGCCAACGATTGCCTGCAGTTGCCTGAGATCGAGCTGAGGCCACTGCAACTGGGGAAATCCTTGGGGAATCTCGCCAATGCGAGCCACATCACTGTTGGGGAAAAACCAGATAGAAATCGCCGTGCAGACAATTAGGGCCACCAGCGGCGATGGCACCAGTTTGGCCAATCGCCCCGACCATCCAAACACGATCGCCAGGGTCAAGATCCCCAAACCCGCCGCCACTGAATGGGGATTGGCCAGGACTTCAGGCAGCTGCTGCAATCCGTCTATGACGCTGCTCTGGGCGGGATGGCCCAACAGAGGTGCGATTTGCAGCATCACAATAATCACGCCGATACCAGACATAAAGCCGGAAATCACCGTGTAGGGCATCAGGGTAATAAACTGCCCCAGGCGTAAGATTCCAAATAAAATTTGAAAGGCACCACTCAGCATCACCGCTGTAAAGGCCATGGCTATGCCGTTTTCGGGATTCTCGGCAATCAGCTTGGTGAATACCGTGGCCATGACCACGGTCATCGGCCCGGTCGGTCCCGAGACCTGGGACGGCGTGCCCCCAAACAGGGCGGCAAAAAAGCCGGTGAAGATGGCCCCGTAAAGACCCGCGATCGCCCCCGCCCCAGAAGCAACCCCAAAGGCCAGGGCTAGGGGTAAGGCCACAATGGCCGCCGTTAGCCCGCCAAATAGGTCGCCTCGCAAATTGTTAAACCGTAAGCGATGAATCCACTGCATGGGGTTTCATTGGCCTAATTAAGTACATGAAGCCGGGGCAAACTCAAAACCAGCGATAGCGCCTTGCAAGGGTTCACCCTGAAAATTCGTTGTCGTGGCCCCATGATGCGTGTTTTGGGAACCGCGTTACCCGGCAATCAAGTTACTGAGCTTACTCCAAACATTTGGTATGTCACGCCACAAAACGGTTTCCTTTAAGGAAGAAATTCCATAAATTTAATGCTATCCGTGCATATAGCAGTCGCCAGTCCGATTAGGACAAGACTGCGAACCACTTTGCTTCTCCGCAAAGCATCAGAGAGAGACTCGGTGTCTTAAGCAAAGTGGCCAAGGCTATAAAATGCCACGGTGATCGAAGGATTAACTGGCAGAGGTGCGCCGCTTTCAGCCCGTGGTGAGTGATGTTAATCGAGGGATCGCAACATCAGCGCTACCGTTTGGCGAAGCGCCTCTGGGTTGGGGTTGACCTTACTCATCACCCGAATCCCCTGAATACAAGTGGTGAGGTAATGGGCCAGGGCTCGAATATCGCGATCGTCCCCAATTTCCCCCAGCAGTTGTGCCCGCCCTAGGGCCTGGCAGAAACCCTGCTCAACTCTTTTGAAGCTAGCCTGCAGGCGCTGCGCCACCTCTGGGTCTTGGCTGGCCAGCTCAATAGCGGTGTTGGTGATCAAGCAGCCCCGGCATTGGGGATCAGCTAAGGCACGCTCAACTAAATTCTTAAAATGGGCCTCAATCACCGGGCGAGACGCATTGGGTGCCTGGAGGACAACCACCATTTCCTGCAGGACCGTATCGGTGTAGTGGGCGATCGCCGCCAAAAACAGGAGCCGCTTATCTTGAAAGGTGTCATAC
>JBHJIP010000258.1:0-11311 GCA_050043365.1 Leptolyngbyaceae cyanobacterium
CCACCGGGATATTAAACCGACCAACATCATTCTCTCACCCTCCGCAGGGGCGCAAGGGTTTGCGCCCAGTGTTGCGGTGGGTGGCGGGTCCGAAGCTTTATTACCGGTGCTCGTGGACTTTGGTGCTGCCAAAGCAGTAGATCCAGCGGCCCTAGAGCAAACCGGAACCGTGATTGGCAGTGCCGGTTACGCGGCCCCAGAGCAGGTGTTGGGCAAGGCGGTCTTTGCCAGTGATTTGTATGGTTTGGGGTTGACCTGCCTGCATTTGCTCACCCAACAGCACCCCTTTGATCTGTATTCAGCCCTGGACGATCGCTGGGTTTGGCAGCCCTATGCAACCTATCCCGTCAGCTTGCCCTTTACCCAAATCTTGGCGCGGCTGACGGCGCGATCGCTGCGCAGTCGCTATCCAACCGCAGCCTCTGCCCTAGCGGATCTCAACCCCGCTGGCCAAGTACAGGCCCTGTCCCTAAAGCCTGAAATCCCCCCTCAAACCGCCTGGACATGCCGCCTCACCCTCCCGACTCCTAAGCGGGGGGTGCAGACGGTTGCCATGAGCCCCAATGGTCGGGAGATCGCCACGGGCCATGGCGACGGCACCGTGCAACTGCGGGATGGCCAAACGGGACAAGTCATCCACACCTTTGGCAAGGGTTTGGGTCCCTTAGGAAAAGGGCATCGAGATGCCGTAACCGGCCTTGCCTTTCATCCAGGGGGGCATCAACTGTTCAGCGTGAGTCAAGACGGCAGCTTGAAACAATGGGACTTGAACCCCTATGGAATGCTGCAAACCCTAGAGGTGGGCTGGCCGATGACGGCATTAGTGGCCACAACCACCCATCTGGTCGGTGCCACAGCCGATGGTCACATTCACTTGTGGGCCTTTCCCGATCTAAAACGCCAAGGAGATTGGGTGCGCCATCAAGGGTCAGTGACGGCCCTCGCGGTGAGCCCCAATGGGCGGCGGTTGGCCAGTACAGGGGATGACGGCACCCTGCGGCTGTGGGAACTGCCTTCGGGCCAACTACTCCACACCTGGGCTCAGGGCGATAGCCTCTTGACCGTGGCCTTTGATCCTCAGGCCCCCTACGTGATGACGGGGGCTACCGATGGGACCGTGACGGTTTGGTCCCTGGAGAATCTTACGCGCTCCTACCCCCTTAACCGCCATCAAGATGCGGTCACCACAATGGCCTGCTGGCCAGCAGGTGGCCTGCTGGCCACGGGGAGCGCCGATGGGGAGGTGCATCTCTGGCAGTTACAGACAAAACGGCGGGTCGCAGTCCTTAACCATGGCTGGGCCGTGAGCACATTAGCGTTTGACGCCCAGCAGCCGACATTGGTGACCGGCAGCCGTGATCAGACCTTGCGAATCTGGCAGGCTGAAGGCCAAAGCGACATAACAAACCATGCTCTAAGCGTCCATTAACTTGATAGGGGCCACACCTTCTGCATCGGGCGCAGAGCCCTACGCCTGATCGATGTGTTGTCCTAAATTTATAGAATCCGTATCAATCGCTAATCCATGCACTTCCTCACCATTGGCAAGTACATCCTCAATCTGGCCAACATCACCTACGTGGTGCAAGAGGGTGACAAAGTGATTATCTTTTTTACGAAAAGCACCGATGTGGCCGTAAAGCGGGCGGGCGATCGCCTAGACTTATCTGGCAAAGAAGCCGAGACCCTAATCCAAGCCTTAACCCATCGGGGTCCCTGAACCCATACGGACATTACAAAGGGTGTCACGATCCCAAACCGATTCTTTCTTTACGTTTAGTCTTTGAGCTTTAAGTTTTAGGCTTGGGCCTCTTGCTTGTCCCTCAGCAGCACGGTAGCCTAAGAGACAAGTCCAAATCTTAAAAAAGTATTAAATCAATTTAGTGATTCCCTTTTTACCCAACCCATACAGAGGAGCAAGCGATATGGACGCTTCACTCTTACGGTTACTCTGGTCTGCGATCGAAGAAACCCCGACCCACCTGCTGACGGGGATGGATGCATCTGGCCTTTGTCAATACCTGCTCAGTAAGGTTGAAACGCGGATCTGTTTAGATGATGGGCAACATCAGGCTATGCAAGCCTACATCGCTTCCCATACTCACCTAATTTGGGAAAGCCGCGAATCACCCAATATGTGCGTCGCTTAGGCAGCTACACCAGAATGGTGATGCCTAGGGGCTGTGTTAACCTCTGACACCGCTGGTTAAATAGAGTCGATAGGTAAAGGGCTTGCTGGGTGGTGCCTGCGGAAGCCGGGTTGTAGTCTGAGCATCGACGGAAATATTGGCGGCTACAGGATATTGCTCCACTGTAGTCGGCCCAGGCTTCAGCAAGGATTGACTGCTGTCGCAAGAGGGTTTGGCGGTTCTGCTTAAAGGTTTTGAGGTCAATCCCTAGGGCGTCAAAATGAGCTTGATATTGCTCATAAAACCGGTCTGGATTGGCGCGAAAGGTTCCTGGTGGGGCTTGGGCGATCACCACATCAAAGCCATCCCGCTGTGTGAATCTCTCGTGGCAGTGAAACCCCCAATGAAAGGGCATTAGAGCCATGATGTCTGCTTGGGTGAGCAGCCGCCGCCGCAAGCGCCCCTGCCGCTTCGGAAAAATAATCCGAATACCCAAAGCTTGGCTAAATTGATTCAGCAGCAGTTGATTTAGCTTGGCTTGGGCGGCGTGATCCAAGGCTTCGAGGCGATCGCGCAAAAACTCCCCCTGGAGGGCTGGGGGCAAGGCACCGGTTTCCGCTAGGGCCTGACTCTGGGCGCGATAGTCTTCGGTGCGCAAATGCTTTTCTGTGAGGATGGCGCGGTAGCTCTCTGCCACCAAAGGCTGCAGCAAATTGCCCTGGAGGGCGGTTTCGGGCGCAGCGTTTTTCTTGGGCGGCACCTGATCGAACCCCTCCTCATCCACCTGAATAAAGCCAATTAGGCTGTTGCCCACCTGCAGGTTGACGTTTAAGGGTGGTAAGGGGGCCGCTTTCGGTACGGTAGCCAGCAGGGCCAGAGCTAACTGGGTGCGGGTAGTATCGATCGCAGCCGGATCAATATCCACCCCATACAGGCTATGGGTGACGATGTGATGGGCGATCTCCCAATCGAGATTCGGTGTTGGGGGATGCGGTTGCGCCTGCAATGGGAAGAGGTCGCAGCCCTGATCCAGGCAACGTTGATAGAGACGCTGCAGACAGTGGAGCGTCATTAACAGAAATCGGCCCGAGCCGCAGGCCGGGTCTAGCACCGTGATCTCAGGCAAAATTTGCCCCAATGACTCACCCAGTTCATCGGTCAGGGCCGCTTCTAGGGCGTCCATTGAAGCAAAGGCTTGCCCAGTGCGCCGCTGAAGTTCAGCCAGAATGTAGGCGTGAATGGAGCGATCGCCCAGTTCAGCCAGTTGTTCGGGCGTAGACCCTTGAGGTTTACCCGTTTGCCCGTTGATCAGCGCTTCAAAAGCGACGGCCAAGCGCCCTGGGTTCAGGATGTGGGGAACCTCTTCCTCTGGTGTTTGCCAAGCCCAATCCTGTTCCGCCAACCAGGCCAGGATTATTTCAAAGGGCTCATCGGGCAGATCAAGTTGCGGATAGTCTGCTTCGAGGGGATGGGGCGCAAACAAGACTGAACCCAGATAGGGCAGAGAGCCGAATTGGCTGTGAATGGCCAGGGGGCGTTCCCTCTCAGGCAGTCCTAGGCCCTGGTAAAGGAGGGGTTTTAAAGTTTGGCGGTAGCAGCGATCGCGGCTCTGCCCCAACAAATTCTGCACATACCAATCGTCCCCCTTACCCAACCAGCCGGAGCGCTGCAGCCCATGCAAGAGCAATAGCCGATTTAGCAAAACCTGAGCATAGGTGCGGCGATGGGGAGCCGGTTCTATCCCTTGAATGGCAGTCACCAGAACCTCGCGGTGCTGCTGCAAGGTTAGGGCTAGATCATCGGATAAACGTGACACGACTCATATGGAAGAGAACAAGCACATGGGTGAGTCAGGTTGCTCAATCCCTAGGGCGCGTCATCAACACCGGATGTAAGCCTCGCTGGGTAAGCACTACCGCGCCCGTTTCTATAATATTGCTAGGGGCTGAAACTGTTGCACCACAAGGACCCTAGTTTTAATTAAGGACAGCCCCTAAGTAAGGGCCACAAAAACACAAAACAGGCCGCTAAGAAAAACAGACTACCACCCAAGCCCAGCCAGTCGCCATTGCGCCAGGTTGAGCCCGTAAAACAAAGGGCTGAAGCGATAAACAGCAACCATCCCAAAATGGGCAAGATTGGGCGGGCGGGGGGACGTTCTGAAGACATGCTTGAGCCCCTAGCGCGGCTGCTTGTGGGCCGCTTGGGCATAGTTCCGAAACCGATTTAAGTCAGCCTTGAGGGTGGATTCCACAATCCGGCCTAGGAAGAGATTGTCCATCAGTTGGCCGATGAAGCTGGGAATGGAATAAGCGACGGTGAGCTTGACGGAGCAGTGATCCTTCTGGTCGTAAAAGCGAATCGCCCCTCGGTTGGGCAACCCATCCACCGACTCCCATTGAATGATCTGGTGGTCGACAATGTTGGTGATGCGAGACAGCCAGCTAAATTCAAAACCGCCAGAGGCCAGCTTCCAGCGGGACAGTTCTGGCTCCTCGGGTAAGACCGTAACCGCATCGATCCACTTCATCCAGTTTGGCATCTGTTCTAAATCGGACCACAGCTCCCAGGCTAGGGTGACGGGTACGTTTACTTCGACCAAGACACTGTGCTCTAGCCAATCGCTCATGGTTATGCCGGTTGTAGGGTTCGCTCAAGGATTGCCTTTGCAGCTTGACGGCCCGAGAGGGTCGCCCCTTCCATACTATCGATGTAGTCCTGCTGGGTGTAGCTCCCGGCCAGGAAGAAGTTCGGAATTGGCGTGGCCTGACTGGGGCGATAGGGGTCCATGCCCGGTGCCTCTCGGTAGAGGGATTTCGCTAGCTTCACCACGTTCGACCAGGTCATGGTCAGTTCCCGAGAACTGGGGAAAAGGTCGTGAATTTGCTTGAGGGCATGCTGGGCGATCGCCTCGCTAGACAGGGGCACAAATTCATCACCGGGGGTAAGTACTACCTGCATCAATGAGCCTTCGCCTTCCCGGTAGTAGTCTTTGGGGCTGACCAGGGCCAAGTCGGCAAAGCAAGAGAAGTCAGCATCGGCGCTGTAGAGCAGGTTATCAATACCGGCTGCTTCCTCAACCTGATGGCGCTTGGCCTTGTCTTGCAGTTCGGTGACCCAACCGTCGAAGCGCAGCTGCACGGTCACCACCGGCACCGCGTCTAATTTATAGATGTTGTCGAACTGGGGCCACTGCCGCCATTCTGCCGGGAGCAGTCGCTGAATGCCAGGAACATCACAGGCCGCCAGGTAGGCATCGGCGGTGACGATTTCTTCGGTTTCCCCCTGGGCGATCGCCAGTCCCGTCACCCGTGTCTCGTCTCCTTCCCCCTCAAACAGAATGCGACGGGTTTGACGGCGGGTATGGATCTTGGCTCCCCGTGCTTGGATGTAGTCCAAGATTGGCTTATGCAGATATTCGTGGGGAGAGCCCGCCAGCATATTCAACCGAGAGGCTTCGGTCTTGGTGGCGAACATGATGAAGATGGTGAGCACACACCGAGCCGAGATATGTTCGGTGTCGATGAAGCCGAGGGCCAGGGCAATGGGGTCCCACATGCGTTTGAGGCTATTTTGAGAGCCGCCGTGGCTACGGAACCAATCGGCAAAGCTAATGCGGTCCAGTGAGCGAATCCATTTCATCGCCGCGTCGTAGTTGACTAAGCCAGGGACGACGGGACTGGTGCCGAGGGCGATCGCGTTTTGCAACTTATCAATCACGCCCAGTTGCCCAGTGGTGAAGAAGGCCTTGAGGCCGTTTAGCGGTGCCCCGAGCAAGAAGCGAAAGTCGAGGGTGCCAACATCACCCCCACGATTAATAAAGGTATGGACGTGGTCTTTGGGCAGCAAACTGTCGTAGGCTCCGATTCGCTTCATCAGCGCGAACAGGTTGGTGTAGTTATTGAAAAACACATGGAGGCCCATCTCAATATGGTTGCCATCCTTGTCGACCCAACTGCCCACTTTGCCACCAACAAAGGGGCGGGATTCAAAGATTTCAACCTCATGGCCAGCATCGACTAGGTCCACGGCAGTAGACAACCCGGCCAAACCCGCCCCGACAATCGCAACTCGCATTCGTTCGCTCAAAGAAACTTTACGTATTTTAGCGGGTTGCGGACTGAGAAGCTGAAGCGTTACTAATGCCTCACACCCTTCAGTAAGTCATCAATCCAGACCTGATCCGCCTGAACAAATGGCGGTAGCGGCGGTGGCTGACCATAGTCAATTCGCAGGTCATAGCTGGCCCGGTCATAGACCCCTGAGAAAATCTGGGCTAGATCAACCTCAATGAATTCATCACTTCCCTTTAGAGGTAAAGGAAAAACCGGTAACGGTTCCTGCACTTTGAATCCGTAGAGGTCCGCTTGAGGACGCCGGGAACTGCGACTGACCAGCACGTGATAGTGGCCCAACGAGTCAGCACCTGCCATGGGTAAGGGGTCATCCCCCCGTAATAAATCCAACTCAATTAGATGAGATGTACTGGTCAAGATTGCCTGCCGCTTAGTGCCATAGGCAGTGCGCCCTGATCCCTGACGTTTATTTTTGGGGGATAAAACTTCAATGACGGTGATAACCGCATCGGTTCCTGCTTCCCGGACTTCCAGATATCGCTCCTTAATCTCCACTGGCATCGGTAGAGTGACTTGTTGCGGTCGGGATTTCGCGGCGACGGCGGTCTCAATCGCCGGGGCATCGCCACGATCAGCGGAACTCCCTTGGGAACGAGACAGAACGACGCCATCTGGAATACCCACCAGCAATTCCCCTGCATCTTTATAAATGCGGGTCTCGACTTCAATGTAGTAGCGGGGACGCAGTTTGGGAGATAAGGCATCGGCGATCGCCACAATCAACCGACTGTGAAACGCAGACCAAAAGGTCGGCTGCTCCAAATAGGGATCCATACCCGGGAATGGCGAAGGCATTGGGTAAGCGATGTCTCGTGACAATCCTAATCCCATACTAGACGCCATGATCCAGCTCATCACTGTAATTGGGGCGGATGCCACTCTGCCAAAACCCAATAACTGCGCACCGCTCCTAAAAAGCTCAATTAAATCGGTCCCTATAGGAACTGATTGTCGCCAGCAAATAGGAAAAATGCTCTCAAAGGACTGTCGTCTGGCCTCGCCCCTGGCGTCTTACCGTGCGCATTCACGACCCAAACCGAATTCACTTTTCGGGGGGGGTGGGGGAGTTAGGCCCCCATATCAGGGGGTTTGGGGGCTAGCCCCCAGTTCCGACTTCCGGTTGCAATATCCTCCCCTATTCACACCGATCTGATAAATCATGGCGACTGTCGTAACCGAGCCCGTGGGTATCGTTACCTCGACCCCACGCTACACCGTCTCTTCAAAAACTCAATCACAGTCCTTGCAGGTATCGGTTACGTTTAGCCGCAACCTTCATGGCCTGAGCTTTGTGAACCAAATTTCCCGCCACTTTTAGAGAGATGCTCTAGCGCCCAGTATCAAATCTCACAATTCACCCCTACCTGTAGCGCAACTTAAAGTTTCCTTGCGGTTCAATCCCCTACATATGGCTTATCATGGTTGCCCATTAGGAGTGTAAGCACCACGTCGTCCACCTCAAAGTAAGGCCGCCCCATGGTTCAAGAGTTGCCCCGTACCCGATCCCACGGATCTTTTCCTGAAACTGCACCCACCGCTTACCCGGTGTTTTATCGCACCTATAGCCGCAAGGGGGAAACCCCAGACGGAGGGCGTGAAACCTGGGAGCAGGTGTGCGATCGCAACTTGACCGGTCTGGTCGAACTGGGTGGCCTCACCGCTGAAGAGCACGAGCTGCTGGCCCGGATGCAGCGGGAGATCAAGGCCCTGCCCTCGGGGCGCTGGCTCTGGGTGGGTGGCACCGATTGGAGTAAAAAGCCCGAAAACTTTTCGGGGGCCTACAACTGCACCAGCACCAATGTGGTGGATTGGCGCGCCTTTGGCCTAATGATGGACCTAGCGATGATGGGCTGCGGCACCGGTGCGGTGCTGGAACCCCAGTACATCCAGCAGTTGCCCATGCCCCGCAATACCTTGGCGGTGACCCGTAAGGGCGAGGTGGGGGCAACCCCGGTGGGCGATCGCCAAGAAACCACCCGCGTTGAGATTGACGAAAACCAAGTCACCATCCGCGTCGGCGACAGTCGCGGTGGCTGGGTGAAGTCTTACCAGACCATTTTGGAACTCTCCAGCGACCCCCAATTCACGGGGGAAGTGCAGGTGACAGTGGACCTGAGCGATGTACGTCCCGCAGGCGAGAAGCTGAAAGGGTTTGGCGGTGTGGCTAACCCGGTGAAGCTACCCACCCTCTATGAGCGCTGCGCCCGCATTTTGAACAAGGCGATCGGACGGCAGCTCAACTCGGTGGAGTGTTGCTTGTTGATTGATGAGGCGGCGGCCTGTGTGGTGGCGGGCAATATTCGAAGATCAGCGGGAATGCGTCAATTTGCCAGTGACGACACCCTAGCGGCCTCCGCTAAGGACAACCTCTGGCAGCAAGACGAAAACGGCAACTGGCGCATCGATCCCGAGCGGGATTCCCTGCGCATGGCCAACCACACCCGCGTCTTTCACCACAAGCCCACCCTAGAAGAATGCACCGACGCGGTGCGCAAGCAGTTCTACTCTGGCGAAGGGGCAATCCAATGGGCGGGTGAAGCCGAGCGTCGAGCTGGGGGCAAGGGCCGTTACGGACTCAACCCCTGTGGTGAAATCATCGGTCAAGATTTCCACTGCAACCTGGCGGAAATTCACCTCAACCAAATCGACCCCCACAACGAGCAAGAGCAGAAGGATGCCTTTACTGCTGGGGCGATCGCGGTAGCCAGCCTGCTCAACCACAAGTTTGAAGAAGCCCGCTATCGTAACTCTCGCGAGGAGGATCCCATCGTCGGCGTCTCCTTCACCGGTCTATTTGACTTCTTTGTGAACGCCTTTGGGGTGGACTGGTTGAAATGGTGGGAGGCGGGACGCCCCGACACCATGCAGGGACTGGAGTACAAGTCCCAAGAAAAGGTCTATCTGAGCCGCTGGAACACCATCGTCCATGAGGCGGTGTGGGACTACTGCGATCGCCACGGCCTGGTCAAGCCCAACCGTTGCACCACGGTACAACCGGCGGGCACCAAGTCACTGCTGACTGGCGCTAGCCCCGGTTGGCATCCCCCCAAGGCCCAGCGCTATATCCGCCGCATCACCTTCCGCAAGAATGATCCGGTGGCGATGGCCTGCCTGGACTATGGTTATTCGATCTTGCCGTCTCAGTCCGATAAGGATGAAAACGGCAATCTGCTGAATGATCCCTTTGATCCGCGCTGTACAGAGTGGCTGGTGGAAATGCCAGTGGAAGTGCCTTGGGCGAACCTACCGGGTGCGGATGAAATCCATATTGAGAAGTTCTCGGCGTTGGCGCAGTTTGACTTCTATATGCAGGTGCAAAGCCATTACACGGCGCACAATACGTCGGCGACGATTGAGTTGCGGGAGCATGAGATCGAGCCGTTGAGTCAGCGGATTTATGAGGCGATCGATCAGGATCAAGGCTATATGTCGGCGGCGCTCTTAGCCCGGTTTGATGATCTCCAGACGTTCCCCCGGTTACCGTTTGAGCCGATTGATAAGGCGACTTATGAGGCGATGGTGGCTGAGGTGAAGGGGCGGCGGACCCATGATGATTTTCATGGGGCGTTAACGCGGCATGATTTGGGGGATTTGATTGAGGCGGGTCCGGCTGGATGTGATTCGGACAAGTGTTTATTGCCCGAGAAGAAGCCTAAGTAGAGCTTAGTTTTTCCTCTCAAACTAAGCTTAAAGCCCTGCTCTCCTTTGGGCGGGGCTTTAGCTGTAATTCAAGAAATAAAAGACGTGTTCAGAAAACAATCTGTTATCAAGAACGCAAAAAGCTATTTCTAAAATGAACTTATCTGAATTTGCTTTCAGAATAATACTTATATTTGTTCCAGGACTTATCGCCTTCCGGATATTTGAGAAGCTTACTTTTCATAGAGAATACAAAACACCGGACATTCTCCTTGGATCTTTGACATTTGGTTTTCTATGCTACCTCGTATATTATCTCGTTTTTGTTGGCCTTCCCAATATCCTGGGTGCAAATCCTCCTAGAGTTTTCCATTTTTCTGGAAACCTGTCAGATTCTAGCCAAGCTTTAAATTTTGGCGAAATATCAATAGTTACTATACTAATTGCTCCGCCCGTAGGCTTATTAATCACTGCTTTGATTAATAAGCGTATTCTTTACAAACTTGCCAGCACAATCAAGATTTCAAGCATTGTAGATAATTTCAATGTTTGGGTTAAGGCATTAGACTCGCCTATAAGTGAGTGGGTTTCAGTAAGAGATCAAGTAAATGGTTTAAGGTATGAGGGAGTAATCGATTTGTATTCTGATGGAACAGGAAATAGCGAGCTCTTTTTGAAAGAAGTAGAGGTGTACAGTATTCATGAAGACGAATACAAGTATTCTTTACCCAGGGCTTACTTCAATCTTGGAAATGAAAATTTCATAGTTGAATTTAGAACTTGGATGAATGTTCCAAGTCAAGATAAGTCTAAGCCTAAGATAAGCGGCAATAGTGAGCTCAAGTAGTTGGAGAGAAAAATGTCTAAAAAAAGTGTCAACAGTAAACTTGAGAATATTGGCAGTTATAAGTCTGTTGGAGGTGGAGGTGGGCGTCCTATTAGCCAACGGACACAAAAACCGCAAAAGCCACCTAAAAAAACTGACTCTTCTCAGCAGACTAAGAGGAACTAGCTCATAAGTCATCTCAAGTTAGTTGCCATGGATTCAGTTCTAATAACGATATCAATTAGCTAATGGGTTCTATGACTTATTCAGCTCCAATGAACTAATATGTGATTTAGAGACTATATTTTCTGGTCTTATTTATTTGTGCAAAAAGATCTATTTTGTTGTGATTCAAAAGGGATAAACTTTATGTCCACAGAAGAGAATAAACTTAGTTCATCTGGTGTTGAATGGAGAACAGATAGCGTTGGCTTAGTGGTACAGAAAAGTCCTGCAACCCCTTTGAATAGGTGAGTCTCATTTGAGACAGAGGTTTTTGAAAGAGGCACTCCATGAGAAGCTCAAGTTCCCCAACTTAGAACTAAGCTCATGGAGCATCCTCCTCTCCACCGTCAACTGCA
>JBHJIP010000259.1:0-21776 GCA_050043365.1 Leptolyngbyaceae cyanobacterium
GGGCACCGCTGGGTGCGTTCTGCGGGATGTTCTGTTAGCCGATGTTCCGGTGGTGCTGAGGCGGGGTCGAATTTATGCCACGGCCGCGATCGCCGGTATCAGCCTCTATTTGCTTTTACAGCACCTGGGGGTGGCTGTCTCTGTAGCAGCACTGCTGGGGATGGCCACGATTGCAGCGCTGAGGCTAGCCGCCATTATCTGGAACCTGATGCTGCCGATCTTTAGCCTGTCCGATCGGCCTGCAGATCCAGACACGGGTCGCCCATAGCCGAAGCTTTGCGGCGGCCATATCCCCCTAAACACCCTCTCCAAATTGGATTTCGCAGCAACTATTGCGGCACGATCGCGATCGTCACCCAATTTTGGGATTGATCAGCGCTGCTTTCACTCAGCGCGCTATTGCCATAGCCCACTGAAACCCAGTGGTACTGCTCCTCTCCCAGCCGCTCCGTCAAATAACGTCGCACCGCCATCGCCTGCTGGAACGAAATATCTACAATCTGATCTTCGCTAGGCTCCGCATCGCTGTGGCTACCCACCAAAATCGTTGCGCCTGGATATCGCCCTACATCCGACAAAATCGTCTCTAACCACTGCTGAGCGGTTGATTGCAAAATCGCTTCCCCAGGGGCAAACAGCAAATTGCCCGGCAGGGTCACTCGATAGGCTTCCACTGCAAATAGCGGATCCGTCGTTGCGGGTTGGGGTGCAGCTGGTGCAGCAGGCGCAGGACGTGAGGAAGGTGCACTGTCACGTCCTGCCACCGCCTCCGTCGAAGGATCCAGGCGGTTCGTCACGGTTTCTAGCCGTTGTTCCACTGGCTCTGATGGCGAGACCAAACCCAACTGGGTTTCAAGGGCAGAGGTGCGATCGCGCAGCCGTTGCAAATCCCCCTCGATCGCCCCTAGCTCCACCGTGATCTGCTCTCTCTGGGTCTCAGATAGGGCAATGGGGCGAGGGGTTGCCTCAGTACTAGCGGGTTCCCGCACAAAGGGGGCTGCTGATACATCGCTCTGGGAGGTGCCATAACGATCTCCCGCCCACCATTGCGGCAACTGCTGTAGTTTTTGGCCGGTGCGATGGCCGTGGCGCAAAATCACCTCCTGCAGCGGTGGGTTGGCATTTTGGGCTGGGAAAAACTGAGCCACCACCAGCCCTAAAACCCACGCTGCACTCACTCCGCCCCCCAAGAGCATCCAGCGCCAGACCCAGGTCAGCAGCCCTTTAACCAGGGGAAGTTTGCCTTTTGGTGCCTCCTCAACAGGAGAATCTAGGGCTAGGGCTGTTCCATCCCCCATGGGAGGAACGGTTTCTAAAGCGGGTAAAGAGTTGTCTAAGGGGGGCAGTTCAGCCATGGTGCCACCGTTGCGGTATCGGGTCATGCCCCAAAGGGGCAACTGGTTAGCTAACAGGGTAGCGGCGATCGCTGCGAATCGGCGTTAAGGACGCCTTTAGTCTTACCGGTCGCAATAACCGCAACATGCTGCAACAAAAAACAGCGATCTCAACCTCAAAGGCATTAGGCTAAGGGCTTCTCTTAACCAATTTTTAATCTTATGACAACTGTTACTTATCCTGGCGCAGCCCCCATTTCAGCACTGTTGGTGTTGGCTGCAACCTTAATTGGAACAGCGATGCCTGTTGCTGCTCAGGCAGACCCGACTGCAGTCGTCACCCCCACGCTAGAAGATGCCGAGAGTTACTTTTCCCAAGGGCGATTCCAGCATGAAAAGGGCAATTTGGAAGCAGCGATCGCCCTCTATACCGAAGCTTTGGCCATGGAATCAGACTATTTGCTGGCCTACGCCTCTCGCGCTGGAGCCTATGGGGCCTTAGCTGAATATGATGCAGCGATCTCGGACTATACTTCGGCTCTTGAGTTAGACCCAGAACTGGCAGCAGCTTACGGAGGGCGTGGCGTTGCTCGCTACTACCTGGAGGACATCAACGGCAGCGTGGCCGATCTGTGGCAGGCGGCTCAGCTCTATCGCGCTCAGGGGGACGAAGTCAGCTATTTTGTCACCTTGGATCTTTTGTCAGGGGTGGCTCCTTAAAACCTAGACCCGCATACTCTTGATATCCAAATGCATTCCCAAGACCAAGCAGAGCAATTAGGATGAATCTTCGTCCTAAGTGTTTTGTTCTATGACCTTGCTTCCTAGCGCGATAGCCCTTGGCAGCAATTTAGGGGACTCGGCAGCAATTTTACAGGGGGCAATTACAGCCCTAAGGAACCATCCCCATATTCGAGTCACCGCCGTCTCAGATTGGTATGAAACAGCCCCGGTCGGTCCCCCTCAGCCCAATTATCTGAATGGCTGTGCCTTACTGGAAACCGATCTCGCTCCTGAGGAGCTCCTGCGGGTGATGCTGGCCATAGAAACCCAGTTTGGCCGACAGCGGCGAGAGCGTTGGGGGCCTCGGCATCTCGACCTCGACCTGTTGTTCTTCGGGGATGTGGTGATGACCACCCCCACCCTGCAAATTCCCCATCCCCATTTGCAGGAGCGGGCTTTTGTTTTGGTGCCCTTGGCGGAGATCGCCCCAACCTGGCAGGATCCCATTTCTGGCCTGACTGTGGCGGCGTTATTGCGCAAGGTAGATACCAGTGGCGTAGAGTGGCACGCCCCCTTTTCCGGGCTGCAGGCTCAAGGCATAGAATAAATGCCGATAGGGACGCGCATCGCCCCGCTGTTGTACACCTCCGGTTGAGTCACCCCCATCTATGGCTATTGGTCAAGAGCCTCCCCAACTGCTCAAAAAGCAACTGTTTTATAAAGGCCGCAAGTTCAACTTTGAGGTCAACACGCTACGGTTACCCAACAAAGCAGAGGGGGACTGGGAATGTATTCGCCATCCAGGGGGCGCATTGGCCGTACCCGTCACCCCTGAGGGCGACTTAGTGCTGCTGCGCCAATATCGCTTTGCGGTGCAAGGGCGGCTATTAGAATTTCCGGCTGGGACGATCGAGACCGATGAAACCCCGGCAGTCACTATCGAACGAGAACTGCAAGAAGAGTCTGGTTACCGGGCCAACACCTGGCAGTCTCTGGGCAACTTTCCCCTAGCACCGGGCTATTCCGATGAGTTTATCTATGCCTTCTTAGCCACGGATCTAGAGAAAATCGAGACGCCGCCTGAGCAAGATATTGACGAAGATATCGAGGTAGTCCTAATGTCTCCCGAGCGCTTTGAGAAAGGGATTTTGGCTGGAGAAGCGATCGACGCTAAATCTATCGCCAGCTTCTTGATGGCAAAACCCTACTTGGCGGCAACGTAGCGTTAAAGGTTTCTGAAATGCCGCTTTTGGAACAAGATCTCTGGCTCGGCCTTCTATCAGAGTTCATCGGGATCAACCCCTAATTCGCGCAGGCGTTGGGCCAAACGCTCAGCCTGTTCCTCAGCTCGATTAGACCGTTCCATATCGGTTGGAATCATCTGCCCATCTGCGGCATACCAGCGCAACCAGAGTCGTTCGATACCTTGATAAGACCCTTGCCAAGTGCCAAGACTGAGTTCTAGCTCAGGAATGGAAACCCTTTGATCAGACGTTTCCATGGCTTGGTAATGCCCTCCCACTAAGCGAAAGGCTCTAAATCGATTGGTATAGCGATCAAAGAGACAGTAGTAAGGGATGCGCAGAATTTGCTCGTAAACCTCCCATTTTGTGGGTGGCGTCTCACGATTGAGCTTGATTTGACGTTCTTCATCCCGATTGGTTTGCCCTAAGTCCTCCTTCTCAGTGCCGGGAGAGAGCAGCTCGACAACCACGAAGGGATTGACCCGTTCCTGCCAAACCACGTAGCTCAGGCGCATTTCCTGCCCTTCATAGAGCCGAGGCACGCCTACGACTGCAAACCAGTCGGGTCGCTTATGCCAAAGGGGATGATCAACGTCATAGTAAAGGTTCATATCCCCAACGCTAAAGACCTCATCTGCGGCGTATCGCGTGAGGCGTAGGGTTGCACTCAAGAGCTGAGGCTGCAGGTAATGATATTCATCAGGCAAGCCAGCTTCCTCTAAATCTTCGCTCGGCAAATCATACATGGTCGGTAAGGTTTGCCTGGCAGAGCGGGGGGGATCGGTTTGCTGAATCGAGCGTTGTAACTGCTGCATTGTGGTTGTTGCCCTTAATTCGAGCTTTACTGGCCAGGTCTTAGGACATGCGTCTCAGTAACGGTGACACATTGTGCCCAAATACATTGCTGCGCCCATGCCCATAGTAGCCCCAGGGGATTGGGCTATTCCATCGCAGAAATTCCAGGGCGGGCTGATGCAAGTCCCCTAAATTCCGACACGTTACTTGCTACTTTTGACTAACCCCTGCGTCCTCTCTTCAGCCTGTGTACATTTCAAAAGACCCTGCATCTGCAGCGCGATGGCAATTCTGGATTGATCGCGGCGGCACCTTTACCGATATTGTGGCCCGACGTCCCGACGGAGAATTAGTCGTCCATAAGCTGCTTTCAGAGAACCCCGATCGCTATGCCGACGCGCCACTGCAGGGGATTCGCGACCTGATGGGACTGGCTGTATCTGATCCGATCCCAGCGGAACAGATTGACGCGCTGAAAATGGGCACCACCGTCGCCACCAATGCCCTACTGGAGCGGAAGGGCGATCGCACCTTGCTGGTGATCACTGACGGCTTTCAGGATGCGCTGCGGATTGGCTACCAAAATCGCCCCAATATTTTTGCCCGCCACATCCAACTGCCAGACATGCTGTACGAGCAGGTGATTGGCGTGCCCGAACGTATTGATGCCCAGGGTGAGGTGCAGCAACCGCTGGCTGAGGCAGAAGCCCAACTACTGGAGCAGCTCCAGGTCGCCTATGCATCAGGGATTCGGGCCTGCGCGATCGTGCTGATGCATGGCTATCGCTACCCGACCCATGAACAGCGAGTTGCAATTCTGGCTCAGCAAGTGGGGTTCACCCAAATTTCCGTCTCCCATCAGGTCAGCCCCCTGATCAAGCTAGTCAGCCGGGGAGATACCACCGTTGTAGATGCCTATCTTTCGCCCATTCTGCGCCGCTACGTGGATCGAATTGCGACAGCTTTACAGGAGACAGGAGACAGAAGACAGGAGACAGGAAATCGCCCCATCCCCCGTCTGATGTTTATGCAGTCCAACGGGGGACTCACCGATGCGGCTTTGTTTCAGGGGAAAGACAGCATTCTCTCCGGCCCAGCGGGGGGCATTGTTGGGGCGGTACAGACCAGTCTGCGAGCGGGATTCCAGAACCTGATCGGGTTTGATATGGGGGGCACCTCCACAGATGTCTCCCACTACAGCGGCGGTGAATATGAGCGCACCTTTGAAACTGAGGTGGCCGGGGTGCGGCTGCGGGCCCCGATGATGGCCATCCACACCGTCGCCGCTGGGGGCGGCTCGATTTTGCACTTTGACGGCAGCCGCTACCGAGTGGGGCCCGACTCAGCTGGGGCCTATCCTGGCCCAGCCTGCTATCGCAATGGCGGCCCTTTAGCGGTGACCGATTGCAATGTGATGTTGGGCAAGCTGCAGCCTGACTTTTTTCCCCAGGTGTTTGGACCCGACGGCAATTTGCCCCTGGACCAAGCGGGCGTTAAGGCCCAATTTGCAGCATTGGCCGATCTCATCCACCAAACCACAGGAGATGCCAGGGGGGCTGAGCAGGTGGCGGCAGGGTTTCTAGCGATCGCTGTAGAAAAAATGGCCAACGCCATCAAGAAAATCTCCGTGCAGCGGGGCTACGACGTTTCCACCTACCCCCTCTGCTGTTTTGGCGGCGCGGGCGGGCAACATGCCTGCCAAATCGCTGAAGCGCTTGGCATGAGCGAGATATTTATCCATCCCTATGCCGGGGTGCTCTCTGCCTACGGCATGGGTTTGGCCGATATTCGAGCCTTGCGGGAGCGATCGCTGGAATTCCCCCTCACTGCTGAGACTCGCTCTGAACTGAAGACCACCTTGACGGTGCTGGCGAAATCGGGTCTGGCGGAACTGGCTCAGCAAGGCATCGCGCTTGAACCCAATCGCGATGCCCTCGCCGAACAAACGGGGGTCACTGTCTTACCTCGGGTGCATCTGAAATATGCCGGCACCGACGCCCCTTTGATCATTTCCTATGGGGCCATGGCAGAGATGGAAAAGGCCTTTGCCGAAGTCCATCGCCAGCGCTATGGCTTTATCTCTCCCGGCAAGGCCCTGATTATCGACAGCGTCTCGGTGGAGGTGGTGGGCCAGACCGATGTGCCCGCCGAGCCGGTGTTGACCCGCCAGCGCCAACAGCCTCTCAGCCCCAAGGCAACGGTACCGGTGTATTTGGGCGATCGCTGGTACGAGACGCCCCTCTACCATCGCGATGATCTTTGCCCCGGTGATCAGGTCACTGGGCCAGCCCTAATTATCGAAGCCACCGGCACCAATGTGGTCGATCTGCATTGGCAGGCTGAATTTACCGAGGTCGGCGCTTTGGTATTGAAATACAGCCCCCCAGCTCCCCAGCTCCTCAGCTCCCCAGCCCAAAGTCACATCACATCCCCAAACACTCCGCCTGACCCCGTCCGCCTCGAAATCTTTAACAACCTGTTTCGGGCGATCGCCGAAGAAATGGGAGTGACCCTGCAAAACACCAGCACCTCCGTCAATATCAAGGAACGCCTTGACTTTTCCTGCGCCATTTTTGACGGGGCAGGTCAACTGGTGGCCAATGCCCCCCACATCCCCGTGCATTTGGGGTCCATGGGGGAGAGTGTGCAGAGCCTGATCCGCGAAAAGGGCGATTGCCTCCGTCCTGGAGATGTCTATGCCCTCAACAATCCCTATAACGGCGGCACCCATCTGCCCGATGTCACGGTGATTACGCCGGTTTTTTGGGAGACCCCTCACCCTAAGTTTCTCTCCCGTCAGGGGAGGGACTTGCATCTCCTTCTCCCCATTAGAGAAAGGGAGAAGGAGATGGGGGATGAGCGGGCTCCTCAGTTCTATGTCGCCTCGCGGGGACACCATGCCGATATTGGCGGCATCACCCCAGGCTCGATGCCCCCCCAGAGCAGCTACCTGGAGGAAGAAGGGGTGTTGATCGACAATGTTTTGTTGGTGGATCAAGGCCAGTTTCAAGAAACGACGCTGCGGCGGTTACTGACCCAAGCGATCTATCCAGCGCGTAATGTAGACCAAAATATCGCCGACCTCCAGGCCCAGATTGCTGCCAATGTGAAAGGGGTGGAGGAGCTGCGACGACTGGTTGACCAGCAGGGGCTAGCCACCGTGCAAGCCTATATGGGCCATGTGCAAAACAACGCTGAGGACTGCGTGCGGCGGGTCATCGATCGCCTTAGTCCCGGCCAGTTTACCTATCCCCTCGATGACGGTAGCCAGATTCAGGTGCGCATCGAGATTGATTCGACTCAGCGCAGCGCCACGATTGATTTCACAGGCACCTCCTCTCAGCGCGACACCAATTTCAATGCCCCAGCCGCAGTCTGCAAGGCGGCAGTTCTCTATGTGTTTCGCACCTTAGTGGACGACGATATCCCCCTCAATGCCGGTTGCCTCAAGCCCCTGAGCATCCTTATTCCAGAGGGGTCATTGCTGAATCCAAAATCGCCCGCCGCTGTGGTGGCTGGGAATGTTGAGGTCTCCCAAGCGATCGTTGATGCCCTGTACGGGGCCTTAGGCACCCTGGCCGGGTCCCAAGGGACGATGAACAACCTCACCTTTGGCAACGAACGCTATCAGTATTACGAAACCATTTGCGGGGGCTCGGGGGCAGGACCGGAGTTCGACGGCACCGACGCTGTCCATACCCACATGACCAACTCCCGCCTCACTGATCCCGAAGTGTTGGAATGGCGCTTTCCCGTCTTGGTAGATCGCTTTGAGATCCGAGCCAACAGCGGCGGGACGGGCTTCTATCGCGGCGGCAACGGCATTCGTCGCGCGCTCCTGTTTCGCGAACCCATGACCGCATCGATTCTCTCTAGCCATCGTACTGTGGCACCGTTTGGCCTAACGGGGGGCGAATCAGGGGCCATGGGCAGAAATCTTGTGCAGCGAAGTAATGGGGATGAAATTGATTTAGGCAGTCAGGCTCAGGTGGAAATGGAAAGGGGCGATCGCTTAATTATCGAAACCCCTGGTGGCGGTGGTTATGGACGGCTTAAGCCCCCAGGGGATGAATGATTCTGACCCGTATCTCTCAAACTAACGACACCCGAGCCCATCCCTTGTGGATACGCCCGTCACCGGATTCACCCCATCCGCGTACTTACACAACTGCACCGTTTGATAGCGGTCCAAAATTGTTCCCGAAAAATCCGCCCCCTCAATAACGGCATCGGTGAAAGACGTGCTGGTCATGATCGCATCCACCACCACCGCATTGGTGAGATCTGCCCCATCAAAGATCACCCGATCCGCAAAGGATTTGGACAGGTTCACCCCCGTCATATTGGCCCGTAGAAACACCCCCTTCGTCAAAATCGTTTGGCTTAGATCTGCATCTGTGAAATCAGCCTCGCGGGCGTCCGCTGCCGCCAACGAAGACCCCACCAAATTTTGCCCGGAGAAATCTTGGCGACTGAGATCGGAATAGGTGAAATCCTGCTTGTTCTCATCCAGCGCAAACACCGGGGCCACATCCCCCAGAACGCCCAAGACGACGACGCCTAGCAGTAAACAGCTCAAACAAATCCGGCGCAGCCAATCCATGGTTATCCTCTTTCGCAATTGAGAGTAAGCAGTTGTAACCTGATCATCCCATTTCTGATCGGCTTTGCAAAAGCCTTACACAGTTAGGAGATCGCTGTTCTAGCATCCACGCTATCTTAGAAGGATGAACTTCGGCAGGGTTGACCGTCAGCTTCATCGGTCATGCTGTTAGCCGCTGCCAAGACTACACCCTTATTGGTCACGACTGGTGATTGGGTAACGCCTAGGGGCTTGCCTGGGCCAAGTTTTGCTGTGGTCTTTCAAAATCCTATTCTCCTCAATGCTGCTGCGCCATGAAGACGCCCGTTACCGAACTCAAAGCCACCTTGCCCTCTCCCCTACGTCGCTTGGCGGACCTGGCTCATAACTATTGGTGGAGCTGGACCGCAGAGCGAATTTCTTTGTTTAGCACCATTGATCCCACCATTTGGCAGTCCTGCAACCATAACCCTGTGGCTCTACTGGAGTCGGTTGCCCATGAGCGTCTCTCGCAAATTGCCGAAGATCCTCACTATCTAAAGCGGCTTCAGGCCCTTGGTCACCAATTTGACCATTACATGCAAGAGGATGACACTTGGGCTGGGCGCATTGCGCCTCATATCTCTCCAGAAGAACCGGTTGCCTACTTCTCTATTGAATATGGCATCCATGAGTCACTACCGATTTATTGCGGGGGGCTGGGGGTCTTGGCGGGAGACCACCTCAAATCAGCCTCGGATTTAGGGCTCCCGCTGGTCGCAATCGGGCTGCTTTACAAGCAGGGCTATGTGCGTCAGCGGTTGAATCGTAGCGGTTGGCAAGAAGACTCCTACACGGACAATGACTTTGGGCATATGCCCTTGGATCTGGTTCGAGATGAATATGGCCAACCGGTCACGATCAAGGTTCTAATCCGACAACGGACGGTGCGCCTGCAGGCTTGGCAAGCTCGGATTGGCCGTGTCAGTTTATATTTGCTCGATGCCGATCGCTCCGACAACGACCCGATTGATCGCCGCCTCACCAGTCAGCTCTATAGCGGTACCCGTGAAACCCGCATCGCCCAAGAGATTCTGTTGGGTATTGGCGGGGTGCGAATGCTGCACGCCTTGGAAATTGAGCCTGCGTTATTCCATATCAATGAGGGGCATTCGGCCTTCAGTCTCTTGGAGGTGGCGCGACAAGAAATTGAGGCTACGGGCGAGGCTTTTTATGAAGTGGAATCAAAGGTGCGCGACCGCGCCGTCTTCACCACCCATACCCCCGTTCCCGACGGCAACGATATTTTTTCCGCAGACATGATCGACTCTTTCTTTGGCCATTATTGGCCGCAGTTGGGGTTGACCCGAGAGCAGTTTTTAAACTTAGGGGCACGCCGATTTGGGGATCCCTGGGAGCCCTTTGCAATGACGGTGCTGGCCCTGCGCATGAGCCGTAGCGCCAATGGGGTGAGTCGTCGCCATGGGGAAGTCTCTCGCCAAATCTGGAGCGTTTTATACCCTGATAAAACTGAGTCTGAAGTGCCCATTAAACACATCACCAATGGCATTCATACCCGCACCTGGACAGCGCCACTAATTGCCGATCTCTATAACCAATATTTGGGTCGAGACTGGTCTCTGAAGGTGGCAGAGCCTGAGCTGTGGCGACGGGTGAAAGACATTCCCGATCGCGAGCTCTGGCAGCGGCATTTGATTCTGAAAGAGCGGCTGATTGCCTATACCCGTGCCCAAGTCTTAGAGGCTCGTCTGCAGCGGGGGGAAGCCGCCGATGATATTGCCGCAGTTGATCATCTGCTGGATCCCAATGCTTTGACCCTAGGGTTTGCCCGCCGATTTAGCCCCTACAAGCGCGGAGCCTTGCTGTTTAAGGATCTGCAGCGGGCAATCCGGATCCTGTCGAATCCCCGCCGCCCCATCCAGATTATTTTCTCGGGTAAAGCCCGCCCAGGGGATGATGAGGGCAAGCGCTTGATTCAGCGGCTGATGGAATGGTGTCGCCACCCGGCTCTGCGGGATCGCATCGCCTTTATCGAAGACTACGACATGTACACCGCTGAACTGATCACCCACGGCGTGGATGCCTGGCTGAATACCCCCCGGCGACCCACAGAAGCCTGTGGCACCAGTGGCCAAAAGGCGGCGCTAAATGGGGTGATCAACTGCAGCGTGGCGGATGGTTGGTGGTGCGAAGGCTATCAAGAGGGCCGGGCGGGTAACCCCAGCAATGGTTGGGTAATCGGAGAAGAAGCTGATACCAGTGATCAGGAAACCCAAGATAAGATTGACGCGGAGTCGCTCTATGGTTTGTTAGAGCGGCAAATGGCTCCGTTATTTTATGATCGCGATCGCCATGGCTTACCGCGTCAGTGGATTGCGATGATGAAAGCCTCGATTTGCACCATTGCGCCCCAGTTCAACAGCGATCGGATGGTGGCAGACTATATTACCCACGCCTATTTACAAGATATGGTGGTGGAGCCAGAGCCGGTCATTGCTAGCCCGTTAGTTTAAGGTCAGGCCCTACCCATCAATCGGGCCAGCGCTTAAATCGGCGGGGCTGATGCCGGTAATGGGGGTCCGATTGGGCCAGGTACCACTGTCGCCAGAGGGTAGAGGTCCGCAGCGCTAGCCACAGCAACAGTAGGGCAATCAGCCCGCCCTGCTGAGGGGCATCAAAGGCAAATAAAACCAGGCACACACAAAGCAAATCCTGGATAAACAGCACCCACAAAGGCGGGCCATTAAAGCGGTAAAGCCAGCCCAACTGCACAAACTGCAGCAGCAAGGCCAGCAGCCCTCCTAAAAGTCCGGCGATCAGCGTCGATTCAAGCAGAACCGGCCATTGTTCGCGAGTACTGAGGGTATGGACGACGGTAATCGCCGCGATCGCCCCCACCAAGGGGCTAAGCAGCAGCTCCATACTTTGAAACAGCCGTCGGACCCGCTGTTTTTTCAACAGCACGAGCTCTGCTAGGGACCAGCTCACCAAGCAGGCCACCACCAGACGCGGGTTAAGCGCTGACAGCAGGGGCACTTGGGACCAGAGACGCGGGCCAGCCAAAACCCCAATCAATAAAAGGGGTAGGGCGAGACGCAGCCCGGTCGCAGCAGCAATCGAGAGTACAGCCAGAACTTCAGTAATCAGCACGGACCAGCAGCGCCAGGGAACTTGCTCTGATTGTAAAGGGCAAATTTTTTCTCAGCGGTAAGCCAAGTTACTTGGCCTACCGGGTGCGCTGATCGAGATGGGTCGATAAATAATCTGCCGCTGCCTCAACGACCGCGATCGTGTCCTCGTACATCATCCGGGTGGGTCCCAAGACACTGATGCTGCCCACAGGGATTTCTGAGCGGGTATAGGTGGACGACACCAATGCGCAACCTTGCATGGGTTCCAGGGGATTTTCTGAGCCAATCCAAATACGCAATTGGGGGTTCGAAGGGGCTTCAATGGTCTCAAACACCAACGGCCAGAGCTGGGCTTGCTCTCCTTCCAAAAAGTTGATGATGGTCTGCATGTGCTGGGTTTCAGAGAACTCCGGCTGTCTGAGCACTTCCGAAAAACCGCTGATCACAAAGGGGGCAGGGCTGGCTGCTTGATTGCGCCGCACCAATGTTTGGATGGCGGAACGCAGCCCATCAATGTAGCGTTCAAATTCTCGTCCCAGCTCCTGCCAATCGAGATGCTCAATTTCCATAAGCGATCGCCCCTCTAGATGGGTACTGAGAAAATTCGATAAAATCTGCAGCTCCCGCTCTAGAGCCTCTTGGTCCCAAGCCGCCCCATCCGTATCCTTAGGGAGCTGCAAGAGCAGGGATTGGGTTTCTAGGGAGTTGAGCAACAGCACCATCAAAATTTGCTCGGGTCCCACCGAAACTAAATGCACATGGCGAATCCAGGCCGTGCTGGCTTGGGGGACGGTAATCAGCGTTAGATAGCCACTCAGAGTCGCCAAAACCTGAGCTGCCCCTCGCAGTAGCGCTTCCATACTCCACCCCTCCCAATCTAAGCTTTGGGAAAGTTGAGTTCCTACCTGTTGGGCTGCGGCCTGCGAGGGCTGAATCAAGTGATCAACGTAAAGGCGATAGCCCCCATCAGAAGGGACGCGTCCCGCTGAGGTATGGGGCTGAAAAAGTAGTCCGGCCTTGTCGAGCGCCCCCATCGCCTGTCGCACGGTGGCAGGGCTAACCTGCAGGTTATATTCCTGGGCCAGAACCTTGGAGCCAACCGGTTCAGCCGTCGAGACGTAATGCTGCACCGTTGCCCAGAGGATGTGTTGTTGTCGGGAGTTGAGATTGAGGGAGGCTGACATCGCGTCTAAAAGCCATTGCTACAGGCAAGGATGACGAACCCAATGTTGAAGATACCTTAGCAGATCTCAAGGAAATCGCTGATTTTGTGCTGCGCTTACTGGCCTAGACTTCAGAGGACTGGTTGAAAAACTCGTTGACCTTAAATTTATTGTCACTGCCTTCTTCGAGCTGGCGCATCATTGAGCGCGTAATTAACTTGCCGGATTCCACCAAAACCGCCCCTGTAATCGGGTGGAGTAGGTTTTGCTCAGCTCTTCGACCAATCAGGGCTTCGATATCCTGCAGCGAATTGACATACATCCCTGGCGGTAGCTCGACCACAACCCCTTCGCCAAGCACCCTAGCCTGACAGGCCAAGCGAGAATTGGTTTTGCAAGAGGTGATCACCTCTAGGGTGCGCTTTTCCCGACGATTAATCGGGGTGAGGGATTCCATGCCATCGGTGACATAAATGTGGCAAGTGGCGCACATGCCTCGGCCACCACATTCTTTTAAGACATCCAAATCTTTGTTGAGGAGCACAGAAAGCAGGTTGCCATTGGTGGCAATGGTGCTTTCCTGGGCAATCGGCTCTAACTTGACGGTTTTTGGCATGGGATTTGAAGGTTCTAGAACGATTCGCTCAAAACGGTCACAAAAAGGCCTAATTTATAGCCATCAAAAAATTATAGGAAGGTTCACGGAGCTGGCACTGTTGCGGCCTTGAGGCCTAACAAGCTATTCAAATTGAGCCTATTCAAGCTCTGAAATCTGTAGTGTGGCCCGTTGCTGCTCGTCTAGCCCCTGCTCTAGCACCATCTTTCGATAGTCTCGAATAATCCGAGCACATCGGGTTGAAAATGCATCGACCCAAGGCTTTAGGGCCGCATAGGTGTCGTCAGAAATGAGCGCATCAGGCTTGGGCGGAGCGGCAGCATCGGCGAGGGCAAAGTGACCATTACGATTGAGATTGAGGGCTTTTAAAGCGTCGTCGTCGGGACGGGTACTACGCCACGTATTGGCCACTACGATTTTGCCCAGATAGTGGGCTGTCGCATCACTTAAGCAGTTTAGGGCGGCTAGGGTCAGTTCCCAGGTGATGGTGACGGGAGCGTTGGGTTGAGCTGGGTAAGCGGGCACCGCTTGGGTCTCGGGTTGCCAGTAGTCCGGGTTGGTGAGGGTACTGCTTCCAGCCAGCAGCCGAAAATTCGCGATCGCATTTTGGGCATCATCCTGCAGCACCTGTTGGAGCTGGGGTAATAAGTTCGCATAAACTTCTCGGTCTAGCTCCGGAGTCGTTAACACCAACAGAATCGTGCCGTTCATCAGCCGATAGAGGTGGATGTCGTTGCACGTGAAGTGAAAGGTAAAGGACTCAAAGTCATGGGGAGTGGTACTGACCACCTGCTGAATCCCTTTGGTCAGGGGCTCTAACTGTTGGGAATTGAGGACCGTGTCAATACCGTAAAAGTATGGACGAGAGCGGCCATCGTCCATCAGGGCGATACCAACCACCCCTGATAGATTGAGGAATGTTTCAATAACCTGCCGCTTCATACACGCTTGAGGTTTCGCTGTAAGTTGTGTTTGGTGATCCCGTCAAAGGAGTACCCTAGGGATGCCGGTGATCCCGGCGCTGTAATACCACTGTTCCCAGCCTTAGCACAACGATGGAGTTTCCACAGAATTGCAGGGAATTTACCGAGTGGCTGCATCGTCCTTTGTCTTTGCCTTTCTTTCGGATGGAACATTATGTCTGCCGATCTGCCATTCACCCTAGATCAGTTGCGCATTCTTAAAGCGATCGCCACTGAAGGGAGCTTTAAGCGGGCTGCTGACAGCCTATACGTGTCTCAGCCAGCGGTCAGCCTACAGGTCCAGAATTTAGAGCGTCAGCTCAATGTACCCTTATTCGACCGGGGCGGGCGACGGGCGCAACTGACAGAGGCTGGACATTTACTGCTTGAGTACGGCGATCGCATCCTTAGCCTATGCCAAGAAACCTGTCGGGCGATCGAAGATCTCCAGAGCCTGCAAGGGGGAACTTTAATTGTGGGAGCCAGCCAGACCACCGGCACCTATCTTTTGCCCCGCATGATTGGCCTGTTTCGGCAGCAGTACCCTGACGTGGCTGTTCAGATCCATGTCCATTCCACCCGACGTACATCTTGGAGTGTGGCCAATGGCCAAGTAGATTTGGCCATTATCGGCGGCGAAGTCCCCAGTGAACTCCAAGACTCCCTAAAGATTGTGCCCTATGCCGAAGATGAGCTGGCCTTGATTTTGCCGATGATGCATCCCCTGGCAAGTAATGAGGTGATCCAGCGGGATGATCTGTATAAGCTCAAGTTTATTGCCCTTGATTCCCAGTCCACCATTCGCAAGGTGATTGACCAGGTGCTGACCCGCTGCGGCATTGAAACCCGGCGACTACAAGTCGAAATGGAGCTGAACTCGATTGAGGCGATTAAAAACGCGGTTCAAGCAGGCTTAGGGGTCTCCTTTGTGTCGATCTCCGCCATTGAGAAGGAGCTGCAAATGGGCATGCTCCATCGGGCCAAAATCAATACTGTGGTGGTCAACCGGACCTTATCCGTCATTTTTAACCCGAGTCGTTACCGTTCAAAGGCGGCAGAAGCCGTTACCCACGAGATTTTGCCCCAATTTACGAACCGGTCCCTAGAATTTAGTCACTCAACCAAAGCTACGAAGGAAAAAGCCCTAAAACCAGTGGATACAGCTGCATCAACGGCATCAATGACGACCCAAGGGCAGTAGTTTTTTCTATTTCATTGGCTATCTTTTAAGGGCAAGGAATTATTGCCTCATCAATTGGTATGGAGATCGTCTGCACACGCCCCAGCTGCCCTCGCCCAGAAAATCATTTTGCCGATCTTGACCAGGGCAACACGATCAAAACGGTGCAGCAAAAATTTTGTACGGCCTGCGGCATGCCGCTGATTTTAAGCGGACGCTACATAACGGAAAAATTGCTGGGCAAGGGCGGGTTTGGGGCGGCCTACCTCGCCCGCGACCGCTACACGCCCACGATGCGCCCCTGCGTGGTGAAGCTGTTCCAGCCTTCAGGGGATTTAAATCCGAGTCAACTGCAGTTGGCTCAATCTCTGTTTGAGCGGGAGGCTGCGGTTTTAGAGGATTTGGGCAATCGCCATCGCCAGATCCCCGACCTCTATGCGTTTTTCCCGCTGATTGTGCCGGGGGCGAGACCCCATGTGCAGGAAGAGTACTTTTACTTAGTGCAGGAATACATTGAGGGAGAAGATCTAGAGCAGACCTTAGCCCGACAGGGGGCATTTTCCCAGTCGGATACCCTGTCAATTTTGGTGGAAATGCTGCAGGTGCTCTCTTTCGTCCACGAAAACGGCACCATTCATCGGGACATTAAGCCGTCAAATATTATGCGGCACCGGAATGGCACCCTGTACCTGCTGGATTTTGGGGCGGTGAAGCAGGTGACTGCCGCCAGCGGCACGGGCGGCAAGTCAACGGGGATTTACTCCATGGGGTTTGCCCCCCCTGAGCAAATGTCGGGGAGTACCGTCTACCCTTCGACCGATCTCTATGCCTTAGCGGTGACCTGCATTACCCTGCTGACCGGTAAAGACACCGGGGATCTCTACGATGGCTACAACAACACCTGGAACTGGCGACCCCATGCCCAGGTGAATGGCGCGATCGCGGCGATTTTAGATCGAATGCTCTGCGCCACCCCCAACCAGCGCTACGACAGCGCTGAAGCCGTATTAGATGCCTTAAAAGCCGCCGTTCAAGGCAACGCCGCCTCACCTTCACCCAACCCGCCTCCTGCCCCAAAGCCCCCGGGCACCGCCCTCCAAAATCAACCCCCAGCCTCGACTGCACAGCCTCCTGCCCCAAAGCCAGTCGCCCCTTCAGCACCGGCAGTATCGGCATCTCCCTCCCTTTTGCGGGTGCCCTTAGTACCGTTTCTGGGGGGCGCGGCCTTTACGGGCTTCGAAGGAGGGCTGCTGGCGATCGCGCTCACCAGTCTGTTGGGCACTAGCTTGCTGGGCAGTGGCGCTTGGCTCTTATTGCTGGGGGGACTGGTGTTCTTGCAGGCGCGCCGGGTGATTGAACGGCTCGATTTGGTGATTATTGCGGGTGTCACCCTTGCGGTGATCACGCTGTTTCCACCGCTGCGCCTGGTGCTTGCCGCTACGGGCTCTCCTCTACAAACCGCAGTTGTGCTGGCGGTGCTGGCGGGGTTGATGGCGGTGGTGATCGCCACCCTGTTTCGTCTGATCTACCGGTTGCTGTCCAGTATTATGTTGATATGTACAAGGTGAACGTAAGGGCTAATCCCTGTGAGAAATTTGAGCAGCAAAATCGAAACCCCGGTGCTTGTGGCGTCCTTACTGGTCACGGTGGGTTTATTGGGGGGCGGGTACTGGTGGCTAAACCAGAATGGCGGCTTGAACTTAGGCGGAATTACGGGCTCAAATCCGACTAACCCCACCGCCCCGGCCCCAGGGGATCCCCCCGCCCCCAATGGCGTTCCCTCCAATAGTGCTGACGGTTTGGCCCAAGTGGCTAATGTCCCCACTGGGCTCTTCAACTATGGTGGCAGCACCACTTGGGCTCCCATTCGCCTCACCGTAGATGCGGCTATCCAGCAGGCTCAGCCTGGGCTGCAGCTCCGCTATACCGACCCAATTGGTGCCCCAGCGGGCTCTGGCACGGGCATCGAGATGCTGTTAAGCAGTCAACTGTCCTTTGCCCAGTCATCGCGCCCGCTCAAACCAGAAGAGCGCCAACAGGCCGAGCAGCAGGGCTACAGCCTTAAGGAAATTCCAGTGGCGATTGAGGGCTTGGCGATCGCCGTCCACCCTGACCTAGCGGTAGAAGGACTAACGCTCACCCAACTGCAGGATATCTATCTGGGGCGGGTCACCAACTGGAGCCAGGTGGGGGGACCGAATCTAGATATCGTGCCCATCTCGCGCCCCGCCGCTGGGGGCACGGTCGAATTCTTTGTGAATACCGTTTTGGCGGGAAATCCACTTGCCAACACCGTGCGTAACGCCAACACCACCACTGAAGCACTACGCTTGGTCAGCGACACCCCCGGTTCGATCTACTATGCCTCTGCTCCGGAAGTCGTGGGTCAATGCACCGTTAAGCCCATCGCTATCGGTCGCCAACCCGATCAAATGGTGTCCCCCTACGCTGAGCCCTACGTGCCTCCTGCCAATTGCCCCAACCAACGCAACCAAATCAATATTGAAGGCTTACGCAGCGGCGACTACCCGCTCACCCGTCGCCTGTTCGTGATTGTTCGCGAAGATGGCCAAGTCGATCAGCAGGCTGGGGAAGCCTATGCCAACTTGGTGCTCAGCGGCGAGGGCCAGCAGCTCCTCATCGAAGCGGGGTTTGTGCCGATTCGATAATCCTGGCAGCACCCATCGAATGGACGGGGTGAAGCCCCCCAAATTTCACGTCAGATACCGCTGATCCCCAGGAAGCAGGCACTTTGAAAAGTTAAGCCTTAGTGAAATCGTGCTGGAAACCACAGTGTTTGCCAGCAGACTGGTGTTACATCGTTAAAAATCTGTAACACAAGGTTTTGAATTTATGGGTATGTCCCCATCATCTGATGGCGCTAACGTCGCTCCATCCTGTCCGATTTATCGCACAGGAACAGACATTGAAACCCTGAAGCGTGCCTTTCTAGACAACCTCTTTTTTGTCCAGGGTAAACCCGTTGCCCTGGCGACTCAGCAAGACTATTACATGGCTTTGGCCTACATGGTGCGCGATCGCATGCTGCACCGCTGGAATGGCACCGCCGAAAGCTACACCCGCGATCGAGCCCGTACCGTTTGCTACCTTTCTGCCGAATTTTTGATGGGTCCTCACCTGGGCAACAACCTGATCAACATGGGAATTTACGATCAGGTCAAGCAAGCGATTGAGGAGCTGGGTCTCGATTTCGAAGAATTACTCGCCCAGGAAGAAGAGCCGGGTCTCGGGAATGGCGGCCTCGGCAGACTCGCGGCCTGCTATCTCGACTCCATGGCCTCCTTAGAAATCCCCTCCTTGGGCTATGGGATTCGCTACGAATTTGGCATTTTTGAACAGAGCCTGCGGGATGGCTGGCAAGTCGAGCGCACGGACAAATGGCTGCGCTACGGTAACCCATGGGAGCTGGCCCGCCCTGAATGGTCGAACGAGGTCAAGTTTGGGGGGCACACCGAGTCCTACACTGACGATCAAGGGCGCTATCGGGTGCGCTGGGTGCCTGGTCGCGAAGTCTTAGGCGTACCCTACGACACGCCGATCTTGGGCTATCAGGTCAACACCGCCAATACCCTACGACTCTGGAAAGCAGAGGCCCTCAAGTCCTTTGACTTTGCGGTCTTTAACCGGGGTGACTACTACGGCGCAGTCGAAGAGAAGGTGGGATCCGAAAACCTCACCAAGGTGCTTTATCCCAATGACGAAACCTCTGCCGGGAAGCAACTGCGTCTAGAGCAGCAGTTTTTCTTCGTCTCTTGCTCTCTCCAAGACATGTTCCGCATCCTGAAGGGACAGCAGGTGCCCGTGGAGAAGTTCCACGAGAAGTTTTCCATCCAGCTGAACGACACCCATCCGGCGATCGCTGCAGCTGAACTAATGCGGCTGCTGTTGGATGAGTATGGGCTGGGTTGGTCCATCGCTTGGGAAATCACTCAGAAAACCCTGGCCTATACCAACCACACCCTGATGCCAGAGGCCCTGGAAAAATGGCCGATCAGCCTGTTTGAGCGGCTCCTGCCCCGCCACATGGAAATCATCTGTGAAATCAACCGCCAGTTCTTAGAGCTGGTGCGGATGAAGTTTCCAAAGGACAGCGATCGCCTTGCCCGTATGTCCTTAATCGATGAAAGCGGCGAACGCTACGTGCGCATGGCCAACCTGGCCTGTGTTAGCAGCCACACCATTAATGGGGTTGCCGCCCTCCACAGCGAACTCCTTAAGGAAACGGTGCTGCGCGACTTTTACGAGCTGTTCCCCGAAAAGTTCTGCAACAAGACCAACGGCGTCACCCCCCGCCGCTGGATTGCTTTGAGCAATCCTCGGCTCAGCAAGGCCATTACCAGCCGCATTGGCGATGGCTGGATCAAGCATTTGGATAAACTCCAGCAGCTCGAACCTTTGGCCGAAAATTCTGCCTTTCGAGAGGAGTGGCGGGAAATCAAGCAAAGCGTCAAACGGGACTTGGCCAGCCGCATCCATAAACAGTTCGGCGTTTTAGTCGACCCGGCCTCCCTGTTTGATGTGCAGGTAAAGCGCATTCACGAGTACAAGCGTCAGCATTTAAACGCGCTGCACATCGTCACCCTTTACAGCCAACTGAAGCAAAATCCCAATTTGGAGATTACCCCCCGCACCTTTATCTTTGGCGGCAAGGCGGCTCCGGGATACCACATGGCTAAGTTGATGATCAAACTGATCACTGCCGTGGGCGATATGGTCAACAAAGATCCGGATCTGCGCAATCAATTGCGGGTGATCTTTTTGCCCAACTACAACGTCACCAACAGCCAGCGTATCTACCCCGCCTCTGATTTATCCGAACAGATTTCTACCGCTGGTTTAGAAGCCTCCGGCACGGGCAATATGAAATTTGCCATGAATGGAGCCCTCACCATTGGCACCCTGGACGGGGCCAATGTGGAAATCCGTGATGCCGTCGGGGCAGAGAACTTCTTCCTGTTTGGGCTGACCACGGATCAAGTCAGTGAGCTGAAAACAGAAGGCTACCGCCCTTGGGATTTCTACAATGGCAATCCGCTGCTCAAGGATGCGGTTGATCTAATTGGTTCCGGCCATTTCTCCCAGGGCGATAGTGATTTGTTCCGGCCCCTATTGGATAAATTGCTGCACCATGACCCCTTCATGTTGATGGCGGACTATCAGTCTTACATCGACTGTCAGCAGGCGGTGGGCCAAGCCTACTGCGACACCGATCACTGGACTCGGATGTCCATTCTCAACTCGGTGCGCATGGGTAAGTTTTCCTCAGATCGCTCAATCCAAGAATACTGTGACGAGATTTGGAAGGTCTCGCCTTTCCCGATCAGCCTCAACGCGGTGCTACGGGCCGATGGCATTCCCGCCAATGAGTTGACCTGCAAGTTGGGTCAGTAGTTTTTAGAAGGTCTGATTTCTTTAGCCGCCTTTAACTGAAACAGGGCCGCAATCACCGATTGCGGCCCTGTTTTTGAATTCTGTAATCTAATCCCCTAACCTTCATCCACCCACTCTGATAAAGGCTCGCCCCCAAAGGGCTGAATCCCGACCTCGGGCACACCTTTTTCATTAGGGCCAAAAATTCGCACAAAGGCTTCACTGAAATATTGAACAATGGCATCAAACCCTTTTAGAACAGTCATTGTGCATATCCTCATAAGTGGAGTGAGTGAGGCAACAGGACACAGTTCAGAATAAAAAAGTGCGAAACAGAGTAGAAATTAGCTCGTGAGGAGAACTGTTTACTGCTGTCACCTTGATCCTATCGGTGTCAAAGCGAATTCAAGGGCTGGTAGCCACCATTCTTTACAGCTCGCCATCAGGTTCGTTACCGACGGCAGAAGAGAGAAAAACTTGTTAACCAACTCTGTTTATAAATGCTGAGATTTGCCTAAGTACAGGACAAAAAATGTAGAGGATTGCAGTTCAGTTCAAAAGAGGAATCCAAATTCGAGAAAAAACGGCGGAGAATATCGAAGCCATAGCGAAAAAGACTATGAGCTCGACGACCATGCTTTTTGATGCGAATCGG
>JBHJIP010000260.1:0-7149 GCA_050043365.1 Leptolyngbyaceae cyanobacterium
CAGTTGGCAATCTTGTGATTTCTTTGCATCTTAGATCTAGACCTTGTATATTAGTTAGCTGTCCAATTTCAGAGGGCTAACTCGTGAATTTATTTAATCTGAGATATAGCCCTTGTATATTAGTAAGCTGGCCAATTTCAGAGGGCAAACCCGTGAGCCCGTTGTAACTAAGCTTTATCCCCTGCAAATTAGTAAGCTGACCAATTTCAGGTGGGAGACTACTCAGTTGATTCCTGTCAAGAATTAGGCTTTGCAGATTAGTAAGCTGACCGATTTCAGGTGGGAGACTACTCAGCAGGTTTCCTTCAAGAAACAAACTTTGCAGATTTGTGAGCTGACCGATTTCAGGTGGGAGTATTCGTAAACCAAACCATGACAAATCTAATGCTGTTGCCTGGGTCTCCAAAGCTACCTGAATGCGGCGCTGAGCCTCAGCATAGGCTGGGTCTGCCTGAGCCAGACGGACCGCCTCTTGAGTTTTATCTATATGTAGTATCTCAGCTGTTGCAAGCACCTGATGACTAGCCAAACCTAGAACTAAAATACTGCTGGAAAGCCCAGCTCCCATCATGCTAACTGGGCTATTAAACTTTATATTCTTAAAAACGGATAGATGCACTTATTTATTTTGCGCTCCATGAATGTGCCGTATAACTATTAGTCAGAAAAAACCATTCTACTTGATACCCCTATGTGGGTATTTAGGTGGAACAGCATCAGCCTAACTTCTCAATTCTGAATGATTGTTTAGAAATATTTCAGCCAAATTCTTTAATGCAGGTGATCGGGCTGAGTTGTTCAGTGTAGCCAGCTTTGCTAATAGGTCATACGAGTCATTTAAAAGTAATCAACATCTCTAAAAGAATCAACGTTCTGTCTTCAGGTCTATAGGAACACGACGCTTGCGCTTGCGATACATGCTCTGATACTTGCGTCTCTGTTTAGTTACCTCATAAAGCACAATCCCAGAGGTCGTCCCAAGATTAAGACTTTCAATCATGCCGAACATTGGGATGCTGATGCATAGTTCAGCATTTTGCACAGCTGTATCGGAAATGCCTCGTGATTCATTCCCGAACCAAACGGCGAGTTTGGTAGGCAGCGTAAAGTCCACCTCGTCGAGGATGGCGTTCTCTTTACCCTTGATGTGGGGCGAAGTAACAAACGATATGAAATTGTTTTTGTCTAGATGTGCGATGCAATCCTCCGTACTATCAAATCGTTTGACGAAACTCCATTTGATTGCAGATACGGAAGTTTTTGAAAGGGAAGAGCGTTCTCGCATTTCCTGCCAATCATCTGGTAGCCCGCCTTTAGGATCAACGACATAAGCCTTCTCAACGCCTAGTGCGTTTACGTTCCTGATCACAGTGCCAATGTTGCGGATGTCCTTCGGATCCTCGATTACAGCGATAAGGTTTTCGCATCTGTAGCCTTTGATTTTGTCTGCTCGAATACGAGCTGAGGATTTTTCAATTGGGGAATCGTTTTCACTCATAGAGAGTCCAGTTCGCCTAGCTATTAATTAGAAATAGGAGTGATTAAACTGAATGGCCCAGTATAACTACCCCTTCCAATCTCTGTGGAGACAAGCAAGGGTGTGAAAAGCCGCTTGACATACTCCTCACCAATAAGAAACCGCTATTGAAGCAGAGATTGCTATAAAACCGTGTCTAAAGCGGCAATCAAGCGATCGCACTCCTCCAGAGTGTTGTAATGCACCATACTCACCCTCACCACTCCATCCTGCTCCGCCAACCCCAAATCATCCACCAACTGGGGCGCATAGAAATGGCCATAGCGAATGCCAATCTGCTCAGCATCCAAATAGGTTGGAATCTCAGAACTCTTGCGCCCCTCCACCACAAAAGCAATCGTCGGCACCCGCTTCTGGGGGTCGGCAGTGTCACAGCCGATGATGCGCACTTGGGGTTTGCTGCGTAGATAGGTGAGTAAGCGATCACTCAACCTAGCCTCATGGGCCGCAATCAGGTCAAAGGCTTGGACAAGCTGTCCCCTGGTATCCGACGCCACATCCGCCCCCCAATGATGCTGAGCCAGCCCCTGCAAATACTCGACAATCCCCGGCAAGCTAGCGACCAGTTCGTAACTCACCCCCCCTGGCTGCAGCTTGTAAGGAATCACCTCTGGCCCAATAAAACTGTGGTTAAACCCTGGCAAAGCCAGCAAGTGCTCCCGCTTGCCATAGAGCAGCCCCAGGTGTGGCCCGTACACCTTGTAGAGGCTAAAGGCGTAGAAATCCACATCCCAAGCCTGCACATCGATTAAGCGGTGGGGCGCATAGGCAACGCCATCCACACAGAGCAAAGCGCCCCGCTCATGGACTAAATCCGCGATCGGGCGAATCGGGTTGAGAGTGCCCAGCAGGTTCGAGGTTTGGGTGACCGCCACCAAACGGGTCTTGTCCGTAAGCAAATTGTCTAAATCGGCCAGGTCTAGCTCAAAGGTCTCAGGATTCACACACCAGGTTTTGAGCACAACGCCGCGACTTTGCAGATCTCGCCAGGGGCTGATGTTGGCCTCATGGTCGCTGTTGGTCACGATGATTTCATCACCGGTCTGGAGGGACTGGCCCCAGCAATGGGCCAAAATCCGCAAGACCGAACTGGTGCTATTCCCCAGCACCACCTCGCTGGGGTCAGCGGCATTAATCAGCGTTGCCATCGCCTCACTCCCCTGGGCCACCCGCTGTGACGCCAATTGCGAGACCCCATACGACGCCCCCAACTGCACATTAGAGGTGTAGAGAAAATCTTGGAGGCGATCGCCCACCGGTTTCAGAATTTGCGATCCACCGGCATTGTCAAAAAAGATCCAGTCATCGGTTAAAGCCGGAAACTGGTCACGCACATAATCAAGCTGAAGCGTCGGCGTTGCACTGGAAGGCATGGTCAATGGCAATCTGAATAACTAGGGGCTGTCATTAATTAAATTGAGAACCCTTGTGGTGCAACGGTTACAGCCCCTAGCAATATTATAGGAAAGGGCGCGGCAATGTTTGCCCAGCAAGGCTTTTACCTGTAATTGATGACGCGCCTTAGCCCTATTAAACGTCACGCCCCTCTGGATTTCGCCCCACCTGACTTTATTCAGTATTCGCCTGTGTAAGTTGACCCCGAAGCAAACGAGAGGAAATCAGCAGCCTCGAAGCAGCAAATATTAGTGATCTATGGGCTGCATAGCCCAATTCATCCCAGCTCTCTTTGAAGGGCAAAGTCATTTCCCACAGATGCTAGAACCGACTTAGGGGGCTACAGTGAGGAGATGGCATGATGGGCGCAGCCAATGCAACCCCCGATCTCGACTTGAAAGAAAAGCGTCATTCGGGTCTGCAGTCCTAAATAGTGCAGCCGATATACCATTTGTTGTCCCTCAGCAGAGTTATCGGCACCCAAACCGTGTTTGCCTGTTGAAACGTCGTCTTACCCCTTGCCATGACTATTGCCGTTTTCGCTGCGCTGTTGGGTGGGTTTGCGTTATTGGTAGCCGGTGCAGAATTCTTGGTGCGGGGAGCCTCTAATCTAGCCATCATCGTGGGCTTGTCCCCGCTGATCATTGGCTTGACCGTGGTCAGCTATGGCACCAGCGCCCCGGAGCTCGCGGTCGGCTTACAGTCCTACATCATCGGTCAAGGGGATATTGCCCTGGGCAATATTATTGGCAGCAATATTTTCAACATCCTGATGATCCTGGGGATGTCGGCAGTGGTTGTGCCGCTGACGGTGGCTCGGCAACTGATTCGTCTAGACGTGCCGATTATGATTGGCGTCTCCGGGCTGATGGTGCTGTTCGCCCTAGATGGGCGGGTCGGTCGCTTTGATGGGCTGATTTTGCTGATTGGCAGCGTCATCTATAGCGCTTTTTTGGTCTATCAGGGGCGCAAAGAAGGGACGCCTGAATCGGCTGAAGGATCAGGGCCACCGGCTGATCTCGCTGTTTCTCCCCTACCCATGCATACCCGTATCCTGATCAACCTGGGTTGGCTGCTGCTGGGGTTGGTCATGTTGGTGATCGGTAGCAAACTGCTGGTTTATGGGGCGGTGGCCATTGCCGAAGCCATGGGCGTTAGCCAAATTATTATTGGTTTAACGATTGTGGCCGCAGGCACCTCTATGCCCGAACTGGCCACATCGGTAGTGGCCAGCTATCGCGGTGAGCAGGATATCGCCGTGGGGAATGTGGTCGGCAGCAATATCTTTAATGTGCTGTTGGTTTTGGGGGCAACCTCCGCCATTGGTGGCGTATCCGTTGAGTCAGCGGTGCTGCATTTTGATTTGCCGGTCATGGTTGCGGTGGCGATCGCCTGTTTGCCCATCTTCTACACGGGCAACCGCATCTCTCGCTGGGAGGGGTTACTGTTTTTGGGCTATTACGTCGCCTACAGCGCCTACTTGATTTTTGACGCCGTTGGCCACGATCAAATTGGGCTGTTCAGCAATGTGATGCTGGTGTTCGTGATTCCACTCACGGTGATCACCCTAATTACCGTGATGTCGCAGCATCCGAAAGCCAATAAGCCCCTAATCACCCTAAAACTAATCCCGCCCGGGCGGGAATCGTCAAAATCCCGGTCTTACCGGAACCGGATTGGGTCAGGCTCCCCTGACCATAAAGCCGCCGAAGCGGATTCGAAATCGCCGCCGGCAAAGTAAATGCTGCCGTCGTAGCGGTGATCGTATCTGCATTGACGGCCACGATCGCAGTGCGGCAATCGGCATCCAAGTGGCTGTCTGCCCTGAGCCGCCGGCAAAAAACGTATACCAGCCCTTCCGTAAACAGCACTTGATAATCCCCAACCCGCAGCGCTGGGTGGGCATGGCGCAAAGCAATCAGAGCACGATAGTGGTCCAGCAGGTCTTGGTCCCAGTCCTTTTCCGGTGGGAACCCCCGTCGGCAATCGGGATCCATGCCGCCCATTAGCCCCACCTCGTCACCGTAATAAATGCTGGGGGCTCCTGGGAAGGTCATCTGCAAAAAGGCTGAAAGCTTCAGGCTAGAAATATCTTCGCCAACAACGGTGCCCACCCGAGCCACATCATGGCTCGACAGCAGGTTGAGTTGAGCAAGCTGAATCTCCCAGGGATAAAGCGCAAACAGCGCTTGAATCTTATCGGCATACCCCGTCGCATCCAAAGCAGGATAGGGGTAGTAATCGGGAATCTCTACATGTTCCCGCACGACCCGGTCTCCTGCCGCAAATGCCAAAGTGGGTCCGGTAAACAGATAGTTCATCACCCCGTCAAACTGGGTGCCATCCAGCCACTGGCGGGCATCGGTCCAGACCTCGCCGACGATGTAGGCTTCTGGGTTGATGGCTTTGATGCGATCTCGAAATTCTTGCCAAAACCCTTCAGCCTTGATTTCAAAGGGCACATCCAGTCGCCAACCATCAATCCCTTCACGGATCCAATATTCACCGATGCGCATGATGTATTCGCGCACTGCCGGGTTGTTATGGTTGAACTGGGGCAGAGCCCGATTATTCACCCAGCTAGCGTAGTTGGCGGGCTTAGCACCGTCATAGGCTGAGAGGGGCCAGTCCTCAACCTTGAACCAATCTAGCCAGGGAGAATGGGGACCATTTTCGAGGATGTCGTTGAAGTAAAAAAAGCCGCGACTGGCATGGTTAAAGACCCCATCCAGCACCACATATATTTGCCGCTCATGGGCGGCCTTTAGCAGGGCTTGAAAAGCGCTGTTGCCCCCCAAAAGTGGATCCACCTGATAGTAATCGTGGGTGTGATAGCGATGATTACTGGCCGATTGAAAGATCGGGGTGAAATAGATTGCCGTTACTCCTAAGGTTTGGAGATAGTCGAGCTTTTCGATCACCCCCCAGAGATCGCCGCCTTTATACCCTTCTAGGGTTGGAGGCGCTTCCCAAGGCTCTAAAGTAACGTTCATTTCAGGACGATCCACAGAACTGGCGGTGCGGGCAAATCGATCGGGAAAGATTTGGTAGAACACCGCATGCTTGACCCAGCCTGGGGTCTGAATGGTCATGGATACATCCTCTGAATCTCCACGCATAGGCTAACGGGTTGTAGAGAAGATGGCTAATCTTCGGAGTCCAAGCCCAGATGGGCCAACGCTGCTTCCAGTTGCGCTGGGTCGGGTTGCCAACGATAGGTGGCCAAATCAACTTTTCCTTTGGCGGTGAAAACCACCCCTTCATCTTCTAAAAGCACTTTTTGCAGGTAATCACTGCCATTGCGCGAGAGGGCATGGGAGACCTCCCCTTTGGCATTAATCACCCGCTGCCAGGGCACCTCATCTACCTCCGCGACCCGATAGAGGGCATAACCCACCAAGCGCGGTTTGCCGATCAGGCCCGCTAATTCTGCCACCTGGCCGTAGGTCGCCACCTGCCCTGGGGGAATTTGGCGCACCACCGCATAGATGCGATCGTAGAGTCGGGTCACGGCGATAGCTCAGTTCAGAGGGCTCAGATATTGATACTTCCAAGCGCGGATCGTCGCCGCAAGGTAAACCGGTAACTGATAGTAAACGGCGAGTAACCAGAGCACGACGCCACTGTGGGCGATTAGCGTCAGGCCAGCCCAAAGGGTCGCAAAGGGCAGCTCTCCGGGTGCTGGGGACAAGGGCGGGAACAGGTAACCGCCGAACCACACCAGCGTTGCCGGAAAAATAATCAGGCCCACAGCCAGCCAGCTAATCACTTGAGTCATGGCCTGTGTCGTCGGTCTAATGACTTTCCATGCCTGACCGGTCCAATGCCAACGTATCGGTTGTGGGCTGTCGCTCACACAGACCTGCTGGTGTGGCAACTCGGCGGTAAAGATATGCCGACATTGACCGCAAGCAAAGGCGTCGGTCAGCAGTAGCGCCTCAACTTGTCCGCCCAGGCATAGAGGGCAGGGATAGCTATCTTCTAGAGTTAAGGGCCGAAACGCGCTATTTAGCAGCGGCGTTGGACGGGCAGGGGGCTCAAAGGGCAAGGTCACAGAGAAAAGCTTAGATACAGCGCGGCGTAGTCTCTTTAGGAGATCTCTAGGAAAGAAGAGACCCCACCCCCAGCGGCACCAACCCAAGGCCAGGGGAAGGTGGGAGGGGTCAATAATAAAAAGTAGGTAAAAACCAATACAGAAGAGATCCGAAGAGCGGAAG
>JBHJIP010000261.1:0-9354 GCA_050043365.1 Leptolyngbyaceae cyanobacterium
TACACTGCCCTCTCTTCTTACCCCCTCGGCGTGGTCCTGTTCGGGGGGGCGTCGGGGGGGTGGGGGGCTGGTGCCATCCAAATGTCCCCAGTAGAAACGGTTTGCTTTCCCCTGAATATTTGTTTTAGCTAACGTCTTTAGAAAACCAATTCCCCCCAAAAACCATGACTCGACTCACTACTTGGACCGCAACGGCCACCATCGCCCTCACCCTCGGACTCTCCGCCTGTGGGGGTGAACCCGTTGACTTAGGCGGATACGAACCGCTGAGCTACGACTATGTCTCAGGTGACGACGACAGTGATAACTACCTGCTTCAGATTCACATCGACGGCGTCATCCTCAACAGCCCCGCCAGTAGCGGTCTGTTTGGGGTAAGTGGGGTGACCTATGGCTATGAGCTGCAGGAAATTTTAGAGAAGGCCAGCGAAGACGAGCAGGTGAAAGGCATCTTTTTGCGGCTTTCGACCCCAGGGGGCACGGTGGTCGGGTCAGAAGTGATTTATCAGGCCCTGGCCGACTACAAAGAGACTACCGACAAACCGATTGTGGCCTATATCGAAGGGCTATCGGCCTCAGGTGGCGTCTGGTCGATGGTGGCAGCGGACGTGATTTACGCGGCCCCCGGCAGCATTGTCGGCAGCATCGGCGTAGTTGGCCCCTCCCTATTGTTTTTCGACGATCCGGTGGCCATTGATGGGGGGCTATTTGGGGGCGGCATCACCACCCGGAATGGCATTCAGCAATTCGCGATCGCCGCTGGCAAGGGCAAAGACCTGGGCAATCCCTTCCGCGCCCCTACCGAGGAAGAACTGCAGGTGGTGCAGACGGCCATCAACAACGAATACAGCAACTTTGTGGCCCATGTGGCTGAAACCCGAGGCATCTCTGAACAGACCCTGCGGGAGGAGATGGGAGCCTACATCTTTGATGTTCAAACCGCCGAAGATTACAACCTGATTGACGGCACTTCAGGGCGTCCCGAGGCATTGGCGGATTTGGCCCAACGGGCGGAATTGGAAGAGGATTATCAACTGGTGCAGGTGAGCTACCCCCAACCCAGCCTATTGGATATCTTGCTGGGCAAAGCCCCAGAACCCCTCACCTTTGAACAGCAGCAAACCTTGATTCAGTCGGACCTCTGCAGCGTGACCACCACCAGCGTCTTGGCCTACCACGGTGACATCACCGCCCTCTGCCCGAGTCCTTACTAGGTATCAACATGCCGCTGGAAAACCGCTTGCTGCCGGGAACCTTGAATCAGCGTATCTAAACAGACACCATTGCCCAACGCCAACAGCACGTTTGCTTCGGTTTCTGGATCAACATCTGAGCGAAGGAGGTGGCCTATGCACCCGGAGATCGCTAGCCAACGCTTCAGACTCACGGCTCATTCAATTCACAAGATCGAGCGCGCCTCTCTAGCACTCCCAGGGCGGAACGGGGTGAAACTGTTCGATCAAAAAATCAATCATGGCGTGGACTTTGGGAGCCATGATCCGGCGACTGGGATAGAGCAGCCAAATCGCCGCATGGGTGGTGAGGGGAAATTCCGACATCACCTCAACGAGTTGTCCAGATTTAAGGCTGTCACTGGCATTCCACAGCGACTTAATGCCAATCCCCAAGCCTTGTTCCAGCAGGGTGCGTAAGGCCTCACCATCATTGACCACAAACGATCGCGGTACGCTCACCGTTTGCCCATTTTCAAACGTCCACTTTGTAGCTTCCGCAAGGCAGACGCATTGATGCTCGGCCAGATCGTCAGGCTTTGAAGGCGCACCATGCTGATCAAGATAGGTAGGAGACGCCGCTAGAATGCGGCGATCAGCGGCTAACTTGCGCACAATCAGACGACTATCGACCAGCGGGGCATTGCGAATAATCAGGTCATAGGCCCCTTCGACCACATCCAAGACTTCATCCGATAGGCGCAAATCAAGGCTGACTCGGGGGTGGCGGGCATGAAATTCGGCCAAGATCGGAATGATGTACATGCGGCCAAAGGAGCCCGGCATGGTGATGCGCAGTGAACCCTCCGCGTCTGCCCCTTGCCCCTTGACGGCACTGAGTCCGGTTTCTAGGGTTTCGAGCAGCTCTTGGACATAGGGCAGAAACGCCTCACCATCGGTGGTTAGGGAAACGGCGCGAGTGGTGCGGTTGAACAGACGCACCCCCATGGTTTCTTCGAGCTTAACCAAACGGGCGCTGGCACTGGCGGGTGAGAGCGCCAGGTCTTGCGCGGCTGCCGTGACCCCACCGAGTGCAGCAATTCGCAGAAATAAACGCAGCGATAAGATGTCCATTTATCAAAAATATCCGAATTATCATTTTGCCAAACGCCTATTTATCTTTTTGATCTGAATAATTACGATGCTGTTATCGCTTCTACGAGTTGAAAGGAAACAGCACAATGAAGGCAATGCTCGTCAGGTCCTACGGTGAAGACGCGACGTTTGAACCGGCGGAAATCGAACCACCCCAGGTCCAAGCGGGTCATGTCCTCGTGAAGATCGCGGCGTCGAGCGTCAACACGGTCGATACGATGATTCGCAAGATGGGCAAGGAATTACCCCTTTCGCCCGATACCCCTGCGATTCTAGGAATGGACTTCGCCGGGACGGTCGAGGCGGTTGGCGAGGGCGTGTCAACCTATGCTGTTGGCGATGACGTTTACGGCTGTGCGGGCGGACTGGCCGACTTACCGGGCACCTTGGCAGATTACATCGTGGCGGATGCCAACCTCATTGCCCATAAACCCAAAAACTTGTCGATGCGTGAAGCCGCCGCCCTGCCGTTAGTCGCGATTACGGCTTACGAGGGGCTAGCCCGCGCGGGCATCCAATCAGGCCAAAAAGTGCTTGTACATGGCGGTTCTGGAGGCGTGGGGCATGTCGCTCTGCAGCTCGCCAAACACTTTGGTGCCGATGTCTATTCCACGGGCGGCGGTGACAAGCAGTTGGCGCTGATCGAGCAACTGGGGGCAACCGGCATCAACTACAAGACGGAATCGGTCGAACAGTACGTTGCCAAGCACACGGGTGGGGCCGGTTTTGATGTGGTGTTTGATTCTGTCGGGGGCGCAAACATGCTGAATTCGTTTGAAGCAGCCGCGCTGAATGGTCAAGTCGCCTCAACCGTTTCACTGTGTGAGCTGGATTTGACGCTAGCCCATTTCAAAGGGTTGTCTTTGCACGTTGTGTTTATGTTGATTCCGATGTTGCACAACTTCAAACGAGACCAACATGGGGAAATCCTGCATCAATTAGCTCAGATTGTCGAAGCCGGTGGACTCAAGCCTGTACTCGATGAAACACAGTACTCCCTTGAACAAGTCGGGCAGGCCCATGGTCGTTTGGAAAGCGGGAAAGCAATGGGCAAGGTCGTCATTGAAAACACGTCAGCAAGTAGCTGACAAACCCGAAGATCACAATTTTTACTGGCAACGATGCGCTGTAACCGTCCCGCAACCCCCAGATCCCAGGGTTCTTGTGTCGGGATAAGCAGAAACTGTAAATGAGCTAGCAGAACCCTGGGATCTCCCCACTCGTTTCCCAGGAACGGTTACCGATGCGCTAGATAGCGTTTGCCAAGCCAGTGAAGGACAAGCACATTTTCTTTTGGGCTGCTCATAGGGGAGCTGCCACGGGCGCGATCGCTGATTTTGCGAGAGAAGTTGAGTTCGATTGATTCGTAAGTAAATCAGGAGATACACAATGAGCTACGACAATTTCACCACGTTCAACGTTGAGGTCAATAATGCAATTGCCTGGGTCACCTTCGACTATCCGCCGGTTAATGTTCAAGGTTTGCCCATGCTGGCCGATCTAAATGGCCTGGCGTTATTGCTGGAACGCGATCGCGAAGTCAAAGTCGTCGTTTTTCAGTCAGCCCATCCAGAAATCTGGGTTTGTCACTATGACACAAACCTATTAAAAGATATGTCGATGGAAGCCGTCTCACGCGAAGAAGCTAAATTGCTGGATTTGCAATCTGTTTTAGAGCGAATCAGTAAGTTACCCCAAGCCACGATTGCCAAACTCGAAGGCTTCGCACGCGGTGGCGGTCACGAGTTTGCACTCGCTTGTGACATGCGTTTCGCAGCACGGGGAAAATTTAAATTTATGCAGATGGAAGTTGGCATGGGTATCTTGCCCTGCGGCGGTGGTGCATCCCGGATGGCGCGTCAGGTCGGACTCGGTCGGGCATTGGAAATTATCCTCAGCGCCCGTGACTTTGATGCGGACGAAGCCGAAGCATACGGCACCATCAACAAAGCACTCGAACCGGATGAAATAGGGCCCTATGTTGACGCCCTAGCCAATCGTATTGCTAAATTCCCGGCAGAGTCCATCAATGCCTGTAAGCAGGCCGTTTATGAGTCCATTGACAAGCCAATTGATGAAGCCCTTAAAGCGGAAGCTTACTGGCTCTATCAAGCAACCAGCAAGACCGCTGCCGTTAAGCGTTTTACCATTGCCGATGAGAAAGGCATGGAGCATGACATGGAGAACCAGCGTAACTGGAATGATTTGGTAATGAAAGTTCAGGAAATCAACTAGTGAGCACTGAGTAAAACAAACAAATTGCCGGTAAGTATTTTGAGAAATTTTCTGCGGCAGACGTTGCAGGAGCCCTCAAATTACTTGATGATGCGGCTATTTTGTGAGCATAAACCGCTCTAAGTTTGAAATCTATGTTTCTTCTCGAAAAGCTACTTGACCATAGTCTTTGAATGAAGAAGTTTTCAGGCCATTTTCTAAAACTGTAGGTTTCTATCTGAGAGCGGTTTATCCGCGAATGCCCAAGCACTTGTGAAGGAAGTTCACCATGCTCAAATCTATTGAAAAAATCCAGTTCAAATCAATTAATCGAGGATACAACTCCGTATTTCGTCCTAATCGATTAAGCCTTGGTTTGGTCGTGCCGATCGAGACCTATGCAACAAGATCGGTACCCACCATGAAAGAGCACATTGAGCGGGTTCAGTTGGCAGAAGAACTTGGGTTCTCTGCCATCTGGTTACGGGATGTTCCTTTCAATGTGCCGACCTTTGGGGATGCTGGTCAGACTTACGATCCGTTTGTTTATTTAGGTTTACTAGCTGGTCAGACTGAAAAAATTGCTCTGGGGGTTGCTAGCGTTATCTTGCCGTTGAGACATCCCGCCCATGTTGCTAAAGCTGCTGCCACTGCCGATGTCTTATCTAAAGGGAGAGTTATTCTTGGCGTAGCTTCGGGCGATCGCCCCGCAGAATACCCAGCTCTTAACTTGTCCTACAGCGATCGCGGAGAACGATTTCGCGAGAGTTTTGAGTATATCCAGCGCATGAGCGAGGATACACCAGTTTTCGAGAATAGTTATGGCAAACCTTACGATGGCATGGATATGTTACCCAAACCAGCATCTGGGAAATTACCACTGCTAATTACCGGGGGCAGCCAACAAGATACTAACTGGATCGCCCAAAATGGCGATGGTTGGATGCTCTTTCCCCGCAATACGGCAATGCAAGCCCAAATAATTGCTGATTGGCGATCGCAAATCACCGCAGCAGGCAGACCCAACCAACCTGTAATGGAACCCCTGTATATAGATCTGGTGGAAGATCCCGATACGCCTCCTTTACCCATTCATCTAGGGCTAAGGTTGGGGGTTAAACACCTGAAAAGTTATCTCAAGTCTCGCCAAGCGATCGGCATTAATCACGTCGCCCTAAACCTGCGCTTTAACAAAGCTGATGTGACCACAACCCTAAAAAAACTGGCAGATGATATATTGCCAGACTTTAGTAATGGAGCGAATTGAGGTGACTAAAACCATGCCCAAAAAATTGATTGAAGGGCCTTTGTCCTACCTGTTTAAATGCTGGCGTCATAACAGTCAAAGTTTATGCCTTTACCCAAGAAAAACTATTTCTCTGCTCTTGTCGCTCGGGATCCCCATGAACCTCATCGCGCTGCTACCCAACTAGAACTACTTTTTGATTTAGTCGTAGTCATCGCGATCGCAACTTCAGCTCATGGATTGACCCATGAGTTAAGTGAAGGTCATTTTATGATGGGGATTATCAAATTTCTCCTGGCCTTTTTTATTCTGTGGTGGCCTTGGAAGTTGTTTACCTGGTTTGCCAGCGGCTTTGATAACGATGATGCTGCTTATCGTATCAATGTGATGGTGATGATGATCGGCATTATGTTGGTGGCAGCCAGTATTCCTACTATTTTTCAAGGTGGAGCAATTATCTATGGATTCATTGGCTATCTGTTTTTGCGAAGTGCCGCTGCTGTTTTATGGCTCAGGATTAAAGACAAGAGTCCTCAACTCAAAGTTACGGCGCGAAGGAATGTTATAGGACAAATAATAATCCAGAGTTTCTGGGCATATATCATCTTTATGACAGAGCCTTGGAGCATGATATTTTTTGTTTCAGTAGCAATTGCTATTGCTGCAGAACTCTTTCTTCCATGGTATGCGGGACAAGCAAAAAATACGCCCTGGCATCGTCATCATGTTATTGAACGTTTTGGTTTATTGAATATCATTGTTCTAGGAGAGATTTTGCTGAGTAGCGTTCATGCTATTGAACTCTCCACTAGTAGCAGTTTTAATCGTTCTCTGATGATTCTAGCGATCAGCAGTGCAGTGATCTCTTTCACGATGTGGTGGCTTTATTTTTGTGAGGAAGAGCATTTAGAAAGTATAGAAAATAAACGTACTTTTGTTTGGGCCTATGGTCATTTCATCGTTTTTGCCTCTGGAGCAGCCACTGGGGCGGGCTTAAGCTTAATGGCAGAACTCATGAGCTCGACACATCATGAAGGACAACACCTTTCACCCGAAACTGCAGCTTGGGCAATTACAGTTCCTCTGGCTTTATACGTCGTCGGTTTATGGTTAGTACGAGATCGCTATCAATTAAATGACTTACATAGCTCCTGCTTACTCTTTTTTGCCGTATTGATTTGCTTGAGTGCATTATTACCCTATCAGCCAATTCCTTCAGTAGTTTTATTAGTTACTTGCCTATCATTTAGGTTGGGCATTGCTAATAGCTCTGAAGCGAAACTAAAAAGCCAAGAATAATCGTTTTTAAAACGTCTGGCGAACAATTTACTGTCACACCTCACCACATAAAAAGTAAAAACCATGGGAAAAACCATCCTAATCACTGGCTCGACCGATGGCATCGGCCTGGAAACGGCCAAGAGTCTTGTTTCGCAAGGACACCGGGTGTTGCTGCATGGACGCAATCCCCAGAAACTGGAAGCCGCAGAAAAAACACTCTCTGCACTATCGGGAGAGGACAGTGTTGACAGCTATGTCGCGGATCTGTCGCGCCTGGCCGAGGTCGAACTGCTGGCCCAGACCGTGGCTGCAAAACACACCACCCTGGATGTCTTGATCAACAATGCCGGGGTGTTCAAAACCGCTACCCCGGCCACGCCAGAGAGCCTGGATGTACGCTTCGTCGTGAATGCGATCGCCCCTTATCTCCTCACCCAACGCCTCATCCCCCTGATTCAAGCTGCTGGGCGGGTTGTCAATGTATCTTCCGCTGCCCAATCTCCCGTGAATCTGGATGCGTTGGCTGGGCGGGTCCAGATCGCTGAAGATTTTTCGGCCTATGCCCAGAGCAAATTGGCCTTGACCATGTGGTCTCGCAGTCTGGCCCTTTCGCTGCAAGGGCATGGCCCAGTCATCATCGCGGTTAATCCCGGTTCAATGCTGGGAAGCAAAATGGTGAAAGAAGCCTTTGGTGTCGCGGGGAGCGACATTCAGATCGGGGCAGGAATTTTGGTGCGTGCAGCGTTAACCGATGAATTTGCGGCAGCTTCGGGCCAATATTTCGACAACGATAGCGGTCAGTTTGCGTCGCCCCATCCCGATGCCCTGGATCCACAAAAGTGTGAGGCGCTTGTCGGTGTTATTGAGAGCGTCACATCCCCATGAGGGAATACCGTCAATCTTCTTCTTGAGGGGGAAGGAGCTGCCCAATATTGTCGGGGTCGACCTCGTAGGCGGCCCCAAACCCCAGTACAAATCGCCCCGACTGGGGCACCAGCCGAAAAATCTGAAAGTCCGGCATTTGCCGCAGCATCTCAATCAGCGCCCCAAACTGCACCTGGAAACGATCGGCGATCGCCGTCCACTGGGGATCTTGGGGGGAGATCTGCGCCACCTGGCAGTCGTACATCAGCCGCTGTCGCGCAAAGATTTGGGTGGTGTTGGCCTCGTCTTGGATTAATAAGATACCCGCTTGGGGGTTGGCCTTGAGGTTGGCGGTGTGGCTAGAAAGCCCACTCACAAATACGTAAAAGCTGCGTCCGCTATCGTTCGTCATTACAAACGGGGCGTAGCTGGCTTGGGGCTGCCCTGCGGTCGTCACGGTACTGAGCATCAGGCTTTTGACCGTAGTCGGGAAGGTGCCGTAGGCCGCCTGAATGTCCGCAAAGTTGGGCGTGGGCATAGGTTACAGTAACCATGACGATTTCCCTAAGATCTTGCCATGGCGACGGCCCTTTCCCTTGACCAATTCACCCCTGACCTCAACGAAGTTCAGCAGCAGCGGCTGGCTCAGGGAGATGTGGTGCTGAATGGGCAGTTGGGGGACTATACCGCCTGGGCCATCGTCCAAGCGCCACCGAATCTGGTGTGGGAGGTGCTGACGGACTATGAGGGCTTTCCTCAATTTCTGCCCTCGGTGGTGTCTTCAAAAGTGACGGAGCGCTCGGGCAATCGCACGGTAGTGGCCCGCCGAGATCGTCGCAAGATTGGCTTTATGCCCATCAAGGTGAAAATTGTCACCGAGAATATCGAAGTCAACCAGGAGCGTATTGATTACCGGATGCTCTCCGGCACGCTGGATTCCCTAGAAGGGGTGTGGCGCTTAGCCCCCCTCGATTCGACGGGTGCCCCTAGAACGCTGTTGGTGCAGATGATTGAGGCTAAAGCCAGCATGGGGCCGCTGCAAAAGTATTTCTATGAGGTCTTTGAAAAGGGCCTGGTAGATACCCTCGGTAGCCTAAGAGCCGAAATGGAACGACGGGCTAATTAATCGAAATAGCTCGTTATCAGGGGGTTTGGGGGCCAGCCCCCGATTCCGATATTGGCTCTTCTGGGGGACAAGCAACTTGCAAAACCCTTGCCTGAAAGGCTACAGAACGACTTTTGCGTAAAGAATAGCTCTAAGAGGATATTTGGAAAGTATCTATCAGCACTCATTTCGAGAAAAGGCTTCCTAAGTATTAGGCTCAGAAAGTAACCTCTGTAGCCCCTAGGAAGCTATGACATCAGCGTATGCCAGCAGCCTGAGCCTTGACCAGTGGCAACTGCTCTCACCCCTGTTACCCT
>JBHJIP010000262.1:0-24282 GCA_050043365.1 Leptolyngbyaceae cyanobacterium
CCTGACAGCTTTTAAAATTTCAGGAATGTGATCTGTAATGAATAATTTACCACAACCAACGTCAGAGGCTCAGTCTAGTAGAAATAGTGTTGGTCAGAAAATTCTTAGAATCTGGCGACAGATTTGGTCTGGCAAGAGGGGGGCAGCCCATTCGTGGTTGCCGAACTGATTTCACCGGGGACGGAAAAGGAAGATCTCGGTCAGACGGAACGGGGGGAGGACGGTATTCCCACTAAATGGGAGGTCTATGAGCAAATTTTACGGGTGCCTTACTACGTTGTATTTGATCGCTATTCCAATAACTTACGGGCGTTTCAATTGGTGGGTGGTCATTATCAGCAGATGGGAGTGGCGAAACTTGGGGTACCGATTACAGAGTGGGACTTGTGTTTGGGGTTATGGCAGGGCTGTTATCAAGGCATTGAGAGATCGTGGTTGCGTTGGTATAAGGCCGATGGTGATCTGATTTTGACGGATAGTGAGCAGTTAGAGGCGTCGGAAGAGCGGGCGGCGGCAGCAGAACAGCAGGCGATAGAAGCAAAACAGCGAGCTGAGGCATTGGCCGCGAAATTGAGAGATTTGGGAGTAGATCCTTAAATTGAGCTTTCAAAGCATAGGAGACGAAGCAATGCCTGAATCTATTCATGAGAAATTCACGTGGACTCCAGAAGGACGAGAGCGGATTTCTAATGCTATTCTTGCGACATTAAGCTACAACATGAAGCACAGGTGTAAGCCAAGCTCTGTCAGAGAATTAGCGGAGTTATCAGGTCAGAATCACCACACTTCTGTACAACGTTATTCTGCGGGAAAAACGTCCGACCCTAATCGTGATAATTGTAGAATCCTAAAAGATATTGCTCCTTTCATATATAGAGTAGAATCCTTTGAAATAGAGCTAAACTCTAGGAAAATAAAATAAGTAATACATGTTCCGATCTTATTAGAAAGCAAGAATTACAAGTATTGGGAGAGTTCTCAATCTACTTGTCTTAATGCCTGGATAGATTTTATAGAGTTGGGAACAGATGAGGGTGCACGCTTGGAAGTTTGCCAAGACGACTCCTCAGACAACCTGAAAGACCTGCTATGGATTAGGTTCAAGGAGGCATCTCGCAACAGACAAAACGCTATTGTGGAACTTCTAGACATTTCCAATGAATTCCTCCAAGTATTCCGAGATTCATAACAAAAGATTAGAGTCATTGCATGGGAGCATCCGGCATGAACAAAAAATCATCTAACTCTGTCTCGCTGATCAACCGTTTGCTAATCAGCTCGCAACTGCCATTTAGATCAAGCAGCCGTCAGGGTTAGTCGGGTATTTTTCTTGCTCAGAATTCGTCCTTAACGGTTGGGGTGTTGGCAACTTTCAAGTGCGGCGCGATTGGCCAGGGCACAGTTGGTGGCGAGCTGTCCTGAGCTGGCCACCACCATGCCGCTACCAAGCATCCATAAAACTGCAATGATGCCTAACTTTGTCCAGAAAGGACGAGTGGGACAGTGGGGCCTGTGGTCAGGGGCGTCTTCTTGCCATAACATCCGAAAGGCATGGCGATAAAGACTATCGTGGCTCAACCCAAAGTCGTCTTGGTGGGGATGTTGGGGCCAGCGGCACACGATACGAAACTCCTCAGGGGCAGTGACTCAATAGGTTTTATCTTCTCTAGCCTCGGTAATTTCTTGGGTGACAGGGTTAGAATCGCCGCGTGATTCTGGGGTGCTGGTATCGTGACCCACCCAAGGTCCGCAACGTGTCCACAATCGGCAGGCAGATTGTGCAGTATCAACAGTTCTGTTGAGTCAGATCACGCTTCAATTGGGGCGATCGCGTGAACAGTTTTGATACAGTCGCGTCTACTGTTCTATTCCGCCCAAACTTCAGCCAGTGAGGCGCATGCGAGGGGTGCTTGTTCCGTCTTGATGCGTTTGAAGCTGTAGCCCAAAAGTCACTAACTGGAGCCTGACCTATGCAACGTAGTTTGTCTGCCCTATTGACAGCGATTTTAACCATTCCTGTGGTGGGGTATTTGACCCATGCTCAGCTCAGGGCTGAGTCTCAATCGGCTTCAGCGCCGCAGTTGCAGATCACGCTTCAAAGCCCCAATCAAAATGACCTTGGGCAGGGATATCGCCGTGACCCAAATCTTGCCCTTCAGCATCTGGAGTTGACCTCAGAACAACTGGCTCAAATCCAGACGCTGCAGAACAACGCTCGACCTGACCTGGCGGCACTCACTGCACAGCTCACTGTCGAACAAGACGCCCTAGAGCGCTTGATAGCGAGCGAAGACACCTCAGCCGCAGACTTACGGATGCAGCATCAAGTCTTGCAAGAACTGCAGCGAGAGATCGCTGCCAACCGATTTGAAGTGCTGTTAGCGATGCGTGAAGTGCTCACCCCCGAGCAACGCATGTTGTTATCCATTCAGGCAGAACTGCCTTTAGAGGCTAGTGGTCATCAGGGCGCTGCCAAGATTCGCCTCAATTAATGACTCAAGAGTGTGTGCGGCTAATCTACAGTCGACCTGCATCACAAGCCCGCATCGGAGAGGCGACTGGCAAAGGTTGGCCAGGAGAGGTCTTGCTCTAAGTATTGGGGGGCATCAGGCCGGTACGGGCCTTGTAAGCGGTCAATGGATGTGATGGTGGCCTCGGAAGGGAGCACCGGCACATCTGGGTCAAAGGCTGTTGCCCCAGTCAAAGAGCTAGAGAATCCTCGGAAAACCAAGATTTCGGACGGTTCACCCGCAATCACCGCTTTGACCCACAACACCTCCTGGCTGTGACGCAGGGTGTAATTCTCCAGCCGTTGGATCGGTAGGGCGTCTGCCATGGGTGAATTTATGGAAAGGTCAATTCATTGCCGATCGCCCTTGGCGACCCAGCTTCACCAGTACGAAATAGCCAAATGTCAGCAGATAAATCACCAAGCCAACTAAACCAAAGAATCCTAAAAAGCCGTTGGTGTAGGCAAAGTGCAAATAGTACTTGTACAGCAAAGGGGGCTCTAACCAGGTTTGACAGGCGGCGCTAGCAAATTGCAGCCTCGAAAAGGCACAGGGTAAAAAGAGCGCAACAGCCACAGCCCCCAGTCCGCTATAAATCGTCACGGCCCACCGCCAAGCCACAAACAGAAACCGCAGCAGGCTATTGGGCTGTTCGCGAATTTCCTCATTTAGATCGCCCCAAAACCAGAGCCCAACCGGAATCAGGATTCGAGCCATCAGACCGGTAATAAAGGCAAAGCTAAAGCCCCCAATCATCAGATAGACCGTGATCATGAGCAGGCTTGCCACTTTCCAATAAATGGTGAGTAGCAGTTGAATGGCATCCGCCCGCCGCACAAAGGCCCATATCAACAGCACCAGTGGCAAGAGAACGGTGAATAAGACCGCCAAGCGGTAATCCATCCACACTAGCGATTGCAACAGACCAATATCAAGAAGGTTCACAGCAGGCTCTGCGGAAAAATGAACGTTATCACCGTAGCACCTTGGGGGTTGCCGATCCCGACGCTACCCGCATCTAATGAGGTGGTTCTCAAGGTTTGTCGATCTGCGCAGCCTCTATACCAGTAACCCCTTTGTCGTCGATTGGACCTCTAAGATAAGGTGACCCTTAGACGATTTCTGTCACCTGTATGGTTGCGACCCGCCCAACCTCCACAACCTTTAAAAAGCTCCAGGCTAAGCTGCGATCGCGGGTCGGCAAAGCCATCCAGGACTACGACATGATTCAGGCGGGCGATCGGGTCATGGTTTGCCTTTCAGGAGGCAAAGACTCCTATACCCTGCTGGATATTTTGATTAGCCTTCAGCGCAGCGCCCCCGTTGCCTTTGACCTCTTGGCCGTCAATCTAGATCAGAAGCAACCGGACTTTCCGACAGAGGTGCTGCCGACGTATCTAAAGCGCATCGGCGTACCTTACCGGATTGTTGAGCAAGATACCTACAGCACTGTCAAGCGGGTGATTCCAGAGGGCAAAACCTTTTGTGGTCTTTGTTCGCGTTTACGGCGGGGCGTGCTCTATCGGGTCGCCGCTGAGGAAGGCATCACTAAAATCGCCTTAGGGCACCATCGCGATGACATCGTCGAAACGCTGTTTCTCAACATGTTTCATGGCGGCACCTTAAAAGCGATGCCCCCTAAATATTTGACCAACGATCAGCGTCACATCGTGATTCGCCCTTTGGCCTATTGCCCCGAGAAAGAGATTGCCCGCTACGCCCGCCAAAGAGAGTTTCCGATTATTCCCTGCAATCTGTGTGGCTCCCAAGCCAACTTAGAGCGGGTGCGTATTAAAGACATGCTGGCGGCATGGGAGCGGGAATCGCCCGGACGCACCGATAGCCTTTTCCGCAGCCTGCAGCATGTGGTTCCCTCTCACCTAGCCGACAATACCCTCCAGGATTTTGGCCAACTAGATGCTCAACGCCTTCCAGAACCTGATCGTGATTTAGACAACTTGGACAATAATGAGGCATTGTTCTAAGGGCTGTCATTAGTTAAAACTAGAATCCTTGTGCTGCAGCGGTTACAGCCCCTAGCAGTATCATAGAAACGGGCGCGGTCAACTTGCCCAGCAAGGCTTTCACCCGATGTTAATGACGTGCCCTAGAAAAGCTGTTCTAAAGTGCCCTGATGGAACCGATTCACGTGATTGGCGGTGGCCTTGCCGGTACCGAAGCTACCTGGCAAATTGCCCAGGCAGGGGTGCCGGTGGTGCTCCACGAAATGCGGCCCGAGCGGCGATCTCCCGCCCATCACAGCGAACATTTAGCCGAGCTGGTGTGCAGCAACTCCTTTGGAGCCCAGTCGAGTGATCGCGCCGCTGGTCTGCTCCATACCGAGCTGCGGCAGCTCGGATCCGTTGTGATTGGCAAGGCTGACCACCATCAAGTCCCTGCCGGGGGAGCCTTAGCCGTAGATCGGGGCCGTTTTAGTGCTGATCTCACTGAAACTCTGGCTCAACATCCTCTTATTGAGCTACGGCGAGATGAGGTCAAAGCCATTCCGGCCAACGGCATTACCGTAATCACTACCGGTCCCCTCACCAGTGATGCCCTTTCCCTGGCTTTGCAGGACTTTACCGGGCAGGCTTACATGAGCTTTTTTGATGCGGCCAGCCCGATCATCGTCGGCGACACCATTAACCGCGATGTTGCCTTTATGGCCTCCCGCTACGATCGCGGCGAAGCGGCCTACCTGAACTGCCCGTTAAACCGCGAGCAATACCTGCACTTTTGGCAGCAGCTTTGTGAGGCTGAACAGACTGAACTGAAAGAATTTGAGCGAGAAACCGCGAAGTTTTTTGAGGCCTGTCTCCCCATTGAAGAAATGGCCCGACGGGGAGAAGACACCATGCGCTACGGCCCCATGAAGCCTGTGGGGCTCTTTGACTCCCGCTTTGGCCACTTCAAGGATCCCGCCAATAAGGACAAAAAGCCCTATGCAGTGGTGCAACTGCGCCAAGAAGACAAAGCGGGCAATCTCTGGAACATGGTGGGCTTTCAAACCAACCTGCGCTGGGGAGAGCAAAAGCGGGTGTTTCGGCTGATCCCAGGGCTGGAGCAGGCCGAATTTGTCCGCATGGGGGTGATGCACCGCAACACCTTCATCAATTCCCCAGAGTTGCTCAGCCCCACTCTACAGTTTCACCAGCGCCCCACCCTGCTGGCCGCAGGGCAACTAGTGGGTACTGAAGGCTACACGGCAGCAGCAGCCGGGGGGTGGTTGGCAGGCACCAACGCAGCCCGCGTCGCCCTGGGCAAAACTCCAGTCACCCTACCGGTGACCACGATGATCGGGGCCTTGCTGGATTTCATCAGTGCCGCCGAACCCAAGCATTTCCAGCCCATGCCTCCTAACTTTGGGATTATCCCGGCTCTACCCACCCGCATCCGCAATAAGCGAGAGCGCTATGGCCAGTATCGCGATCGCAGCCTCAATGATTTAGGTGATTGGGCTGACCAACAAGGTATACAGATATCAGCAGCCCTCCCAGTAGCCATGGCCTAGTCTTGACTGAGAGACTCTTTTCAAAGAAGGGAAATGCGTAAAGAGCATAAGTCTCATTGAAGAGCGGGATTTTTAACAAGAAAATAGTGTTATTTGCCTGATATTTTTGGGAACACAACTATATAAGAACGAAAATAATACTGAGCATTCTCATATAAGTAATTTTTAAATCGCCATCAGAATTCTTGACCAATCTTATATGTCCATATCCATTCTTCGTGAATCATCAAAGGTTGTGAATTAACTTGTCTACCTAAGATTCTGTTTTCAAAATAGACATACTTATCCGATATGGCTGGAAGCGGATAGTAAGTTTGCTCTTTATCTTATTTGAGTCGCTCTGACTATTAACATGAAGGTTGAATCGTTTTCTAGATGATCTCTAAATCCATCTTCAAGTGGTCTACTTTATTGACTTTTATGCCAAAAATCGAACAGGCTTCTTATGCTACAGGTTCATTAGCAAGGTTGATAAGAGCGAAGTTGGGATTTGCGGTTAACCGAAAATTAATCCGATTTGCTGGTATTCAGAGATCGGGAAATCATGCTTTGATCAATTGGATAATTGCCCAGGAGTCATCAAAGACTTGCTTTATAAATGGTGTTTACCCAGGGATAAACCCCTGGGAAAAAAATTGGGGCATCTCATATCCTAACTTTCCATACTGGCCGAGACAACGTGATCAGGCTGGTGCGCTTGTGAGCAAAGATCTCATGATTTGCTCGTACGAAAATAGGACGCTTGAAACGATTTCGAATGATCAGAAAGAACTTGCAAAGTATATTGGCAGGAGTCGAGAAACATATAACACTCTTATCCTTCGTGATCCCTACAACACTTTTGCAAGTTATTTGAAATTCAATAAGCCAATAACGCAAGATTTTATAGAGCTTTGGAAAACATATGCTCGTGAGTTTCTAGGGATTACCAACTTTATGACATCCCCTAAGGTTGTTATTAACTTCAATGCGTGGTTCTCAGATCAGGTATATCGCCATGAACTGGCAAAGAATTTGGGCTTGACTTTTACGGATCGAGGTCTGAGCGAAGTGAGCCATCATGGAGGTGGTAGCTCTTTTGATGGCCAAAGATTTCGAGGAGAACCCAAAAAAATGAATGTGTTGACTCGCTTTCATTACTATCTTAATAATCCAGAATTTCAAGCGATATTCGATTCAGATTCAGAACTTAGGCATCTATCTGAGCAAATTTTTGGTCCTCCTCCAATGCCTGTGTCGAGGGTCAGCTAATACTTGCTTTATTGTCAGGATTAATGTGGTTGAGGGTATCGCAGTTTGGCCGATTTGCAGACCTGGATTCAACAGCAGGATTTATCGATATCAGCGATTGTGCCAGTGGCAATGGCCTAGTCCAAGCTAATTTTAATGCTGGCGATCTAACCGCCATAGTTTCCAAAGGGTTTGTTTCTGAGACCATTCATAGGCGACGATTAGCGTCCCAAATAAGAGCATCGGCAAGCTGAAAACAACCCGGATTCCATAGTGATAGATTTTGCGTTGGTAAATCGCATCGGCCGGATCTTTTGGGTTGTAGGCGATTGTGATCTGATCGCCCGGTGCAAAAAAGTGATCGCCCCCAAATATGCGAAAGGCCGCAACGCCCGACTCACTGTCTTGATAGCTTTGGCTCTCAACGTCGTACTGAAAGAGCAGAGCCATATAGTTAGATTCTGTATTTTGACGAATGGTGAAGCGGCGTATGGTGTAATGCCTCACGTCTACGATGGTGGCTTCGGCATCTGGCCAAGTTAAGGAGCTCACGGATCGCGTCAGGGCCGTACCGTTTTTTGTCAGGAGCCAAGCGCCGCCCCCCAAAACCAAAATGGCTAAGGCTGCATTCGGTAAGAATTGCTTCCAGCGGGTCCAGCGATCGCCAGTGAGATATCTGTGGACCTCTTTGTACGGGGAGAAATAAGGGTCGCGGTTAGGCCGTTCACTTTCGGGTATGCCCACGTCCTGCATAACTTGAAGCAGCGTCTCCCAAGCCACATCCAAGTCCTTGCCGCAGGCTTGGTGGCAGAGATACAAAGCGATCGTCAGATCTTGCTTGGAGATCGCGTTAGTGACCTCATCCAGAACGGTTTTGGGCAGATTTGCGGCCATTGGCTCCCTGCAGGGTGAACAACGATCGAATGGCAGGCCAGTTATCAACTATGAATGCGGGGATAGGGATAGGGGGTCGCGAGGAGTTCGCTTTCCACCTGGGCTAAGTTTTCCAGACGGGCGGTGACGCGATCGCGATCGTAGTAGGTCGTTGCCAAAACCCAATACACCCCATAATGGCGGGCTTCTGAGGCCATCAAGCTACGATAAAACGCCGCCAGTTTGGGTTCGGGGCAGTCAGCGGCCAGCAGGCCGAGGCGTTCATGGCTGCGGGCTTCAATCAAGGCGGCCACCAGCAGCGAATCCAGCATCCGCTCTGGTTCTTGCTTGTTCACTTGGCGACTGAGCCCAGCCCCGTAGGGTGGGGCGGGCAGTTGCCGTAGGGGTACGCCGCGCTGAGCCAGCCATTGATTCACCTGGGCAAAATGGCTGAGTTCTTCTTGGGCGATTTCGGTGAGGGTATGCACCAGTTTTTCGCTAGAGGGATAGCGAAACATCAGGTTCATCGCCACTCCGGCCGCTTTGCGTTCGCAATGGGAGTGATCAAGCAAAATCGTATCGAGATCTGCTAGGGCTTCGCCGACCCAGCTATCGCGGGTCGGGGTTTGTAAGAGCTGAATGGTGGGGAAGGACGCCGTTGTCGTTGAAGCCATAGGAGTTGTGGCCGATTGCGAAACCCGTCTATACGACGTAGTTATTGTATCGGCTGCCCCACCTGCCTCGAATAGTACGGCCCTTGATCCACATCTGTTCGATGTTGTCATGGCTCAATAGCCAAAACTATCAGGCCAGCCACGATCGCATCAGCCCCCTCAAAAGCCAGATCCGCGCCCTCTCCGCTGATCCCTTCGACGACGAGCTTATAGAAGCCTGCAGGCGAAGCAAGCCGATGACCTTGTTATGCCCATTGGGATGCACTACTTTTGCTCCCATTTGACATCCTTGACTTTGCAGGCAATCAACACCTCCCTTACGGGGTGCGGCTAAAGACCGCGATCGCCCGCTCCAAAATCGGCTCACTCCAAGCATGACCCACCTCCGGGTCTACATAGGACTCCACCTGGAAACCTTCTGCTTCTAGATCATCGAGTAGCGGCTGCAGAAGTGGGATAAAGTTTTCGTCCTTTGCGCCCATCGCCCAAAACAACGGCACCTCTAACGCGGCGGGTTCATAGTCTTGGTCGCTGGCATCAGCTACCACCGCTGCCGCCCGCACTCGCTCAGGATATTTAAAGGTGTAGCGATGGGTAAAGCGCCCCCCCGCCGAGATGCCGGTGAGGTAAATGGGCAGATCCAACGGATGGGTCTCAGCCACCTCCGCCAGCATCGAGTCGATCGCCTCAACCTCGCCATGATTGAACTGCCAGTACTTCTCTGCGTCATTGAAGGAGGGGCAGACTAGTAAGTAACCTTCCTGGGCAGCGATCTCTTCCCAAGTGTCGCAAGTTCCAGGGCCATTGCCCCGCAAACCATGGACCGCGACGATCACGGGCCAACCGGCATCGGGAGGTGTGCCCTCAGGGATGCGCAAGTCGTAGTCCACTGCGTTTTCAAGCGGCGCACTGCCGCACGCCGTGGTCAGAATGGCGATCGCTGCCCAATACCGCATGACTGTCTCCGCTGGCTCTGCATGTCTATGATGCCTCCAACATTGAGGGTCGCCACCATTGCCCTGACGCTGAGCCAAAGAGAAAACTACACGCTGCCCAAAAAGGAGCTAGCCGGTATCCCTTACGGTCCAGCTGGAGCCGCCTCAATGGTTTGCTCAAGCTGGCTTTGGGTTGGCAGGGGACGTTCAAATCCATTCAGCAAGCGGCTCTGCTGCCGCCGTTGACGGATGGCTCGCCGCCGCAACCGCTGCACCTTGCCCCGTAGATCTGCGAGTCGTTCACCGGGTCGCACCTGCAGTTCTTCCCCAGCATTCAGAATCAGATCTTCGCTATCCCCTGGAAAGCGCAGTCGAATCTCCCCTTCCCAGGAGAAAAAGATAACGCCCTCGTCAGAATTTTCTGGCACCTGCACAAATAGGGTTGTGCCCCGCAGGCCCGCTACCCCCACAGGGGTAACGATTTCTGTGGGCACCTGCTGGCCAGGTTCCACCCAAACCAGCATTTCGCCGCTATCGAGCTGCAGTTGCTGATTGGGCTGCAGGGTCAACGAGGCTTCGCCCCCGATTCGAAAGGCCAGCCCGTTGGCTAAATCGATTTGGGCTAAGCCAGACTCTGCCGTGCGGATGGTGTCCCCATAGGCTAAGGCCATGCCCACCGCTGCGTCTTGCTCTTGGGACTGGTCAGCGATTTTAACTTTGACTGGAGAGGCTTCTACCGCAGCGACTTCTGCAGCCGTATCCCCAGCAGGCGGCTCAGCGGGTTTTGTTTCGGTCGATTGGGGTGGCTCAGAGTCTGGCGTGGGCGTACCGGGTGATGGTGCCGAGCCGGTTACCTCTTCAGAAGCCGTCGCATCTGAGGGCGGCGCGATCGAGTCAGACGAAGGGCTGCAAGCTCCGAGGGTCGTCACCATCAATAGCCCTAGCACTGCGGGTCGCCACGGTTTAGAAAGTACAAAAGCCATCACAAGATGCTCCGCGTACGTCAGGAGTGTTCAACGAATTACCTATCCCAGCACTAGCCGTGCTGACAGCACCCGCCTCTTGATCATGCCAAATATAGCGCTGGCCCCTTTGCTTAAGACACCTCGGATCGCTCTGATCCTTAGCGCATAAGCAAAGTGGGTCGCAGCCTTGCCCTAACTGGACTGGCGGCTGCTAGACAATCAAGATGATTTTTCAGGCGGAATGCTCTAGATAAGGTGAACTGCTCTAATGATCAACAATTAGCCTTCCGGTCGGTGCTACCCCCTATCCGGAGATATCCGTATTGACGATGGGGCGTCAGTTGAACCTCCGGCTGCTGCAGCCGCTATCCTGAGGGCTTGATGTCTGAATGAGCCCATGACTGCTGCCCTGATTTCTCCGCCATTGCCCGATCCGTTTCCCTGCTTTGACCCGCCGTTACGGCTGGGGATTTTGGCCTCAGGGAATGGCAGCAATATGGCGGCGATCGCCGATGCCATTACCCATCAAACCCTCCAGGCCACTATCCAGGTGGTGATCTACAACAACCCAGGGGCGAAGGTGGCAGAGCGGGCACAGGCAGCGGGTATTCCAGCCGTGCTGTTAGACCATCGCACCTTTGCCAGTCGAGAAGCCTTGGATGAAGCGCTGATCGCCACGTTGAATGCGCATCAGGTGAGTTGGGTGATCATGGCGGGATGGATGCGGCGAGTGACCCAGGTGCTGATTGAGGGGTTTCCCGGTCGAATTTTGAATATTCACCCTAGCGTGCTGCCCAGTTTTCCGGGGATACGGGCAGTTGAGCAGGCGATCGCGGCGGGGGTGCAGGTGGCAGGCTGCACGGTACATCATGTAGAGCTAGCCGTGGACAGCGGGCCGATGATTATGCAGGCGGTGGTGCCGGTGATGGCAGGGGATACGGTGGAGACGTTGCAACACCGAATTCAGGTTGAGGAGCATCGGATTTATCCGGCAGCGATCGCGAGCGCTGCCACAGGCGTAAAACCTTAGGGGCTGTCATCAGTAATTGATGACGCGCCATCGGCAATGAAATGGCTATCACCGGGCGCTCAGGGCATTGATGTAGTTGATGATTTCGTGATCTTTGAGGCTTTGGGTAAAAAACTTCCAGGTAAACGGGGCCGGTAGATTTTCGGCATTGGGGACATGGCGATAGTTTTGCCAAACCCGAGGCAGATGGGTCACTAAGTCACGGCCATAGGTAAACCGATAGGCGTTGGGAACCCGCTGGGTGAAGGATTCGACCAGGGCACCATTCCCCACGCGCGGAGCCCCGAAGGTATAGACCGCAAGCGGTTGCTTGCTATGTTGGGTGATGTTGTACTGCAGGTCGAGGGCGCAGATCGTGGCTAAAGCCCCGCCTAGGCTGTGACCCGTGACCACTAGCGAGGCTGTGGGATACTGCCTTGCCAGCTCATGGAGGCGATCGCGCACTGCAAAATATGCAGCCATAAAGCCCCGGTGAAACCGCACATCGGTGCTGCTGTCGTCGCCATAGGGATAGGTCTTTTGGCGGAATTGGGCGTTGTTAAACCAATCCACCCTGCTTTCACTGCCGCGAAACACCAGGATGACCTGATTCTGGTCTGCCTCGTGTAAAAGAGCGGCTTGGGTGTCGGTTTTGGGTGGGGTTGAGGCAGCGTTGGCCAGCTCAGGCACCGCTGCCTCAACCAGGGTGACCTGAGCATTGGCGGTACTAAACTTGATGCTGGCAAATTTGCCATAGACCTCGCTGCTGAGGCGAGCACATTTGAGCGCAAGTTCAAGGTTCAGCATCGTTCCAGGGTCCTGATGGGCCGTCACGGCATTAGACGTAGCTACTGGCTTGACGGTTAAACATTTCGGCGTACCGCCCGCCGAGTGCCATGAGGGTATCATGGCTACCGCTTTCTAGGATTTTTCCCTGCTCAAGCACAATGATGCGATCACAAATCTTGGCCAAAGCCAGACGGTGACTGACGACCACCGCCATCCGCCCCCGCGCAATGTTGCGAAAGATCCGATAGATCTCCTGCTCGTTTTTGGGGTCGAGGGCCGCAGTGGGTTCGTCAAATACCAGCAGATCGGCTTCACCCAAGCGCATCAGGGCGCGGGCGATCGCCACCCGCTGCCACTGACCCCCAGACAGATCGATGCCATCTTCCAGTTGACGACCCAAGGGCGTTTCTAAACCTTGATCAAGGGTATTCGGCAGATTTTCGATCCCCGCTTCTTGCAGGACGACCCCGAGGGCTTCATCCTCTTGCAGCTTCGGGAAATAACCCCAGCCAATGTTTTCCCGCAGGGTGGCCGGGAAGCGGGCATAGTCTTGCATGACCACGGCAATGCGCGATCGCAGTTGATTTAGGTCTAAACAGCGCACATCCTGGCCGTTCCAAAGGATTTGCCCGCCTGTGGGGTCGTACAGGCGACAGAGCAGCTTCGCTAGGGTGGTTTTCCCGGCTCCGTTTTCCCCCACCAGTGCGACCATCTCACCGGGTTGAACGGTTAGATCAATACTTTGCAAAATCGGGCGATCGGCCCCCGGATAATGAAAGCTCACCTGCTGCAGTTGGATCCCTGGGCTGGCTGGAGAAACCTTCGCCAAACGCTGACTGCCGGTGTGGAGCTGGGGCACTAAATCAAGCAGTTGAAAGATCGGAGCCGTTGCCAGGGACACGTCATAGATGTCGCCCGTGTGGGCAATCAAAATAAACAGGCTGCGGCGCAGTTGCAGAATGATGCCGGTATACAGGGCCAAATCCCCCAGTGTAAACGTGCCTTGCAACACCCCCAGCACCACATAGCCATAGGGCAGCGCTACCCCCAAGCCCCCGACCAACGCCCAAGCCATTACGGTCAGCGCCCCTTCCCGGCGCACCCGCTCCATTTTTGTGAACATGTCGCCAAATAAGCCCTGCCAACGATTCAGCAAGGTGCCCTGCAGAGAAAATAGCCGCACCTCTTTGGCATAGTCGGGGTCAGTAATGGTTTTGCTGTAAATCCCCATTTTGCGGGTGATGCTGGCCTGGGTTTCTTCTACGCGCCAGCTCTTTTTGTGGTGGCGCATTTCCACAAAAATCGACGGAATCGCCGAGGCAATCAGCGCCAGGGGCACCCACCCGCCAATGGAGCCCGATACCAGCACCGAGGGAATGAAGGTAAACACTCCCATGAAGGTGGCAGCCACAATAAAGGACAGCCGCTGCAGGCGCCCCAGTCCTTTTTCGGTCAGCTCTAGCAGATTCAGCAGGTCTGGGGTTTCAAACAGGGCAATGTCGTCAAAGTAGGCCACCTTTTCGAGCACTTTGCCGCGCACAAAGCCTTCGACGCGATCGCGCAAGGAAGCAAACAGCGATGAGCCGACCGCATCGACTGAATCTACGACCAGGTTCAGCCCCAGAGCAATCACCAGGCTCCACAACAGCAGTCGATTGTTCAAAAGGGCCGCTAGGGGCTGATCGATGCCCCCTTGGGTGACTAAGGCCGACGCCTCATCAATCACCACCTTGCCCAAAAACAGCGACACCGATGGGCCAATGCCGGTGAGCAAATTCAGCCAAGCCAGTCTTCGTAACTCAATCGGCGCAGCTTGGAACACCATCTGCAGGCTACGCCGCAAAGCCTGCATGGGGGTCAGCGTCTGAACGGTCATGACAAGCACCACTGAAAATCATCGGACTCAACCGATCTCCGATGTCTGGAATGTGGGGCTGGGGCCAGAAAGCCTTCGGTCCGTTACTTGGGTTCAGGCCTCTAATAGGCTGTCTGGCAAAGACAAAAACGGGTTGAAGCCCCAACTCAATCAATGTTTGGCGAATCTACAGGATGGCTTGATCATGGCTCAGCTTTAGGTGAATGCCCATGGGAGAAAGTTCAGATAACTTCAGGGGTTGCCGTGTTTTCACCGAACTTGCTGTGCAAGCGAGGTTACAGAATGTTAAACGGGCACTCATTAAATATGCGCCTGCGCCGAGATCGGCGGTTTGAGGCCGCAGTTTGCGTTCTGTTTCCTTGGCGTTTTGGCAGGTTTGATCAGCATGTGGCATTCATTCCTCTGGCAAATGGCCTACATTCCCCACGGTCACTGTTATTTGTGGCAGCCCTCTTTGGTCAGCCTGCACGTCGTCAGTGATTTGCTGATTGCGATCGCCTATTTTTCGATTCCCACCATGCTGGTGTACTTCGTCCGCAAACGGCAGGACACTCCCTTCACCAGCGTCTTTCTGCTATTTGGTGGGTTCATCGCCTCCTGCGGCATCGGCCACCTGCTAGATATCTGGACCCTCTGGTTTCCCAATTACTGGGTAGCGGGTACCGAACGGGCTTTAACGGCCTTTATTTCCTGCCTCACCGCAATCAAGCTTTTGGACTGGATGCCGCAGTTTTTAGCGCTGCGATCGCCCCAAGAACTCGAACGGCTCAATCAACAACTCCAGCAAGAGATCGTCGCGCGCCGCCGCAGTCAGCAAACCCTCCAGCACCTGTTAGAAGGCACCGCCGCCGCCACTGGCTCTGCCTTTTTCCCAGCTCTAGTACAAAATCTGGCCCAAGCCCTTCAAGTTCGGCAAGCCTTTATTTCAGAAGTTGCTGCCCCCGAGGCATCAGCAGATCAGGCCTTAGACACGATGCGTTCTCTGGCCGTGTGGGTTGATGGCAAAATTCGTGACAACTTTGAGGCGACGCTACAGGCGATTCCCTGTGGCCGCGTCATTGATGCCGGAGCCCCCCGCTACTTTGCTGAAAACTTGCAAACGCATTTCCCTGAGGCAAATTTGCTCACAGAGTGGGAGGCAACCGCTTTCCTAGGGGTGCCCCTGCTGGATGAAGGCGGACAACCGATTGGTAGCCTCTGCATTACCCACGATAACCCCCTCGATCACGCCGAAGAAGCCAGTGCGATCATGGCTGTTTTTGCCGCTCGGGCTGCAGCCGAACTCCGCCGTCAGCAGGTCGAGACCGATCTGCGTCGCGCCTATGGTGAGATGGAACAGCGTGTTGCCGAGCGCACGGCTGAGTTAAGTCAGGCAAAAGACGCCGCCGATCGCGCCAACCGCGCCAAGAGTGAATTTTTAGCCAACATGAGCCACGAACTGCGAACGCCCCTCAATGCCATTTTGGGGTTTACCCAGCTCATGCATGGCCATCCCGATTTGTCGTCCCAGCACCAAGGCTACGTTGAGATCGTTAACAACAGCGGTGAGCACCTGCTGACGCTGATCAACAACATTCTGGAGATGTCCAAAATTGAGGCGGGACGCACCCAGTTGACTGTCAACCGTTGCGATCTATCGCGTCTGCTCAATGATTTGCGGGATCTGTTAACCCTCAAGGCTCAAACCCAAGGGCTGACCCTGGATATCACCCAAGCCCCTGAGGTGCCTAACGGCATCTATTGCGATACGCAAAAGCTCCGCCAAGTGTTGCTGAACCTGATCGGGAATGGGCTCAAGTTTACGCAGGCAGGGGGTGTGACGCTTCAGGTAACGGTCACCAATGCTGATGACGTGGCTGCGACCCAAGCGCCGCTACTGGCGCAAGTCGACGAAATCGCACAACCCATTGCCGTGACCTTTACCGTTCGTGATACCGGTGCAGGCATCGCCCCAGATGAGTTGTGGATGCTGTTTGCAGCCTTTCAACAAACTCAGACGGGTCAAGCTTTAGGCCAAGGCACCGGCTTGGGACTGCCGATTAGCCAGCAATATGTGCAGTTGATGGGCAGTGAGTTAACGGTTAAGAGTCAGGTGGGCCAAGGCAGTGAATTCTCATTTACCCTTTTGACCCAAGCCATTGATTTAGGTGCGCCGGTTAATGATTGGGTCGATCAACAGGTGCTGGGTCTTGCCCCAGGGCAAGCGCCGCCGCGCATTTTGATTGTTGAAGATAGTGCAATTAATCGCTTACTCCTGAAGCAACTCTTAGAGCGCGTAGGGTTTGAAGTTCGAGAGGCCGTAAACGGTGAAGCGGCTGTCACCCTCTGGCGAACCTGGGACCCTCAACTCATTTGGATGGATATGCGCATGCCCACACTAGATGGCTACAGTGCGACCCGTCAAATCCGGGCAGAGGAAGCCCGAGAGGGCCGTCCCCCGACAGTGATTATTGCTTTGACCGCAACAGCTTTTGAAGAAGATAAAAAAGAAATGCTGGCAGCGGGCTGTAATGACACTTTGTCTAAGCCTTTTAGATTTATGAGAATTTTGCAGAAAATGCAGCCTTACTTAGGGTTGGAATTTATCTATAAAACCCTTAAAAATCAGCCCATATCTTCTATAAAAAACGCCAATCTCAGGGCTAGTGACCTTGAAAAACTACCCCCTGATTGGGTCAATAAGATACACTTTGCAGCTCTGGAATGCGACGATCAAAAAATACTCAGTTTGCTTGAGTCGCTGCCTCCAGAACAGGTGGAAATTCAGCAAGGTCTACGCCAACTGGCTGCGCAATTCCGCTTCGATGAAGTCTTAGAGCTTATCCCTAGCTAGCGAGACGGTTGCTCAAAATTTTTCCTTACCTTAATCCCCTTCATGATTGTAGCTGCTACTCCTGTTACCCCTGAATCGGCTGACATTCTCATTGTTGATGACACCATTAATAACTTAAAGCTGTTGTCGGATATGCTGACTTCGTCTGGCTTTCGCGTGCGTAAAGCCACGAATGGTGTGATGGCCCTTACCGCAGTCACCACCAAGCATCCAGACTTGATTCTGCTAGACATTAAAATGCCTCAGATGGACGGCTACGAGGTCTGTCGCCGTCTGCAGGGAGATGATACAACTCAAAGCATTCCGATTATTTTTCTAAGTGCTTTAGATGACGCTTTTGATAAGGTCAAGGCATTTGACTTGGGTGCAGTTGACTATGTCACCAAGCCTTTTCAGAAGGCAGAAGTTCTCAAGCGCATTCAACATCAACTGGAATTACGGTCTCTAAATTGCCGTCTTGATCATCAGAATAAAGCTTTAGAAGAAGCGCTTAAATATCTTAAAGAGAACCAAGCAGAAATTGTGCAAAAGGCAAAAATACATAGCCTTAATCAACTGATTGCTGGTATTGCCCATGAAATCAATAATCCCGTTAACTTTATCGCGGGCAACCTAGTTCATCTGCAAGGTTACTTTGGAGACCTTGCAAACGTCATTCAAGATCACTATCAGCAGAATCCTGATTTGGCCGCAGTAAATACCGAATCTGAACTAGATTTTATCTTGGAAGATTGGCCGAGGTTATTTCAATCTATGACCTCAGGGGCAAATCGAATTCACGAAATTGTTCGGGCCTTAAAAACGTTTGCTCACCATGGTGAGACCGGCATGAAGCCGATTGACCTGCACCAGACGCTCGACAGCACGCTAGCGCTGCTGCAATCGCGGCTGCAGGCTCAAGCCCATCGTCCAGAAATTAAGGTGACTCGCGACTATGGAAACCTTTCAGAGGTCCGGTGTGATGCCAAGCTGATCGGCCAGGTATTCTGGAGTCTGTTGAGTAATGCCATTGACGCGATCGATCGCTTATGGCACCCGTCGCAGACCAGCCCTGAAACGGTAGATCTGACCCAGCGATCGCCTGAGATCACCATCAAAACGAAGTCTTCAGGCTCTGAATGGGCTGAAGTTTTGATTGGCGATAACGGTATTGGCATCGCCGAAGCGTTAAAAAACCGCATATGCGACCCGTTCTTTAGCACCAAGCCCGTTGGTGATGGTCATGGTTTAGGGCTGTCCATGAGCTATCAGATCATCACCGAAAATCATCAAGGCACCCTCTCTTTTGAGAGCATACCTTTCCAGGGCAGTCAGTTTTGGATCAAGCTGCCTCTGGGTGTGCTTAACCCGTAACGACAGCGGACCACGGGTCGAGTTGAGTGAGAGCAGAAAAATTGTAGATATGAAAAGCCGGGTTGAAGTGCCCCCGAAGGAGCCCCCAACCCGGCCCATGCGCAAGGAGCACATGCGAGTCTACAGGATGTCTTGATCATGGCTCAGGGATTTCAACCCGACCATGGCAGAAAGTTCAGGTAAGTTCAGGTTTTTGGCAAATTGCGCCTAAAACGGACTGAATTTCATTGCGGTTCATAGGCTAATTTTGGGGCAAGTGCTGTAACCGTCCCCCTTTCAAGGTACAAACGGTTTAGCCGAGTCCATACGTTCCACTGTTATGTCCGAGTCTGAGCGCTTAATTACGGACCCCGATCGCTTCCGCGTTGTCATTTTTGGCTCTGCTCGCCTCAAACCCGGAGACAGCATTTATGAGCAGGTGCGGCGCTTGGCGCGTCTTTTAGGCCGTGAAGGCATGGACGTGGTGACCGGTGGCGGCCCAGGGCTAATGGAAGCAGCGAACTTAGGCCATCGTGAGGGCCGTGAGGATCCGGCCAGTATGGATAGCACCACCAAGTCCTATGGCTTGAATATCAAGTTGCCCTTCGAAGAAGCGGCGAATCCCCATGTGGATATTAAGCGAGACTTTGAGCGCTTCTCCAAGCGGCTTGATCACTTTATGCATTTGGCCAATGCAGTGGTGGTTGCCCCTGGCGGGGTTGGAACCTTGCTGGAGCTGGCCTACACCTGGCAATTGCTGCAGGTAGAGCACATTTGCAACATTCCGATCGTGCTGCTAGGGGATATGTGGGCTGATTTTCTGCGCTGGGCAGAGCAGTGGCCCCTAGAAAAGGGGCTGATTCACGTAGCAGACTACGAATTGTTGTTTTGGGTCAGAACCTGTGATGAAGCCTTTGAGCTAGTGCGCAATGCCCATCGTGACTTCAACGACAGCACAGGGGCATTTTGCCTCAACAACCGCCGTTACGCCCCGGAATAGCCCTGGTGCCAGCAGAATTCAATTTGTTGGCAGTGATACAGAATCCTTTTTGTTAGCTCCCTTTTCCTGGAAACCCGAAACCTGATCTTTCAGGCACGCCTCGGGATAGACTCGCGTGTGTTGGTGCAGTGTTTCGGGGTCTAGTTTGCGACGATACTGAGCAACCACAGTCCGCTCCATGGTGAGAATTGTTAGCAAAAAACATGCAAGTTTAGATTCATGAGTAGGACCTTAGACAGTACCTATTAGGTTGACTCATTCCCGACATCTTGACAGCAATCTAGATCTTAAAGAGAATAGCTCTTAATTAAACTTTCGTAAGCATGGCCTTCTATTCTGAAGCGCTTCTAAAGCAAGAGCTGAACAATCGCGGTTATCGTCTGACACCTCAGCGACAAAAGATCCTAGATATTTTTCAGGCACTATCCCAAGGAGAACACCTGAGTGCTGAGTTTCTTCATCAGGATCTTTCTCAAGAAGGTGAGCGGATCAGTCTGTCCACGGTGTATCGCACGTTGCATTTGATGGTAGGTATGGGACTTTTGCGTGAGTTAGAGTTGGCCGAAGGCCATAAGCATTACGAATTAAACCGGCCTCTCCGGGAACATCATCACCATCTCGTCTGTGTGCATTGCAATAAAACGATCGAATTCTCTGATGCTCAGATTGATCAGGTCGGTGAAAAGCAGGCGGGCACAGCGGGCTATCACGTCCTAGACTGCCAACTTACCCTCTATGGTGTTTGCCCTGAGTGTGTTTAGCACCCATACGTTGTAAATAGAATAAATTCTCATTAACTAGATAACATCTAGCTAGTTTTTTCACGCCAGAGATAACTCTTCGGCGTGTTTTTGTTTGAAGACGGCATTTTAATGAAAATTATTTGCATTAATGAGCTCTCGGCATTTATAATTTTTTCACAGCTTATTGAATAAAACTCTCAATAAAGGCTGATTGGATGTCTCGTGAAGGAGGTTGTGGAACAGACTTATGGTGCCTTGCCCCTGTTGTCGAGATGGACTGCTGCGACAAATCCAGCACGGACAGTTGCGCTGGTTTTGCCCGGCATGTCGCCAAAATATGCCCGCTAACGTGACTTCTGTGGCCTTGCCTGTTGATGCCGCTCAATGCCCTAGTGTGCGGGATTGCTTGTAGATCTTGCTAGCACACTAGCAATACATTCTTTAGCCAGCGATAACACCGATGGCAGGTCGTAGTGACTGTTGCTGGTTTTTCTCATGTTGTTTGCCAAACTCAGATCTAATGAAATCAGAAGCCTTATGGTTGTCGGTGAGTCCCCACTTAGCACGATTTGATCAGCGTTTGCTGTTGGGATTGTCAAGGACGTATCGCGTGGCTTGGTGGGAGTATAGTCAATCGCCTGATCAACCGTGTTGCTTCGATACTGCGATTGTCTTGCTCCATGATTTTCTAAAAGCCAAAGATCGCCCCCTCCACTTGATTGGCCACGGGCTCAGCGGGGTTGTTGCCTGGATTTATGCCAGTCAATATCCTGAGCGGGTTAAGTCACTGACGCTCCTTTCAGTGGGTGAAAATCCGGTGATTACTTGGCATGCTCATTACTATGCACTCCGGCAACTACTGCCATGCGGGCGGGGTATGCTGCTGGCGCAGATGGTAAGGCTGTTGTTTGGGCCTCAGACCCCTTGTATGACATCCGCTTTGGTAGAGCGCCTCCAACTTGAGTTGGACACTAGCTTAACGCTCCAGTCCCTAGCCCATCAGACCCAATGGTCAGTTAGCAGCATCAAGCCACCTATGCTGATCTGCAATGGTGCTGCAGATGTGATTACAGGCAACTCAATTGCATCTGAGATGCCCCATTGGTTAAAAGCAGGCGATCGCTGCTGGGTTTGCCCAGAAGGGCGTCATTTTTTCCACTACGAATACCCCCAACGGGTTGCTGAACAAATTCAAGACCACTGGGACTCTGTCAGGCTTCGAGCCCCTACTGCAGTGAATGCTCAATTGGTGTAACTACAGTCCCGTAGGTAGTCCTGTAGGGTGACCGCCGACGCTAGTGACAATGCGTCCCCACCCCGCTTCTCCGCCCCTATCCCAATAAATGCTCTGCATGGTGCTGTAGGAATAAGGATCAAATTTAGCAATGACACCCACGTCATAGGAATCGCCAGTGCCATGGCGCACCCCATAGGGATCATGCACAAGGTAAACCTTCTTCGCTGGGTCGTGACCTGTTACGCAACAAATGTGACCGCTCCCCTTGTAGGCAAACCCAACCACCACTGGAATGCCGTAGCTGAGGGAGAGCAGCAGGTCTTGAGGAGATAAGGAATAGCTGAAGTAAGAATTTATGCCCAGCTCTTTTAAGGCCTTAGTCTGGGCAACATGGTCGATGGTATCGCCATATTTCGCCACAATCCGCATATACAAAGATTCCGGCTCGGGATAGCCTTTGTTTTTTGCGGCATGACTCAGTTTACCTTTCAGTAAATAGTCAGCCAACATACAGTTACTGGTGGTGTTGCATTGCCGCCAGCCCGGTCCAAACACATTTGGGTCATTATCAAGCTGCATGAAATAGGGCACGTTCAGCTTGATGGTTTTAGTGGTGTCGAGCTTACCGGTGCTGCCCCCTGCGGGCTTATCGGGTTCTCCTTCAATCTTCAGATGAGGATCGTACCCATAGACCTCCTGCAACCGCGTCTTTTTATCCATCGACGTGATCGGGGATGCCAACGTCATGAAGGTGTGCTGATTTTTATCCGGTGCAAAGCGGCTCACGTAAAAAATGTGTCCTTCTGGGACGTAGATCTTTTCGGAGTTTTTTAAATCTTGAGCCCCTAAAACCTTCGCCTTTAAAAAGGTATTTGCCTGTGCGATCGCCTTTGGCATCGTGCTGTCTCCTTCAGAACCGGGTAGATGAGTGATGAGGGTGGATCTTGCCCCAATCTTTCCAGAGATTTTCCGATGGATCTTAGCGAATTAACCTTTATTTGTATGACTATATTAGGCAGGTACAGGACATAAGCTGCCCGAATACCTCGATTTAGGCATTGCACCGCAAAGTCCAGCAATGGTTCAACCAAGTCGCGAGCTCTTTTTGTGGCCGTGAAACTCGGTTGACGACGCTCCAAATTTGTAGAGCTACATCTGCGGTACGAACTTCTGCCGATAAGGGTTTATGGGCCTGGCATTGGCAAGGAATATCGAGTTCCTGCAGACGGAAATACACTTGCCAGCGATCGCAACATTCAATCTCGGTGACCAGAGCGTGCTTTGGCTCAGTATCAGACTGTTGAGGACTCATCGTTTAAGACCTTTATCGAGTGATCAAAATGGTTTCTCTGCGGCTAGTGCACCGGCTGCTAACGTAAGGCGGGCCTGAAACTTCAGGTGGCGTTCATGCTCTAGGCGTCACGTCAGTTCAAACAGAAGCTTTTTTCAATAAGACTTTTTTTAAAACTTAAGAGAATGAGTTTGGCAAATGCTTGCGAGAGTTATGTATCAAGTAAACTGCCGCCTAGAAGGCTCCTTCAGTAGCACTTGCTTATTGAGAAAGAATGCTACGTAAATCGCTGAAACCGTTGCCCAGAAAGAAGATTGGCGCTTTCAATAAGCTATAATCAACCTTGTTTGCAATCTGTCGAAGACAAGCTAGGACCGAGGGCTATCTGTTCAAAGCAACCCCTGGGTTCAAAATTTATCTGGTTAGATTTGCAGTCTGAGAAACCAATGATTTAAAAGGGGAGTTTTCATGGCGACTACATCTACGCTTGTGATGACATTTGGGCAAGTGGCTGACAATGTCATTGGCTTAGAAAAAAATACAACTGAACCGATCTGTGAAGGCTTAAATATTGCTTTGGCGAGTCTTCAGGCCCTGTACTTGCAGTATCAAAAGCATCACTTCGTGGTTGAAGGTGCGGAGTTTTACTCTCTCCACCAATTCTTTGAGGAGTCCTATGACGACGTCAAAGGACATGTACATGACTTGGGTGAGCGCCTCAACGGCTTGGGTGGCGTACCTGCGGCCAGCTTCGGAAAACTGGCAGAGCTTTGTTGCTTTACGCCAGAGGAAGACGGCGCTTTCAACAGCCGCACGATGGTGATGCATAACCTGCATGCCGAACAAGCCATATTGCAAGTCTTACGTCGCAACGCGTCTCAGGCAGAGAGCCTGGGCGATCGCGCCACCCGCTACCTCTACGAAACAATTTTGCTTAAGACCGAGGAACGGGCTTATCACCTCGACCATTTTCTAGCACCCGACACGCTCGTTGTTGCTTAGGGCTATCTCTAGTCTTCTGAGGGATACCTCCTTAAACCTGTGCCAAATTCCATAAAAAGAGGCTCTGCACAACCAGAGCTTCTTTTTTTATACCCAAAATCATAGTAACAGCAAATGAGAATACGTATCAATAGCAAATAATTGGAAAATAGCCATTGATTTTTCCTACACTCGATTCGCAGCAGTTGTTGAAACAACGCTTTCCCTGTTTTAACGTGCTTTTCGAGAGTCTTTTCAAGCTGAGAACGACTTGGGGAAAGGGTTTTGAGGATGAGACGCTTGAGAGCCAAGAACAGTTGGCTTTGGTTAAATGAATTCTCAAGATGACCCCAGTAAGAGGATATTTGGAAACACGTAGAGCGTCTAAATCGTCACGCTAACCTGCGTAACATGACACGGATCATGGCGATGTAGATGAGTGCTTCAGAGGATTCAGGTAAGCGCTCATAATCAACATTGAGCCGTCGACACC
>JBHJIP010000263.1:0-13557 GCA_050043365.1 Leptolyngbyaceae cyanobacterium
GCCGTTGGCGTGGCTGGGGCGGTGCCCGGGTTGGCCCCTGCCTACTTGTTTCGTCCGCGCGGGGGCGCGGTCACCTTATGGGAGCGACCGCCCCACCTGGGGGTTATGGTGGCCAGTTGGCCGATTCAGGTGGGGGACGACCAACTGATGATGGAGCATGGGTTTCATGGCTTCTTTCCCCAGTACTACAACCTCTTCAACCTGGTGGAAGAGCTGAATATTCGCCAGAACTTCAAATCCCTCGACTACTACTCCCTAGTTTATAAAGAAGGGTACAAGCCCGAGGTTTTCCGACCCAGCCATTCCGCCTTTCCTTGGAACATTGTGGATTTGGCGATCTCCTCACCCAACCGACTAAGGTGGGGGATCAATCTCACTAAGCTCAAGCATCTAGAGGTCTTTCGAGAAATTACCGGTTTCCGTAATCCTCAGAGTTTTGAGCGCCTCGACAACATTTCCGTCGCGGAATGGGTCGAAACAGACTTCCCGAAAGGGCTCTACGACCTGTACTTTCTACCCTTTGCCAAATCTAGCCTGAATGCTCCCGATGCCTTAAGTGCCGGGGAACTGATGCAGTTCTTCCACTTCTACTTCTTTGGCAATCCAGAGGGGCTAGCCTTTAACGGCACCTGTCAAGATATGGGCCGCAGCTTAGTGGACCCGATGGTGGCAGCGATCAAGGCCCAGGGGGGCCAAGTCCTGACTGGGGCAAACGTTAGCCAGATTACTTGGCAAGATCAAAAGATTACCCAGGTGACCTACCAGCAGGGCAATGTTGAGGCTAACCCAATCCCATTCTGGGTGGAGCGCAACCCGCTGCTCAGCACCGATCAGGTGGAGTATTTCGGAGCGGGCGATCTCGTCTTTAGTTTGCCGGTGGGCGCTGAGGAAGCCTTATCCCTGAGCTGCACCCACCAGGGCTGTACCGTGAGTCGCACCGTCGAGACGACTGACATCGGCTTTGCCTGCCCCTGCCACGGCGCAGTCTATGACGAGACCGGCAAGGTCATGGGTGGCCCCGCCCGCGAAGACTTGACCCGCTATCGCCTGTTGGATCGCCAGGATGACCAGGTGCAATTGGTGGCGATGGTAGACGCCGATCACAGCGTCGTAGCTGAAACCTTAGAAGCCGACTACTACGTCTTGGCGGCGGATATTCCCGGCATCAAGCATTTGTTCTCCCTTTCAGAAGGGGATGTCGAGTCTCAAACTGCTTCCCAAGTCAATAAGCTGCAGGTGGCCGATCCTTTTGCGGTGGCGCGGTTCTGGTTTGACCGCGACTTTGATTGGGAGCACAGCTTGTTTGCCTCCCTCTCCGGGTATCGCCTCACCGACAGCATCACCCTTTATCACCGCATTCAAGAAGACTATATTGCCTGGGCCGAGCGCACTGGCGGTAGCGTCGTTGAACTGCACGCCTACTGCTACAAAGAAAAGGAGTTCCCCACCCAAGAGGCTGTACTGGCCACCTTCGAGTCAGAACTCTATGAGGTAGTGCCAGAATTACGAGAAGCCACCATGCTGCACAAGCAACTGGTGAATCAGAAAAACTTTGCCGGATTCCCGCCAGGGAGCTTTAGCGATCGCCCCAGCACCACCACCGCCACCAGCAACCTGATGTTTGCTGGCGACTGGGTGAAAATGCCTTTCCCCTGTGGCCTAATGGAGCGCGCCATTAGTAGTGGACTGCTGGCCGCCAACAGCATCTTGAAACAGGAAGGTGCGCAACGGCGGCTCCTATACTCCGTCAATCCAGAAGGAATCCTAAAAGTCTAAGGCGACCTCCCGTTTGCCCCTTTATTGTCAGCATTAATCCATTCAGCCCCCTGCTATGGTTGCGACTCCCCCCACCCAAGCGCCTCGAATGCCTCAAACAGCCCCCGATCTGGCTGAGCTGCGGCGATCGCCCATTAACCCCAACCATTGGTACGCCGTTGCCCGCTCTACGGAGGTCACTGACCAATCTGTGGGGGTCACTCTCTGGAAACAGGCGATTGTGCTGTTTCGTGATCAGGACGGTGCCATTCAAGCCTTAGAAGATCGCTGCCCCCACCGCCAGGTCTTACTCAGCCATGGGGAGGTGGTGGATGGCGAGCTGGAATGCATCTATCACGGTTGGCGGTTTAACCCTGAGGGGCAATGCAGCCACGTGCCTTACCTGGGCGAAAAGCAAAAGCTGCCCACCTGCACCATTCGCCGCTACCCGGTGCGGGAACAGCAGGGCTTTATTTGGGTGTTTCCAGGGGACCCGGAGCGTCTGGTCGCTGAAGGCGTGGAGCCACTGGATCTACCTGAGTGGGAGCACCTCAACTACATCGCTACGGTCTCAATCATTGATGTAGAGGCTCACTATTCCTTTTTGATCGAGAACCTGATGGACATGTACCACGGGCGACTCCATGATGATTTGCAGGCTTGGGCCAACCCGGTACTGGCCGATCTGAGCGAGTCTCCGAGCTGTGTGGATGTCCATTACAACGCCGAGAGCTATTACCGCATCGACAAGATTTGGTCGGTCTCCCAACTGTTTTTCCCGGCTCTGCGACAGCTCCATCCCGAAGATCTCTACGTCAGCTATCCCTATCCCAATTGGGTCTCGACCCTAGGGCAAGACTTCAAAATTTGCTGCCTATTCTGCCCCGTCAGCCCCACCCACACCCGCGCCTTTTTAATCCACTTCACCTCTTTGCAGGCCTTCCACCGGCTCCACAAACTGCCCGTGGCCTTCCGACGCTGGATTAAGAACAGCCTGTTTGGGGCCGCCCAAAAAATGCTGGATGGTTTGGTGGCCCAAGATGTGCTGATGCTGGAGCAAGAACAGCAAGCCTACCTCAGCAACCCGCAGCGGAAAGGACCGGAACTGAATCGGGCAGTCATGGCCGTGCAGCGGTTGATTCAGTCACAGGCCTCAACATCACCTGAAATGCGCTAGGGATTTCAACAACAACTCAGGATTGGTTATGGTGGCATCAGACATCGCTACGGCAAAATGTACCCAATGCATTTGCACCCAGCCCTAGTAAAACGATTAGGCTTATCACCCGAGCAAATCTCTAACTTCTGTCAGCGGTGGCAAATTGTGGAAGTTGCTCTCTTTGGCTCAGTGCTTCGCAGTGACTTTCGTTCTGACAGCGATATTGATCTGCTGATTTCCTATGCCCCCGAAGCCAGAAAAGGGCTCGTAACTAAAGCCCAAATTAAGCATGAGCTTGAGGATCTCTGTGGCCGGGAAGTCGATGTCGTAGTCAAGAAATCAATTCAGGCAAGTCGCAATTCAATGCGACGGAAGGAAATTTTGTGTTCGGCTCAAGTCATTTATGTCGCGTGATCACCAAGCAATCCAGGATATGTGGAATGCGGCTCAGGATATTGTGACTTTCACCGCAGGAATGAGTCTGGAATCCTTGAGCACAGATCGTCGCACTCAGGCTGCTGTTCTCTATGAAATCATCGTAGTTGGTAAGGCCGCAAATCGTTTATCTCGGGAATTTCAAGCCCAGCACCCTGACATTCCTTGGAAAGATATTATTGGCATGAGAAATATTTTGGCGCACCAGTACGATGAGGTCGGGATTGAGGAAGTTTGGGATGTTGTCAGACGAGATATTCCTGAATTGATTACGCTGATTGAGCCTTTAATTAGAGGCAACAGCATGGGAAGCAGCAAAACATCGCCTAAAAATTGGTAGCCGTGTCAGGGGCATCGTTACAGCCCACAAGCCTTTCGGCATATTTGTAGATATCGGAGATCCTGTTGCAGTAGGGTTGGTACAAATCACCGACTTTTTAGACACAGGTTCAATGAGACCTGATCTTTATCCCCCCATCGGCTCGGAAATTGAAGCTGTAATCCTTGCACTCACTGATGAGCAGCGTAAACAGGTGTGGATGAGTATGAAGCCTAGCCAGCTCCTATCAACTAAACAACCTTAATCTTCTGAGGAACTGCCCCAAAGCTTTGCCAAACGCTGATCGCGACCGCACCTAAACCGATAGATGCGATAGCGGGCTGAGTGGGTCTGGTAATAGTTCTGGTGATAGTCCTCAGCAGGATAAAAGGTCTCTGTTGGGACGATAGGCGTCACAATCGGGCGGTCAAACTGCTGAGTGTCTTCCAGGGTCTGCTTAGTCGCGATCGCTGCTTCTTGTTGCGCATCACTGCCATAGAAAACTACTGACTGATACTGGCTGCCGCGATCGCAAAACCGCCCCCATCCCAGGGATGAACGTTACGCTGGCAGCATTGAGCAGCATCTCGTGGCTAAGCTGCTCTAGGTATAAGTGCGCTGAAAAATGATTGCCACCGTACACCATGAAATGGACGTAACTGGACTCGAACCAGTGACCCCCACGATGTCAAAGTTGCTGACAACTCTTGTGTTTCAAGGGTTTAAGGTCTGCTCCTACTTTTTTGCACTCAAACTGCACTCAAAAGGGTGTATTTTACCCCCACAATTGCAGCGTATTGAACCCCACGCAAAGGGATAAGTTTGCACACGAATTGCACTCAAAAGATGCCAGGATTATCGAATCTCTTTGAGTGCGGTTTCAAGCACCCAATTTGGCTCGGAGCACTTCCCCGTCTCTGGTGTCACTAACTCGCACGTTTCTAGAACCTTGGTAACTGGTTGTGTTGTGATCGCGTCTGGATCATCGCTGCAGACATTAAATTCTCTAGAGACAAAACCATCGTCGGTTAGCCCTTGGCAAACTAAGTTGAATTCAGTCGTTGAAACTGGATCTAAATAGATGAAGTTGCCTTCAACCTGGACCGACTCATCTATGGCCTTAGAGCCAATAATTTTCCAGCCTACTACTGCTGTCAGGGCTAGGATTACAAAAAACAGGAGATTTTTTTTCATGTCGGAACCAACCTTGGCTGATGTCTTCGGCCCTAACGCTACTCAAGATGCTAACTCTATAACCATATCCAAGACAGACCTCGCCAATTATGGTTTGACCCCAAGCGCAGCAAATACTGCTGAATCGATTTATGTAGCAATTCTTTTGCAGTCGGCAGTGGAATTGACTTCAAACAATTTTTCCCTGAATGAGCCGAACCAACAAATTGCAATAGGCATAGCAGGCCAAGATTTATATACCGGTGGCTCTCAAACCTATGTTAGACACAACTATTTCACGAGCCTGTACATACCTCAAAGCATTAATCAGGTAGACCCAGACGATTTCTAATGTGTGAAAACGGCTCAAGAATCAAGAGGTCAATTACTGATTCAGGAGGGTATCCCCCTGATTTAATAATCAGGCAGTCTCAATTTAACCCCAGTGGCTGGCGAGACATCATAGGTCAACTAACAGACGAGGAAAGGAGTCGAATTAGAACCAATGACTTGGCCGAGTGGACTGAAGAATCGTTAGATTTAGACCCTAGTTTTCTTCATTATTTGTCTGACCCATTCGACGCCTGCCGAAGGGACTGGGAAGCGATTGCGGGGGAAGCAAGTTCAGGGATGCGGCCTAGGCAAAAAGCCATAATCGAGCGAATTGTTTATTCCTATTGGTCTAGTTACTGCGAATGTATCCCCGCCTCAATCGTAGAGGGCGGGCAATGCGTCGGCATCGAATATGTGGTCTCATACGAAATCTCCAACCGTCAATCGAACCAATTTGGCTGTGGCCCATGGAGTACTTGGAAACAGGGGTTACCCTGGACCACTAAGAATGGGCAACCCAGAGAGATATATGGCCCATTCCTAAGCCCGCCAACAGATAGCCCGACCCCACTGCCTGGTGGCCCTGCAGGCACCGATGCACTGCAGCAAATCCCCTTTAGAGCCCACAACGCAGATGGAGAGCAACAGAACTTTTACATTAATTTGGCTGGGGATAGCAGCCGCCCCTATAGAGCATCTTGCGGCCCTGCCTATCGCATCAGAAACTTTCAAATTGCTCGAAAAGACGGCTTGCCCGATGACTGCGGCAATAGAGAAGAGCCACCCCCACCCCCAAGCCCACCTATTAATTATCCCTGGGAGGTTGAGTTGCCAATTTTCATCCCAATCCCCGGCCCTACTGGCGATAATGGCGACCCCTGCCCCCCAGGAGTTTGCCTCTGTCCAGAGCTGCCGCCGATCCCATCGCCGCCACCCCTGCCAGAACCCCCCACAGGTGGCCCTCCAGACGTTCCGCCAGTGCCACCCGCACCAGAACCCCCTAGCGACCCCGTAGAGGACATTGATATGGACGGCACCATTACCATCCCCCGCTGTGATGGGGGTAGCACCAGCTATCCCTATGATTCTCTGGATGGCTTCGGCAGCGCGATCGGCTATGCATTGGCCGCCATGGCCACCGACAACTGCCAGCTTTTGAATGGTGAAGTGGTATTGCCCGAATGCACCGAACCCGATGAAGAAGAAATCAACATCTTTTTTGAAGTGGTAGTGGGTCTCATTTCTGGGCAAATCGTTGATGTGCTGATTGCCGTTCTGGGGAGGAGTGGCCTACAAGGCATCGCCGCTACCATCCTGCTGCAGATTGTCGGTGAAGTTTTAGCGATCGCCCTGAATGACTTCTTTAGATCATTTTTTCCCGCCGACTCAGGTGAACCCGAGCAACTGCAATGGGAAGGGCGCGGCCTCCATGGCCTGAGCGCTCAACTTGAGGCAGTCTCTAAGCAAGTAGAAAGGCTTGGCGAAATCCTTTGTCAAGAGGAGCTGCCAGAAGACCCCGGTGAACAGCAAGACCCCAGTTGCAACGCCGTTATCCTACTGCCAGCCGAACCCCTGAACGAGCTGCAAGTCCCCACTCAACTGGTGATTAAATTTGGCCAAAACTACCCCTCCTCTAGTGGTAGCCGCTGGAGTATTCATTTACCCCATCCCATTGGGGGTTTAGATTGGTGCGAACACTTTGAAGGGTTGTTCAGAACCGTCGTTGATGCTGACGCCTCAGTGCGCTGGTGTGCCCGTCAATACTGGGCTAATAGCCGTCTGTGGACAGGCGGCTATTTTGCCGATGAGAATGAGGCAATCGGGTTTCTGGATGTGGTGATCGGCTTGAGTCAAGCCACACCGGGCAAACGCACCATTACACAGCGAATCAAGCCGGATGGGCTCGGGGCTGGGCTGGCCGTGCGAAACGTTAGAGCCGTGCGAGCAATAGTTTCAGACATCGACAATAGCTCAGGCCGTCCCGTGATTGGGTCCGTCAAGTGCTACGCACCCCCTAGGGATGGGTGTGATTAGCGGAAATCCTCTAGAGTCAGGCCCATTGCCGCGATTTGAGGGTTGACCGCAATAAAGTTAACCCGCTTAAACTTCTTGGCCACCAGCACCCGCCGTCGCAAAAGTTTCCTCAGCTCAGATTCAGCCATGAAGTACTGGGCCTTGAAGCGCTGCCAAGGAATTAGGACCGGTGGATCGGTCGCGTCGCAGCCCTCACAGTAGCGGCTGTATCTTAGTGCGGGGGTTGGCATCAACTGTAACGAGGTCGGATGTAAGTAACGACCCAATCCTTTTAAGTGTACTGAATACACTAAGGGGCCATGATTGAGCTGAACTTGCAATCATGAGGAAGGCCCCATGGCTTTTGAGCTTGAGTACTTTGACGGCGTTGGTCAGGCGATTGAAACTGGCGTCTTTATTCCCGTTGGCGACCTCTCCGGCCTTGATGGCACAGAACTCGCCGCCGCCGCTGTTGACACAGAGGGTAAAGCCGTTCTTGCCCTGGCCAACACCCTTTACGACACCCTCAGCCCCGCCGCTTTCGATAAGCTCGGTTGGTCCGTCTCCAAGGCTAATCCGATCAGCGCTGGCCCCGACCTGATTAATCAGGGCTTTACCTTCACCGCCACCTATGTGGTGGATTTGAGTGATAGCACTGTTGGCCCGATTCCGGTCCCTACTGGAGGTGATAACCAGGATATCGGCAAGTTTGGCCTGGTGGACATCTTCCCCAACGCTGTCAAAATTGCCGCTGATGTCAACACCCCCGGCGCGGGCATCGTCATCAGTGGATCGGCAGTTGCAGGTTACGGCGCGGCCTATGCTGACCTGAACATCGGGGCCGGTGAAGATAACCGCGCTTGGATTGCGGCGCTGTTGAACTACATGGCCGTAGAAACCACCCTGCGCAGCGCTTCTGAAGCCTCTGCAGTGGTGGCAATCTCACGGGGGAACCCCATCAACATCACGCCCCCCGCTGCGCTTACCGCCGCCCCTAATCCCACCAGTGGCTTAGTAGCGGCTGATTTACCGCTCTTGGTCCTGTTCACCATCAGCTACGGGTTGACGGTGCAACTGTTGCTCGATCAGAGCGCTCAAACCTTTGATGTCAACCACGTTACGGCCTAGGCATCGCCTGACGTTAACCCCTTACCCAACCTTTTGAGAGTAACCAGCTAAGACGATGCCAAATATTGCTGTGGGAGAAATCCCCGTTTATACGACTGATTTAGGGACTGCGGTAAATAACCTGCGGTTCAAGATGCGTGAGGACATGCTAATTGCTCACAGTGGCTTCCCTGTGGCGGCAAACAATGTCTGCAGTGCAGGCGGAGGCCTGTTCACGCCCCGCGCTATCAAGGTTGATTTGACCGATGGATCTTCCATTCGGTTTCCAGTGGCTAACCCAGCCAACATCGCCACCGCCATGGCGGCATTTCGTACGATTCCCGGCTTTGCCTGCGCCCATTTAGAGGGTGAGCGATGGCGGTTTATTCCCCCTGCGCTGGTAGGCGCGGCTGGGGGCAATAACACCGAGTACAACATCCCAGACGGACCCACAACCATCATTACTGGCTCGGCAGACTACACAAGTGACCTGATTGGGCCTACTAATGTCAGATTCAAGATGGAAGCAGAGCCAGCAGCCATCTACGTGGCGGTGTTTTCTTGTCTGGAGAACCCAGTGATTGGCACGGCTCCCTGTTCGCCTACGGCAGGCATTCAACCGCGCAAGCTCACTGTTGATGCTCGTAACGATAACGGTGGAACCATTTCACGCTTGACCAAGCCTCAAACCTTTGGCGGGGATGTGGTCGATTGTGCTCAAACCCTCTACGGGGTCGGTTTGTGTGTGCGCTATCGAGGCGAATCAGCGCGTAATGCTCACCTATTGGTCTAATGGCCAGCTATGGGGGGCCATATACCAATGACTTTGGGGTCTCCCATGCTCTGGTACAGCTCCCCATCTATGCCGTGGTGGATGGGGTTAGATCTACCACTCAGGCGGACTTCGACCAGACCTTTATTCCTGCGTCCTTAGCCGCCGTTATTGGTGCCCCTGGGAGCTTTGGCTGTTCGATTCCTGAGACGCTGCGCTATGCCAAGGCGTATTACGCCCCTGACGCATGGCTACACATCCCTATCCCCTGGCCGGGTGGCACGGCTGAGTTTAATCAGTTCTTCACAGAGCTGATTGCTATCCCTGAGGTACTGGTGACAGAGCTAGAGGGGGAAAGGGTCGATTGCTTTTGGACAGACCACTATGCCAATCAGCCGTAGTTTCACCCGGCGTTATGCAGACCTGAAAGTCTTATATGACTTGGACTTTACCCCCCGGCAGACCATCATCCGGCAACGGGTTTACAAAGCTCAGAACGGCATCGCTGAAACGCCTATAACGCCGCTACTACAGGCTCGTGTGGTCAATGACAGTTGCCCAGCTCCCAGGGCTAGACCGTTCATCCCGCGCCGGTTCTTTGCTCAGTTGGTCAATCCGGCCACTATAACCGGCGTCTCTGAATATCAGGCCCTATCCCCCTATCGGCCTACAGATCCCAATCTCAAGGCCCATGGCGTAGAGGTAGCCGCAACGGCAGCGATCGCTATTCGTTACCAGGGAGAAACCCATCAGCAATCGGTGAGCCCTTATCTGCAATGACGGCCACAGTCACCCAAATCTTTAACGGGGCCACAGACCCCAGTCAGATTGACCAGACGGCCACGTTTAGCAATGCTGACTTTCTGTTTTTCACGGCTCCAAATCTGCCTGCAGGGGATGGCTATGAGGTGGCTGGGGCGCTGCTGGTGGATGTGGTCGGCACCCAAGTGATTGGGGGGATTCCGATTACCACTGGCTACGGGCAGCGGGAAATTGCCCTACCGATTGAGGTATTTGACACGTCTTTAATCGTGCGGATCCCCTTTGAGTTGAGTCGCAGTGAGCTAAACATGCAGCTCTGTTTAGCAACGTCTTACGCGATTGATTTGGAGGTTTACGCAGTTTCTTCTACGGAGAATAGCGGCATTTCTCTTAGGGATATTTTGGATGCCATTGACGCTTTAAATAATCTCATCAATGCGATTCAAATTATCTCAGTTTTGTTGCCAGCTGTGCTCACCTTTTTGATTACAGGTAATCCAGTGCCGTTGATTATTGGCGGCACACAACTGTTACTCCCAAGCCCATGAGTGAACTACTTTGGAATCAAATTCCGTTTGTGACGGCTCCTAGTCAAGATGATGAGCTGTTGCTTGTTAATGGGAGTGAACAAACAAGGCGCATTAAGCAGAAGGACTTTGTTTATGGTCAACTGCTGACTTTGGATTACCTGATAGACCCCTCTCAAAATGCGGGGGTGGGTTCTGCAAATACTTGGGGGCTAATCCCCTTTAACAGCCAGGGAGGGGGGGTAAGCCTCAATGCTGACGGCTCTTTTTCTCTAGGGGCAGGGCTTTATATGGTGCGGTTTTTCTCTCGATTTGCGGTGTCGAATAAAGCACGAATGCGCCTACAAAATATATCAGATGGCGTAACAATGGCAGCAGTAGGGGTTTTTTCTAATGTGGCTGCTTACAATTCAGTTTTAGCTGTTATTGAGAAAAAGATAGAGCTAAATAGCGGTATTAGTTTGGGGCTGCAGTTCAACGTAGAGGTGGCCAGTGGTGAGACTTTTAATCGTGCTGATAGTGCTTTAGCAGGCTTATCTATTTCGGTGGCTCAAGGCTTTATATGGAAGTTGGGATAATGCTGGAACAACAGATTAAAAGGCTGTCTGATTATCGTTATTCGATTTTCTATAAGCAGGATTTGGGGCGGTTGATTGTTGATTTTGAGCCTTTGGTTAAGGCGTTGGAGCTGTCAGCAGATTATGCTTTGGTGCATTGGCAGGCAAGGCCCAGGGGGCAGCGACGATGGGGGATTTTTAGCCGTGAGGCGGGCTATCAAAGCTTTCTGGGGTACCTGGCTGATGAGTTGGCCTGTAGGGGGTTCCAGTTGGATGAGTCGCAGGCGCTGACGGTGCCGACTGCGGTGATTGTCTACAGAGGGGTGCAGGTACTGGATAAAGGCGATTTTGCGGAGGTTGTGCGGCGATGAGTCATGTTGAGTTTTTCTTAGGGGTGGCCCTGGGGTTTGTCAGCCTGATAACGGCGATTGTTGGGGGCTTGGGCTGGTATCGGGTCAAGGTAGCTGAAGCCGTGGAGAAGAAGCGGGACTTTAATCATCTGAAAAACAACTACAGCCAGATGTCAGAAAACCTGAAGGTGCTGATCAAGGAGATAGATGAGCGCTTTGACCATATCGACAATCAGCTCAACCGCATTGAATTGCGGACTGACAGAGATCGGACGAACCCGCTATGAAAGGCTGGGCCAGATGAGCCTTGGACATAAAAAGGCCCCCGGTGCATTGCATCAGGGGCCTGAACGACTCTAACCGTCTAGCCGAAACTTAGTGCCACTTCAGGCCCGAGATGGCTCCCAGGGACTGCAAGTTCTCAAAGCGCTGAATACAGGCGTAAGGGTTTTTCAAGCCCAGCTCTTGAGCGAGTTTGCCCACGGTTGTGACGGTGTAGAGCGATGCTGTTTGGAAGGTTAGCAACAGCTCATAGAGTTCGCGTTGCGCCATCGACAGATCACCTTCATAGTCAGAGTCTACATACACATAGGAGCAGTCATCTAGGGCTCCAGTAGACTCCCCACAAATGGCGATTTTTCTTTGTCCAGCTAGTTTGTCCAGCTCATCTAACTCTAGAAGCTCATAACCGGAGTCATATTCGTAGGCAACTTCTAGATTTTCGGGATGGTTGATGCGGGTATACATGGCAGTTGCAAGGATGAGGAGAGTACGGGTGTTCTAATTGTACAGACTTTGAGGTTTACCAAAAACCGCCCCACCAGCGCTCTGGCTCAGCATCATGGGTATCTTCATCGTCTTCGCGCTCATCCACAACCCGCCCAGAAGAGTATCGGTGCTGATTAGGATCTCGATTGTCTACTTCATCTCTAACTCTCCTAAGTGGCTTAGGATCCTGAGTGCCATCACGCTCGACCCCTGCCTTTCTCAAGGCTCGGATTGTCTGCCATGATTTTTCAGTTGGAACCTCAATGACAATGTGATCACCGCTATCGTTGCCAACTTCTATCAAACTGCGATCGCCATCGTCATCATCTAGACCAAGCCATGAACGAATGCCCATAATGAATGAACCTCTGATGTGCATTAGGGGCGGTGTGGGGGTCGGTCGCCAAACTTGCCCCCCACATCCACCTGATTTACGGAACCTCGAAGCCTGTGGCCTCGGTTCCCTCGTAAATGCCCCTGATTTCAGCGCCACTTTCGAGCTTGTAGATATCGGCTTCCTCAGTCCGTTGATTCGGCAGGCCAAAAGTGCCTTTCATATCACCGTAGGTCTGAGGCCAAGCCAACCCTTTGAGGGTGGCTTCTTGCGATGCGTCCAGGTGCCCAGAACCGCCATAGACCACCGCATCACTCTGCTGGGCAGCGGTTTCTTCTGGGTCTGGCCAAAGTGAGTCAGCGGGTGGCTCAGTGCAACCCATCAACCCGATCGCTAAGCCGATAGCAATTCTTCTCATCACTCCCCCAAGCGGGTTTTAGCCTCGATCGCCTGTTGGTTCAGGTGCTGCATGGTGGCATTGCGGGCCTGTTGTTTGGCCGCATGGAGGATTACCCCTTCTTTCTGGCCTTGCAGCATTGCGGCCTCGACTTCCTGCATGAATTGGGCCTGCTCCGCTTCGGCTATGCCTTGGATGGTGTCCCCTTGCCGTTGGGTGAGGTCGGCAATGGTGCTGGCCATGCGCTCCATGTAGCCATCTAAAGCCCCCATGGTGGTGTTGTTGATCGCCAGCGCTGAGGCGGCTTGCTCGGGCACCACGGTCGTGGTGACGATCGGTACATCCTGGGGAGTGGCTGGGGCTGGGGCCTCTGGCTGTCGGATATCTGCAAACTGCTCTGTATAGTCGATCAGCCAGCATTCTGAGGGCATGTCGCCCTGATTGCAGCGCTCGGCATAGTCTCTAAACAGACTCTCAGCTAGGTCGGTGTATTTGCCGCCCACTTTGGTGTGATCGCTGCCAATCACCTGCACCACTTTTTGATGCCACCGGTTTCTAATGGTGCTTTCGTCAACCTTGCAGGTTTTAGCGATCGCCTTGGCGGTGTGTAAGCCTTGGGTGCTGTCCTGGGCCTTTAAATAGGCCATTGTCAAGCCAGGAAAGTGATTGATGTCCGGTTGTCCGGTTTCGGGGGTATGGGTGTCCGGTTGGGAGTCAGCTTAGGGTCAGGATATGGAGCTTCGAGCCTAGGGTATAACTCTGTACTGAATGCGCCAAAAGGTTCAGTGCAATGAAC
>JBHJIP010000264.1:0-15048 GCA_050043365.1 Leptolyngbyaceae cyanobacterium
TGGCAATGTTGCAGTTGGCTAATGCTCTCTTTGAGCAAGGCCAATCGGTTGAGCAAGTCGTGGAGGTGATGATGCCTATCTGAAATACACAACTCAACTCCTTATTTATTTTCCTCTCACTGAAGTTTGCCAAGTCGTGTGCGATCGCAGAAGCTCTAGGACTCTGGGTGCCCTGTCGAGCCTTGATTTCAATCGATCAAACCTTGAAGCGGGACGACCATGAGGATGAACTCTTGGATCTACTCAATGCCAGCCAAGGCATCAATTTAGGCTTCCAGTATTTGCAAGGGGCAAAGGATATTCGCCCGGATCAGATTGAGACTATTGATCTAAACTTTGCCGCCCAGGTGCTTTGGCTAGACACGCTGGTGATGAACGTAGATCGCACCCTTCAGAACCCGAACTTGATGATTTGGCAAGATAGGTTTTGGGTGATTGATCATGGTGCGGCGCTGCCCTTTCAATATGATTGGTCCAAAGTTTCAGAAGCATCTCCCCGTAGCCAGAGCTATCGGATGAATAGCCATATTTTTTGGAAGAAAGCTCAGAACTTTGCCGCTTGGGACGACGTGCTGGCCGCAAGACTCTCCCTAGAATTGCTCCAAACTATCGTGGCGCAGGTTCCAGATTGTTTTCTGCAACCGCTGCTGGATGCGGGTGCTTCTCCTCAGCAGCTCGAACGACGCCGACAAGCCTATGCCGCTTTTTTGTGGAAGCGAGTGAAAGCGCCAAGACCATTCACGGCCTTGTGGCTGGCTAGGCAGGCCGTGTAACCGAGCCTATTAGAAGTTCTGCAAAAGAGCAGGTTTATGGTCAAAACCCCAACAGACTCAGCGCGGCTGTGGCAAGCGGATCTGCCAGGGCTTGAGCTGTTCCAGGCTCAACTCTTTCACCATCGCTTCAACAAGCATTTCCACGAGAGCTATACCATCGGCCTCAACGAAGCGGGCCGGGGCTGCAGTCAACATCGCGGCGAAAACCAAGTTCACTATCCCGGTAGCTTTAAGCTGATCAACCCCGGCGATATGCACACGGGGCAAGTGGCCTCGGCTGAGGGCTGGACCTTTCGCAACCTCTACATTGATTTGTCCTTGGTCGAGCAAGTACTGGCCCAGTTGGAATGGCCGAGAGCGGAGCTGCCCTACTTTGTCGAGCCCGTCACCTGGGCACCCGACCTCACCCCCCTGTTTCACCAACTCTTCGACGCCCTTAATACCCCCAACGGCTTGCTGCGGCAGCAGTCGCTGTTGCTCGATCTGCTCTCGCATTTGTTCCGGCACTACGCAGAGCGCCCCGTTGCCCTCAAACCCCTTAAACCCGAGTCCAAGGCCATTCAACAGGCACGAACCTACTTAGAGGCCCACTATGCCCAGAACATTTCTATCGAAACCTTGGCGCAGCAGGTTAATCTCAGCCCCTACTACTTGATTCGCAGCTTTCGTCAGCAGGTGGGTTGCCCGCCCCATCACTATCAACGCCACTGGCAGCTTAAGCAGGTCAAACAAGCCCTACGAACTGGCGAGCCCCTGGCCGTGATTGCGGCTGAGCAAGGGTTTTACGACCAGAGCCATCTCAATCGAGTGTTTAAACAAACCTTTGGCGTCACCCCTGGTCAATATCAAAAGGGCAATTCTGTCCAATACGCCTGATCGTTCGGGGCCATAGGGTGAGAGGCGGTGACCTCGCACTCGATTGGAACGATGACCTTAGCCAAAGACTGTTCGGTTTCCGCCCTGATCGCCGGTTGTGTCACCATTTTGGTGGGCTTTACCAGTGCTGCGGTGATTGTGTTTCAAGCAGCCCAGGCGCTAGGCGCCTCCCAAGCTGAGATTGGTTCCTGGCTATGGGCCTTGGGTTGGGGCATGGGGCTCACCAGTATTGGCCTGTCCCTGCGCTATCGGGTGCCGATTATCACCGCTTGGTCTACCCCTGGGGCGGCGATGCTGATTACCGCTGCCGCTGGGGTGACGATGGCAGAGGCGATCGCCGCGTTTCTGATCTCTGCTGCCCTGATTACAGTTTTTGGCTTTACCGGCTGGTTTGAACGTCTGATGCATCGTCTGCCCCTCTCCCTCGCTGCTGGCATGTTGGCTGGGGTGCTGCTGCAGTTTGGGTTAAATGTCTTCACCGCCATGGAAACCCAGTTTGGGATGGTGTTTGCCATGTTTGGGGTATACGTTGCCATGCGTCGCATGCAACCTCGGTACGCCGTGATTGCGGCCCTAGGCATGGGGCTGCTGCTGGCGGGCATCCAGGGCCTCCTGCAGTTTGAGGCACTGCAGTTGCAGTGGGCGACGCCGATTTTCACCGCGCCCCACTTTACGGTCACGGCCCTGGTTGGGGTGGCCTTGCCCCTGTTCATCGTCACCATGGCCTCTCAAAATGTGCCGGGGGTGGCCACTATTCAAGCCTCGGGCTATACCGTACCCAGCTCTCCGCTGATTGGCTGGACTGGCACCGCCACCCTGTTGCTGGCCCCCTTTGGCGCTTTTGCCATCAACCTGGCGGCGATTACGGCGGCGATTTCCATGGGGCGCGAAGCCCATGACAACCCCGACAGGCGCTACATCGCTGGGATTACGGTGGGCGTGTTGTATATCGTCATTGGCCTATTCGGCGCGACGGTAAGCGCCTTTTTTACCGCCCTACCCTCGGAATTGGTGCAGGCAATCGCTGGGTTGGCTCTGCTCGGCACCATTGGCAACGGTTTGGCCACGGCCTTGGCCCAAGAAAAGGAGCGAGAGCCTGCCCTGATCACTTTCTTGGTCACCGCCTCAGGGGTGACGCTCCTGGGTATTGGTTCAGCCTTTTGGGGGCTATTGGCTGGGCTTTTGGTGCTGGCTGTGGCGAAGATGCAGAACATCTGGCTGTAGCGACGTCAGAAAGCCTAGCCTATCTCTGGTTGAGATGCGTTTACCCGCCCTTGAACAGTTCGCTCTCGTTACAGTAATTGAGCAGCATTCTGGAAATCGCACCGTGGCGATTGATCGAACCGGTGAATGTCCCCTCTGTGGCCGACTTGTGCCGTTGACATTTCACCACTTGATTCCCAAAAAGCTCCATCGTCGGACTCATTTCAAAAAGCGCTATTCCAAAGCGGAACTCAATCAGGGGATTCATATTTGCCGTTTGTGCCATAACGGCATCCATGACCATTACGACGAAATGACTTTGGCCAAAGGACTGAGCACCTTTGAGCGGATTCAGGCTGACCCCAACATTCGTAAGCACTCGGATTGGGCGGCAAAGCAGAAACCGCCTGGCACTCAAGGGCAACAACCTTAGGGTTACTCCAGTTTCTAGCTCCCCCGTACCTTTAAGCTCCCCTGTCAAAGATAGGAGTCGTAAAGCTCAAGCGGTCAGGTATTAGGGTTCGCTATAAACTGCCGGGGGCTGAACAGAATCTTGGGGAACCAACTGTGAATTCCAAAGATTCCGCAAGGATGACAGGGCCAGCAGCAAAAAGGCCACTGCACAAGCTCGATACGTTAGACGTGCCCAGCGTGCACCTGCTTTTCCAAATGTTTGAGAGACAAACCCAGCACAGATGAATGACCAGAGAACGGATGACACCATGAAGCCGGTGAAGAAGACTAAGTAGTGAATAGGGGTCGCATCAGTCACACCGACTGCACCCATTGCACTGCCCAAAGCAGCCCAATAAGCTACATTTTGGGGGTTGGTTATGGATAGCAACACACCGGAGCGGAGCGCCTTGGGGTTTTGCTCGGCGGTGTCATCCGCTCTAACAATGAATTCCCGATTTGCTTCCTGCCAAGCATCCAATGCCAACCACAGCAAATACAGCACCCCTGCAATGCCCACTGGAAGTTGCAAAAAATCTAGCTGAAGGAGAAGACCAACGCCTGCCAGCCCCAGCACGGCCCAGAGCGCATCTCCAACAAGGGAGCCAATTTGAACCGCTAATGCCGGTTTAAATCCCCCTCGAACCCCCTGACGAATCGTTTCTGCAAAAACAGCTCCAGGAGCAGCATTAAAAATGAAGCCCAGGAACAATGCGGTGAAGAAGAGCATAACCATTGAATATTCAACCTTTGCTGAGCAGGCAATGTTGAGGATTGATCATACATTGTTAACTCAAGCCAAGATCGACAGCCGAATACGGAATTGAGTGCCCTGCCCTGATGTTGACTGGGCACTGTTTTATTCAAGAGGGATAGATAGCTGAAAGCTTTAACCGTCGCGCTAGCAGAACGTACACTAAAGGCAGCTTAGTACTGTCATGGTTCATGCCGAGATCGCTCGCCACACAGACGATTTTAGTGACCCGTTCCCTAGGGCAATCCAGTCAGTTCACGGATTTACTCCAGGCTGAAGGGGCGACCGTGATTGAGATGCCTGCCCTCGAAATTCGCCCTCCCTCCAGTTGGGAGCCTCTCGATCAGGCGATCTCCCATTTGCCCAGCTATGACTGGCTGATTTTGACCTCGGCCAATGCCGTTACCTACTGCCTTAATCGCATTGACCAGGTGGGGAATCCCGCTGATTTAAAAACCGTCAAGCTAGCGGTGGTCGGTAAAAAGACGGCCAAAGTACTGCAGCAACGGGGCCTCAACCCAGACTTTATCCCCCCAAATTTTGTGGCCGATGCCCTTGTGGCCGATTTCCCAGGGTCAGTGGCGGGGCTGAAGCTGTTGTTCCCTCGGGTGGAAAGGGGGGGACGGGAGGTGCTAGTGAAAGAGATGCCCGCTGCCGGGGCGACCGTCACTGAAGTAGCGGCCTCCGAGTCGGGATGTCCTGCTGCTCCCGATCCAAGGGCGATCGCTGCCCTCAAAGCCGGAGCCGTTCAAGTCATTACCTTTGCCAGCTCCAAGACCGTGCGCCACTGCTGCCAGCTATTCCACCAAGGATTGGGTACAGACTGGAGCCGTTTACTCGACTCGGTGATGATCGCCTCCATCGGTCCCAAGACCTCCGAAACCTGCCGTGAGCTGTTCGGGCGGGTCGATATTGAAGCTCAGGAATATACCCTAGAAGGACTGACTCAGGCCATCACCCAATGGGCCAGCGCATCATTGGTTTAACCGGCGGCATCGCCACGGGCAAAAGTACCGTTTCTGACTATTTGGCCCAGCACCATGGGCTGCCGATTTTAGATGCCGATGTTTACGCCCGCGAGGCGGTTGCACCAGGGACCGATATTTTGACGGCGATCGCTCAGCGGTATGGCCCAACCCTTTTGAATAGAGATGGCACCCTCAATCGCCCCGCCCTTGGGCAAATCATTTTCACGGACCCAGCGGAAAAACACTGGCTAGAGCAGCAGATTCATCCCTTCGTGCGGCGTCGGTTTGCCGAGCAGATGGCTGAGCTTACGGATGCGCCAATTGTGGTGCAAGCAATTCCGCTGCTCTTCGAGGCGGACCTCACCGGGCAAGTCACCGAGATCTGGGTAGTGACCTGCCCAGCAACGGTGCAACAACAGCGGTTGATGAGCCGCGATCGCTTGTCAGAGGATGAGGCGATCGCCCGCATTCAAAACCAATGGCCCCTAACCCAAAAAGTAGCCCGTGCCGATACTGTGCTCCACAACGACAGCAGCCTGGAGACCTTGTATGAGCAGTGTGAGCAGGGTTTAAATAAACAGCGAACAGAAAACGTTCCTCCTTGATTCAGAGGTCATCTTCTGTTCGCAAATGTTTGGGTGTTTTGTAGACTCGAATTGCTTACTGAGACTTTAGGGTCTCGATCTCCCGGCGCAAGCTGGCTAACTCCAGCGTTAACGCTTCCAGATCGCGCTGTACGGTCACGTCAGTCACGGGGACGGTCTGGGCATCTACGACCGCATCAGAAGCCGGAGTCGGATCAAACGGGTTCGCAGGCATCGGCGGCATCTGCGCAATCAGCGTATCTACCATTTGCCGGGCTTCCTGCTCCGTTTCTGCGCCTCGGGCCTCTAGGGTTTCCGTCAGACGATCCACATCGGTGCCGATTTCAGCAAATTTCGCCTGAGATCCTTGGGGATCCTTCAGCGCATCTAGCATGGAAGCAGTCGCGCCCAAGGTGACGCGTACGCCCTTTTGAATCGTCTCGCTCAAGGTGTCTGGGTTCATGGGAAAACGCAACTCTGCCGTACCGGCCTGGATAAAATCACTTCAAGGCTAAGCCACATGTCGAAATATTTTGCAACACAGCCTTGAATCACCTAAAAGTGTAGCGTGTCTCCTGGCGATGATCAGGCCGGTTTTCCGCTCAAGAATGGGTCTCTAGATATAAAACGATATCTTCAAGAATGCGCGTCAGTTCGGCCTCAGTGGTGAGACGAATGCGATCATCCCGTAGCGTAATCAGTAACTTGGCAGCAAAGGGGCTTGGCCAAATATTGGGGTTGCAAAACACCTCCAAAAACACCTCTCCCGTGTACTGATATTCCATCGAGGGCATCCCTTTGCGGGGGCCACTGCTGCCCTGAGCGGCAGCGGCTTTAAGGTTGACCATTAAATCCATCAAGGCTTGCTTCAGATCTTGAGCCGCCTCAGGGGAGAAACTAAACCGAACCGAACCCTGGAGTAAGTTGATGGTGATTTCCGTTGCCATCGCTGCAGCCTGACACGACAGGCCCCATTTTGCCACCCCACTGCGCTTCTGAGCGGATCTCATCGACCGAAGCAGTTTTTTGGGGGGCTTGAGGCACCTTCACATTCGCTTTCTTAACTTGAGCCCTTAAACGAGCCCTCAAACAAAAACAGGGTGGGGCCGTAAAGTTGCCTCACCCTGTTGAGTCAAAAACAAGGATTTCAGTCGCTTGGCCCACCGGCCAGACAACACATGCCGGTTAAGCCTAGATGGCTGAGCCGACACCCACATAAGAGCCGTAAAAGAAGATGCCGACAACCACCAACACCCCTGTGCCAGCAACAGTTGCGACCAGCCACAGGGGAATTCGTCCATTCTTAAACATGCTTTGACCTCCTACCCAACTTTTAAACACAGTGCAAGATCGGCACAGAGTATTCGTGCTCTGCTACCAGCTTCCTTAGTTAAAGAAGTAACTGGAAAAGAGTAATCCCAGTACAAAAATCAGCAGCAACCCCAGAAACAGCGAAGTGCGGTTCAACTCAACCGGTTGCTTATTAGGATTAGGACTTCTATCCACAGGGTTCTCCTATCGTTGAATAAATTGCATTGCCGCGATCGCCCCTAGGAAAAATACCGTAGGGACCCCTAAGGTATGAACCGCCAGCCAACGGACGGTAAAAATGGGATAAACGGTAGGCTCATTGGGGGTATTACTAGTCATTTGGATTTCACCACTTCATTTCCAATATTGATGACTCGCGCCATCATCTAGGCCACTACTCGGCCAAAAAGTCTTGAATCTGCTGGCGAGCATCATACCGATCAGACACGATCGGTAGCTCGACCTGATTGCTCTGGTAGTAGTCATTGGGGCGGGGGGTGCCAAAAGCGTCGTACGCCAAACCCGTGCTCACAAATAACCAACCGGCAATAAACAGAGCCGGAATCGTAACGCTATGGATAACCCAGTAGCGAATACTAGTAACAATATCGCCAAAGGGTCTTTCACCTGTTGTACCTGCCATGTCAACCTCTCTTAGAGTTCAAATGTTAAATCCTATTGTTCAATGATACGGAACCTTGAATGCCGTAACAAGTCTGCGCCCTAGAAGAGCGCTCAATCATCACCTTCAAGCCGAAAGCTCGGTTTTTGCATCATACCGGAGTAGGTAACCCCGCTGCCCCAATACAAAGCCTTGATCGGGGGAAACAAACACGATGCGATAAAAATTAGAGGGCACGTCCCCTACGGCTTTGTCCTTAAACCAGGTTTCACCACCATCCTTGCTGGTTAGCAAATTGCCGCCACCGCCAGAGACCCAAAGTTCATCGGGGGTGCGGTAGGCCATGTCAAGTAAGCCCCAACTGCTAGAAAATTCTGGGCTAATGGGCTCTTGCCAATCTTCTTCCTCACCCGTCTCGGAAAATTGGAGCTGCCCACCCCGCGAAATCAGCCAGAGACCCCCTTCTTTGTCGAAGCCAATATTTTGCAGGCGGCGGGAGTTTTGGCGATTGTAAGGTTGCCAATCTAACTCGCCCGGCGTCCAGGTGGAATAAAAATTACCCCGTGAAGAAACAGCCGCATAGCGCCCATCATCGTTGCGGGTCATGTTTCTAACCACGCCCACAGCCCCTAGCACCAATGCTTTCCAATTCTCGCCACCGTCCTTGGTGCGATAAATCGCGCCCACATCCGTGGCCATTTCGGCATCTTTAGGTCCCAGGGCCGTCACCATAAAAGGATTACCTGGCAGCTGCTCGCTCAGCGCCACATTTTCCCAGGTGTCGCCGCCGTCCTTGGTATGCAGCAAAAGGCTGGGTTGTCCGGTGATCCAGCCTTCGTCTCCGGCAAAACTAACTGAGGTAAAGGTGTAGCGTTTGTCTCCTAGGTTCAGTGGGTGAGCCTCCCAAGTATTGCCGCCATCGGTCGTCTCTAATAAAGCGTTGCGGCTCCCCACCAACCAGCCATGGTTCTTGTCGTTGGTGAAGGCAATATCAGAGAAAGTTGCCTCTGTATTCAAGTCCACAACCTGCCAAGGGTTGGACTCAACATCAGCCAAAAAGGCATTGCTACCACACCCAACAGTCAGGAGGGCGATCGCGGCGATCGCAATCAGTTTTCTAAAGGGGACAACCAAAGCGTGCATCAACTCAACTGCCTATAGAACAAACACAAAATTCAAACACATAGCGCCACCTCGCTCATCGCAAGCAGCCTAGAACCGGATTAAGATTACTGCAAACCATACAGGCTCAAGAAAAAGAGAACCCCCGCTGCTAGCGCGCCGAAAATCAAAATATTCTTCTGGCCAGGGGTGAGCGTATTCACCCCAAACCCATAACCCAAATTCTCTTTAAACCCTGAAGGCGAGTTCTTAGGACCAATATTGCTAAATTGTTTTCTCGAAGCTCCACAAACCGGGCATCGCCATTTCACCGGCAAGTCGTCGAAGGCAGTCCCTGCAGTAATACTGGCAGCGCTATCCCCTTTAACCGGTTCATAGGTGTAGCCACAAGCGCGACATTCAAATTGGTCCATCTCTACGGGTGTCAGCGGCGCTGCAACCTCTTCACCCTCAGGCTGGGACTCAACTAATTCAGAGGTTGTCTCTTCCACCAGTTCCACCTAGAGCATCATTTGCCAAATCACATCAAGCACCGCCAAAGTCAGCGATCGCTTCAAAAATGAGACCATATGTAACTAATTATGACATGGAACGTCCGACTCTTCTTTTTGGCGCTTCAGCGTTTCGACACCACTGAGTGATTGAGTCAGAAAATCCAATCCATTGGAATTGAGTATGGCTAAAATTGCAGTCCCGTCCGCCTATTACCCCCCGCGTCAACTAAGATATATTGCAGAACTAGGTAGACCGATCTTCATATCGGCCCCCTCTATACCGAGTGTGAGCTGTGTTTGTACTTAGCGGATACGAGTATTTTCTCGTCTTTTTAATTATTTCTTGTTCGGTTCCAGTGCTGGCCCTTTCTGCTGCAGGGCTGTTGGGCGCAAAGGGTAAGGGCGCTGCCCGACGAACAACCTACGAGTCCGGGATGGAGCCTATTGGCGGAGCCTGGATTCAATTCAACATCCGTTATTACATGTTTGCCCTCGTCTTTGTCATCTTCGACGTGGAGACCGTGTTTCTCTACCCTTGGGCGGTAGCCTTCAACCAGCTAGGGCTGTTAGCCTTTGTGGAGGCTTTAATTTTTATTGCCATTCTCGTGGTGGGATTGGTTTACGCATGGCGTAAAGGAGCGTTGGAATGGTCGTAAAGTCAGATGCTGCAGGCAGCTCAGTGCTGTCCCCGAATGAGCAGGTCATGAATCCGGTCGGGCCTCCGGCAGTGACCCAAGACCTTTCAGAAAATGTCATTCTGACCACTGTTGACGACCTCTACAACTGGACTCGGCTATCAAGCTTGTTTCCAATGCTCTACGGCACCGCCTGCTGCTTTATCGAATTTGCAGCCCTGATTGGCTCACGGTTTGACTTTGACCGGTTCGGACTGTTGCCCCGCTCTAGCCCCCGTCAGTCAGACCTGATCATTACGGCAGGCACCATCACCATGAAAATGGCTCCGGCCCTGGTTCGCCTCTATGAGCAAATGCCTGAGCCCAAGTACGTCATCGCGATGGGGGCTTGTACCATCACTGGCGGGATGTTTAGCAGCGATTCACCCACGGCGGTTCGGGGCGTTGACAAACTGATTCCAGTGGACGTTTACATTCCGGGGTGCCCACCCCGTCCAGAGGCCATTTTCGACGCCATTATCAAGTTGCGTAAGAAAGTCGCCAACGAATCTATGGCCGAACGAGGTAATTTGGTTCAGGCTGAGCGTTACCACACGGTGAAACATAATTTGAAGCCGGTTGATCCTATCTTGACGGGGCAATACCTGCGCTCTGCAACCCGTGAAGCCCCCCCTCAGGAACTTATGGCAGCCATGGGCATGCCCGTTTCTCCCCCCTTGGAAGCAACCCCAGCATCAGAGGAGGCCAGCAATGGCTGAAGATCAAGAAAATGCACCTGAGCAGGGTGCAATTGTAGAGGCAGGGGAAGTCTCTAAATGGTTGACTTCCAATGGCTTTGGCCATGAAATTTTGGAGCCGGACCATTTAGGAGTTGAGGTTCTGAAAGTAGAGGCTCAGTTTTTAATCCCAGTCTGTACCGCCCTTTATGCCTATGGCTTTAACTATCTTCAGTGCCAAGGTGCCTATGACATGGGGCCTGGAGATAGCTTGGTGAGCTTTTATCACTTGATTAAATTGGATGATAATGCCGACAAGCCTGCGGAGTTGCGGGTTAAGGTGTTTCTGCCGCGAGATAATCCTAAAATTCCCTCTGTTTATTGGATTTGGAAAGCTGCTGACTGGCAAGAACGAGAGAGCTATGACATGTATGGGATTCTCTACGAAGGTCATCCCAACCTGAAGCGACTCTTAATGCCAGAGGACTGGGTGGGTTGGCCCCTGCGCAAGGACTATATTTCCCCAGATTTCTACGAATTACAGGATGCCTATTAGGCTAAAGCTGATTTAAATATAGAAGCGGGGACCGTGACTCACGGTTCCCGCTTTTTGATAGTTGAGATAATACGGCTGCGTCTATTGCGCGCGTCATCTACTACTGGTGAAAGCCTTGACGGGCAAGTTAGACCGCGCCCGCTCCCATAACATTGCTAGGGACTGAAACCGTTACACCACCAGAATTCTAGTTTTAATTGATGACAGCCCCTAGCTTTTGGTGAAGCCCAGTCCATTTTTCTCTGCGTATCGCTGCATAAACCGCATGAACCGATCCCAAGCTTCAACACTCTTCATCACATAGGTGGCCTCAATACCTGCAGGCTCACCATTCACGAATTTGCCATTAACCTCTCGGGTTACGAGTTCTCCTTCCTCGTCTACGAGGTACATGCCTGTCACTTCCACCCCAGTCTCCTCAGAAAGAGCTTTGGGGTGATCAAAGTAAAACGTTGCCGTTCCATCACTGCCATCGCGGGCACGGGTTAGGCGTACATCTGGGATGACCTCTTCGACAACGCCCCGAGCGAACTCAATATGAGCCATAAAAGTGTCCTAGTCTTATAAAGCTTAAACTCCTATCTTCTCATTAATTTAGGGTTTGCTGAAAAAGTCATGTGCCTAAATTGCGCTGGCTTGAATGGGTTCGTATCTTGCGCAATTGTCTCGACTAGCTCGTTCTGGCAAAGTAACCTTCGGTATTAAATGTCACATACTACTAATCCACAGCGTATGGTTGCGAGGTGCAAAACTCAGTTTTCTAATCCCTTTTTAAGTGAGACTGACTAAAAATTTTGAACGGAGAATGCTCGAATTTGGGCAGTCTAAATATGGCATATCATGCTTTGAAGATCTAAAAATATCTGTCCATTTTCTGCCTCTCTTATCATCTCGTACACTACAACGGCGCGATGAAAACCAAGGATCTCTTGAAGGAAATCGAAGAACTTGGTTCTGGGAAGGTCAAGAGGCAGAGCAATCAGCAAGACGCCCACGAAAACCAGTTCGGGGTGCAACTCGGGGACATTAGAAAGGCCGCCAAAAAAGCAAAGAAGAGCAATTCACTAGCGCTGGAACCCTGGAAGACTGGGAACATTGTCTTTATCAGCAGGTACGCTACCAGTGATTCAAGTGACACGAAATCTTTTCTGGCAAGCCGAGTTGATGCATTACTCCATGTGCATATCCCTTGTATGCATACTCATTATTTGTGACTTATCGCGGCTCTTTTTTATCCTGACGATGGCCACACTGTACGTGACGGCTCATTGAGTGGCTGTGATTGAGTCGGGGCGGTGATGAATCAATCCCCATGGGTTTCGCAACAGCTATTTTTGCATTGGCACCGAATTGCCAATGAGTATTTTTGATCCAAGGTCAGTTATCTCATTTAGGGGGCCAATCGAGCTTTTTTGAGGCGATGATCTTCGTACCAAGCGGCAATATCTGGGACCCAAGCCTGGAAGTGGGGCCAGATCACCTCACACATCTTCTGGGCTTCCAATTGAGCATCAGCCTTCCAGCGCAAATCCAAGAGATGCATGAGAGAGCGCACATTGGCGGACATCACCCAATGCTGGCGAATATCGAAGGGAATCAGCCCCCGGGCATGTTCTTCTGAAAAGCCCTGATCAATGCGGGTTTTGTAGCGATCGCAGGCTTCTCGGCACCAGTCCAAATCTTGCTGCCGCTGCTCGGCGGTGTATTCATATTTCTTGCCCTGGCGATCGCTATAAGAGCCCAGGGGTCGCAGGTAAAACACCTCTTCCACTTCGCGATCGCCGCTAACCACATCGAGAATGCGGCGACCCGTGTAGCGAAAGCTCTGCACATCAAAACTCACCCCCACCCGATGGGTGCGAATTTGCTGCATGGTGCTGTGGGGAAACCAGCCGATATTCAGCACCATTTGGGGATGTTCTAGGGGACCGTAATGGCCCCGCCCCCCTTTCAGCAAATTCGTGATCACCAACCGCCCGGCTTTCTCCTCGCTAGGCCAGCTTTCCCGTTCATCGGCCACAAACCCCTCAGCGTAGTCCTGATGCATAGCTGCATAAATCGTCTGCTGGGGGTTCGTGGTTTGAGAAATGACGGCGACGGTAAAGCGATCCATGGCAATGAAAACGATTACAGGGCAAAGGGAATGCAAAATCTTGCCCAGATACCGTAGCCCATCGATTTAACCTAGGCCGAAAACCCTCGCGATTCCTTAAGGCTCCGATTCCTTAGGGCTCCGATTCCTTAGGGCTCAACGTAGTCCACTTGGCGGGGCAGCGGTTGGGCAACTGGCTCGACCCGGTTGGCTAGGGTCGGGAGCGGTGCTGCACCGGGGCCTTATTGGGGCAGCGGGCTGAGCTGCTGCAAGGCCTCCCGCAGGGCGGTGCGGATGGTGGGTTCCTGCTCTTGGGAGAGCATCAGGTGGAAGCAATCCATTAGATAGTCGCGATCGCCCTTTTCTCCCTGCCCTCCAGGGCTCAGTTCAGCCGGGACAGATTCTAGGGTTACCCCCCAGTCAGTGAGTTGCCGCACCGCCATAAATCGCTTCAGCGGATCAGAGGCCGTCAAATGCCGCCAGTAGGTGTCTAGGTGATCGGCTTCCGAACCCACTTCAGCAGAGTTGGCGCGGGGGCTCAATTCACCGTTCTGAAAGGATTGCTTAGCCTTATCCCCATTGCCAAAGTGGTGGACCAAAAGCACCAAGGTGGCCAGATTAACGCTGCCCAACGCCAGCAGCGCTAAGGTGGCGGCACTGCCCAATTGAGCGCTAGCGGCGATCGCCCCGTAGCTGCCGATAAAGGCGGCACCGCTGATCAGTCCAGCCCGAGTTTTGTTCTGGCTGAGTTGGACCTTCAGTTCATTACCCATGACTTGGAGCTGCTGCCAGAGTTGCTCATGGTCCTGGCTGGCCAGTTGATAGGTGCCTAAACCCGCCATGCCAGCCAACAGGAGTTTGCCATCGATCAGCGCCGCCAGTAAGGCTAACCCAGCCCAGCGGCCATAGCGCCGACCTAAACGGGGCGTGCGCTGGGCAAATTGCGCTAAGGGCGAAGCCTGCTTGCGTCGCTGAATAAAGGGCCTGATCCGTAAAACGCGATTTGTATCTGACGCTTGTGTCACGCTGACGATTAACCGAGCTAAAACTGTGCCCCTATGCTCACACAGAATCCAGAAACAGAACCAAAAAATTTCGCGGCTTTGTAGTGATGTTGAACTGCTGCCCCAAAATCTCCACGAAACGCTCTCTTGAACGGCTAAACCATATAGCTGGGGTCAGAAAGCCTCCGGCACGCTTCAGGCTTACGAGCTTGTATCCATAGGCTTGCTGACGTAGCCAATTCTGCCGTCTTTGAGAGAACGGGTATTAAGCGGAAGCGCTACAGGCGATGGCCATTGCCAAGAACGAATTACTTTAAGTAATGCTGCTCGTGACAACCCAACCCATGGCCCCCATCTGCAACGCCCTCCATGTCGCCCTGCTGGTCAGTGACCTTACCCAGGCCGAGCAGTTTTATGAACAGGTTTTGGGGCTCCCCCCCGCCCCACGAGCCCTCAACTTTCCCGGTCAGTGGTATCAAATCGGAGCCTTTCAAATTCACCTGATTGTGGCTGAAGAGCACACTGCCCCGATAGTGAATCGCGATCGCTGGGGTCGTAACCCGCACCTGGCGCTGGCTGTGGCAGATTTAGCCGAAATGCACCACCGTTTAGAGGCCCATCAATGCCCCATTCAAACCAGCCGCTCCGGACGGGCGGCTCTGTTTACCCAAGACCCAGATGGCAACGTGATTGAGCTGAGCCAGCTCAGTCCTTAGGCGAATTCGGAGAAAGGGTATACCGCTTACACAATACATCGGCCATCTACGTAGGGGCACCTCTTGTGGGTGCCCTCATCACCGATCTGTTCGCCTGCCAACCGGTGGTTATATGGGAGATCGTCGGAGGGCAGGCACAAGACCTGCCCCTACAGGTATCGTCTTTTTT
>JBHJIP010000265.1:0-20866 GCA_050043365.1 Leptolyngbyaceae cyanobacterium
TTGCTTGCTGTAGCCGCTAGTCGTGTGACTTTGCCGACAGTTGCGTTGTCGTGTGCTCGTCCGACCTGGTGTTGGCCGTGGTCGTGATCCTTATGATCGTGCTCATGGGCGGCTTTTTCAGCATCAGCCTGGGCCACGGCCTGATACAGGCCCTGCTCGCCCACCTTCACATCAATGATCAGCGGCAGGGGCACCTGGCCATGCTGGACATGGAGAATTTTGACATCTTCTCGAAAAGTGCGAATCCCTGCTTCTACAGCTTCCACACGTTCCGGGGAGACGAGATCGGTTTTAGTCAGCAGCAAAATGTCGCCATAGGCCACCTGGCTCATCGCCGCCTGGCTGTCGAACAGGTCGGGTTCAAAATTTTCGGCATCCACCACCGTCAGGATGGAATCCAATCGGGTCATATCCCGTAGGTCAGTTCCCAGAAAGGTCAGGGTGATCGGCAGCGGATCAGCCACGCCAGTGGTCTCAACCAAAAGGTAATCAATGCGATCTCGCTTCTCTAGCACCCGACGCACGGCCTGCATCAGATCATCGTTGATGGTGCAGCAGATACAGCCATTGGTCAGCTCCACCATGTCCTGTTCGACGGTGACCAGAAATTGACTGTCGATATTGATGTCACCAAATTCATTCACCAGCACCGCAACGCGAAAGGCATCAAAGTTCTGAAGGATATGGTTCAACAGCGTGGTTTTGCCACTGCCGAGAAAGCCCGTGATCAGGGTGACGGGCAAGCGGGTATCGAAGGGGGCAGAGGGGTTTTGCATGGGAGAGGGGGGAGTGTGTGAGTAGGGGAGTGGATGGGTAGATGGGTGGAGGGAATGAGGGGACAAGTTTCAAAATCTGTGGGAGTGTTCACACTCGTCCTAGGACAGGAGCGAGACGCGGCTACCGGCCAAACAATTGGTGAGCTGTTGGTGCAGTTGCAGTGGGTTCAACTGGCGACCGATGAAAATGAGTTGATTTTGGGGGGGAGCGTTCCAGGGTTCGGGGCTGATGCTGCAGCGTTTGCCGCTGAGCTGAAAGACATGGCGTTGGTCCTCTCCGTCGAACCAGAGAATGCCTTTGGCACGAAACACGTCAAGGGACATTTGGGCTGCGAGAAAATGCTGGAACTTTTCTACCTGGAAGGGGCGATCGCTCTTGAAGGGCACAGAGACAAATCCATCCCGAGTTAAATGGGGGGATGTCTGTGCCCGCACTTCAAGCTCCCTATCGGACAACTGAACCGGTGGAGTCCCCACGTCCAACAGGGCCGAAAGGGGTAAACAATCCGCCGCTGCCGTGCGCGAACACCGTAGGCATCGGGCTTGTTCTTTGATGCTGTGAATGTAGGTTTCTAGAGCGTTCAGCTTGTCCTCTGCGACTAAATCGGCCTTATTAAGCAGAATGATGTCGCCATACATCAACTGGTTGAATGCGACCTCACTATTGAAATGGTCTTGGGTAAAGATCTCTGCATCCACCACCGTAATCACAGAGTCCAAACGGGTGAAGGCCTTCAGCTCTGTGCTCAAAAACGTCACCATAATCGGTAGGGGGTCTGCCAGTCCGGTGGTTTCTACCACCAGGTAGTCTAGCCGTTCCTCTCGCTCCAGCACGCTATAGACCGTATCCACCAGGCTGTCGTTGATGGTGCAGCAGATGCAGCCATTGCTCAGCTCCACCATGTTTTCTTCTGCCGACACCAGTAGTTGACTGTCGATGTTGATGTCGCCAAATTCATTTACCAGTACCGCCACCTTCAAGTCGCGGCGGTTGGTCAGAATATGGTTCAGCAAGGTGGTTTTGCCACTCCCCAAAAAACCCGTGATCAGGGTAACCGGCATACCTCGCTTCGGGGTCAAGTCTGATAACACATCTAGGGCTTGAGTCATGGCTAAGCGGCCAAAATGCGGGCTTTTGACAGGAGGGCGGCCAACAGAAAAATCCCAAGTTGCGTGGCAACAATGCTGGGGCCAGAGGGCAGGTCAAACAGGGCAGATAGGAGCATGCCCATGACCGCACTCACGGCTCCCAAGCCAGCGGAGATCAGGATGTAGTGGTTGAACTGGCGGCTGAGCAGGCGAGCCGCACAGGCCGGAATCACGATAAAGGCGCTGATCAGTAAGACGCCGATCGCCTTGATAGACACGCCCACCACCAGAGACAGCAGCACAATAAAGGCAGTGCGCTGAGCGGAGACATCGACGCCCCGAGCGATCGCCATCGGCTCATGCAAAGTAAGCAGAATTTGCGATCGCAACGTCAGGCCAATGAACCCGGCACAAACCACTAGCAGCACCGCGCTGAAGGCCAGGTCCGCCTTTTGCACCGCTAACACATCGCCAAACAGTAGATGGGTAATGCCGCCCCGATACTCATCCCGAAAGCTGAGCAAAATGATGCCGATTGCCAGGGAAGAAGAATAAATAATGTTCAGCAGGGCATCGGTCCAGAGTTGCGTCCGCTCCAGGATGTAGTTCACCACCAGGGCAAATATCACTGAAAAGGGCAGCAGTACCCAGGACGGATCTAAGCTCAACAGAAACCCGATGCTAATGCCCAGCAGGGTGGAATGGCCGAGGGCATCGCTGAAAAAGGAGAGCTGCCGGAGAATCGTAAAACTGCCCAGCAAGCCCCCCATCAGGCCCGTCAAAACACTGCCCATCACCGCCCGCTGCATAAAGGGCAGTTCCAGCAGTTCGATAATGCGGGTGAGTTCGGTGGGCATGGGGGGACGTTAACAAGAATGCTTATAGCGAACCAGCTCTGGCCCATAGGCGAGGGCCAACTGCTCGGGAGCCAGCGCCTGGTCAGGGGTGCCCTCACACAGGATTCTGCGGTTCATGCAGAGGACGCGATCGCAGCTGCGTTGCACCATATCCAGATCGTGTGAAACCTGTAGAATCGCCCAGCCCTGCTCCCGCTTGAGCTGATGCAGCAATTCATAAAACTCCGACTCAGCCACCACATCTAAGCCCGCTGGGGCTTCATCCAAAATCAGCAGGGCGCGGGGACGCACCAGGCAGTAGGCCAGCAGCACCCGTTTGGTTTCTCCACCGGATAAGCTGCTGATGGGTTGATCGCGCAGTCGCCACGCTTCCACTTTGGCCAGCGCGTCTCGCACCGCCAGACGACGCGCCCGTCCCCCCGCCCAGGGCAATTGGGGTCCGACCCGATCCCAACCCCACCCCACCAATTCCGACACGGTAATAGGAATGCGGTGATCGACCAAAAAGTTCTGGGGTAGATAGGCAATCTGCTGCCGCACCGCTGGGGGCAGGTAACCCTTGGCTGAGAGGGGATGTCCCAGCACTCGGACTTCCCCCGACTGGTGGGGCAAAATGCCTAACAGCGCTTGAACGAGGGTGCTTTTGCCAGCGCCATTGGGGCCAATGATCGCGGTGTCTACCCCTGACGGTACCGTGAAGGACACGTCCTGCACGGCCGCATAGGCACCGCGATGCACCGTTAAACCCTGAACCACTAAAACTGGATCGTTCAAGCGCTAACTCCTGCCCATACAGCAAATCACCACAGCAAAAAGCACGGCTTAAAATCGTAGCCCGACCTGCTGAGGGGCCGCAGATTGAGAGACCCAGATGGGCAGCCAGGCTTGGTCTGCGCCGAAGCTAGCCGCGAGATTGTCGGCATTTTGGCGCATGATCGTCAGGTAATACTCAGGCTGAACCGCTTCGGCATCACCGGTTTCGAGGGGGTCGAACACGCTGACGCTGATATCTAGGTCACTGGCGATCGCATCAAAGGATTCGCCTCCCACTTGGGGTTCCGTCAGAACCGTTTTCAACCCTTCCGCTTTCACGGTTTCCATCACGCGCTTCACATCTTCGGGTGAGGGACTGTCTTCGGGAATACCCACCAGGGTTTCCGACTCTAGCCCATAGCTCTCAGCAAAGTAACCGGCAAAGTCATGGAAGACCACAAAGGTCTGCCCTTCAAAGGGTGCTAGCTTTTCGGTGATCTCGGCATCCAGGGCTTCCAGCTCAGCGATAAACGCTTCGGCATTGGCGGTGTATTCGGCTTCCCCCTCTGGATCAGCGGCAATCAGCCCATCTCGAATGTTTTCCACCTGCTCAATTGCCAGTTTGGGGTCTAGCCAGACGTGGGGATCATATTCACCGTGGGCGTGACCATGGTGGTCATGATCGTCGCCGTGTTCCTCGCCTTCAGCATGGGCCTCGCCTTCAGCGTGATCGTGCTCATCACCGTGGGCGTGCTCTTCCTCATGATCATGCTCATCGCCATGGGCATGTTCTTCCTCATGATCATGCTCATCACCATGGGCATGTTCTTCCTCATGGTCATGCTCCTTCTCTTCAGCATGACCATGATCATCGTGCTCTTCTTTTTCTCCATGGCCATGGTCGTCGTGCTCATCAGCAAAGGCCAAGACGTCCAGCCCTTCGCTGGAGTCAATAATCACCAGCTCGGCATTACCGGCGTTGTCGATCATGTCATCCAGGAAAAACTCGATTTCCAGGCCATTTTGGATCAGCACATCGGCGTTGGCGAGCGCTTGAGCGTCACCGGGCGTGGCCTGATAATCGTGGACACCAGTGTTCGTCGGCAGCAGTTGCACCACCTCAGCCCGATCGCCTGCCACTGCGTTGGTGAATTGGGTGATGGGCAAGAACGTCGTCACCACCTGCAGCACATCTTCCGAGGCGGCAGTATCTGTAGAATCAGCCTCACTGGTGGCCGAAGGCGCAGTGCAACTGCCCAGAGCGAAGGCGATCGCGCCTACGGTCACCAACGAAATTCGTTGCAGATTACCGGAAACAAGGCTCGAAAAGGAAAACTGGGTCATAACAATAATTCTCTTGAGAATTTGAAAAGGAACGTCAATATATCGCCGGTTAGCGTCACCAGTCAGCTACTTTTGCCGCAAAGCAAGGGCAGCCTCTTTCGCAAAGTAGGTCAAAATCAAATCAGCCCCGGCCCGCTTCATGCTGGTCAGGGTTTCCAGCATCACCGCTTGACCATCTATCCAGCCCTGTTGAGCCGCCGCTTTGATCATCGCGTATTCGCCACTGACGTTATAGGCGGCGACCGGCAGGTTGGTGTGCTGCTTAATGCGATAAATCACATCCATATAGGCTAAGGCGGGTTTTACCATCACCATGTCCGCCCCTTCAGCGATGTCCAGATCCACCTCTTTCAAGGCTTCTCGGGTATTGGCCGCATCCATCTGATAGGTCTTCTTATCGCCAAACTTCGGAGCCGAATCCAGGGCATCCCGAAACGGCCCGTAGTAGGCCGAGGCATATTTAGCGGAGTAGGCAAGAATGCCAACGTTAATCCACCCTGCCGCATCCAGTGCCCGACGAATGGATCCCACACGGCCATCCATCATGTCCGACGGGGCCACAAAATCAGCCCCCGCCTCCGCTTGCATGACAGCTTGCTTCACCAACACCGCCACAGTTTCGTCGTTGAGAATCTCCCCGTCTTTGACAATGCCGTCGTGGCCCTCACTGCTGTAAGGATCTAGGGCCACATCGGTGAACACCAGCATGGTGGGGACGGCTTGCTTGACCGCACGGATCGCCCTAGGAACCAGCCCATCAGGGTTGTAGCTTTCGGTGCCGGCGTTGTCTTTTTGGGCTTCGGGAATGAGCGGAAATAGGGCGATCGCCCCAATCCCCAGAGCATGGGCTGCTTCTACTTCGGCCAGCAGCAGGTCTAGGGTGTAGCGATGGCAACCGGGCATGGAAGGCACCTCTTGCCGCTGGTTTTCACCCTCCATCACAGACAGCGGATAAATAAAATCGTCCACCGTCAATACGGTTTCGCGCACCAGCCGCCGCAGCGTCCCATTGCGCCGGAGCCGACGCGGGCGGTGGGGTTGGGCGATCGCCGATTCAGCAACGGGAGCGGCATCTGCCGCCTCAGCAACGGCGCTAACAGGTTCTGCCGGGGTAGATTGGGTCAGCATTGGCAACAGAAATGCGGTAGATTTGAGAATGATTATCGTTTCTAAGTAATCTACACTAAAGCGCTGCGACTCAATCCGAAGAAATTTTGAAGTCTGCCATGTCTGATGCCTCCTCGACCCGCCGCACCCCTGCCCAAAAAGCCGTGCTGGCCGCTTTGCAACAGCATCGTCAACCGCTGTCGGCCCAGGTGCTTCACAGCGAGATGCGATCAGAGCATTCCATTGGTCTAGCGACGGTGTATAGATCGCTCGATGCCCTGCAAAAATCGGGCTTGATTCAGCACCGGATCACCCTAGAGGGCACCACGCTTTACAGTCTGGTGCAGCACGATCGCCACTGCATGACCTGTCTGCATTGCAATCAATCTTTTCCCATCAACACCTGCCCCGTGGCGGATTTGGAAGCGCAGCTCCAGCACTCTAATAAGTTCAAAATCTACTATCACACCCTGGAATTCTTCGGCCTCTGTGAATCCTGTTCAGCCCAGAGCGAATAAACGAAGCATCTGATGCCTCAGACGTGACTCAACACTAACGGTGCGACAATGCGGCCCATTGCTGTGCGATTCTCGTTCCGAGACGCTGTGCGATCGCCCCTAAACCTATTTATCTCTGCCTGAAATCGTTCTTTGCATTATTGAAGTGCCAGAAGCAAGCCTAAAATTCAACCATCTGACAGCATTAATATCAACTAGCTTTTTCGGCCTTTTCTGAAGGGGAGAGCTATGCGCCATCAGTACACCGTGTGATAGATGCAACTCAGCAGTCTATGTGTACTACAGCCAAAATATGAGGAAAGTTTCTGGCGATCGGGCGGATGCAGGTGAATATGCAGAAAGTTTCGGCCTATCTACCCAAATAGGGGTAATGTGTGGAAACTTTCTATCTAACAAGATTGTTAGCTAACTATCACAATGCAGAGTATTGATTTTCAAGGCATTACATTTATTCCTGATCTACCAGTATCTACATACTCTATTCAAAAGATTGAAGACACCGAGGCTCGGCTTGGATTTAGGTTCCCAGAAGATTACCGAGAATTTATCAATACTGTAGGTATAGGTGAAACTGAGTTTCATTTAAGAGCATTGCCTCTTCAAGATAGTTATTTGTTTGAATCAGGTGAGCTTGCATTGCATTACTGGTTTTGGGATAAAAGCTCTAATGTTTTGACACGGGCTCATGCTGCAGAGTGTGTGAGTTTTTTTGATAGCGCTGATGGTGACCAAATTATTTTTCATCCTTCTGATCGGAATCGCTGGTTTATCCTACCGGATGGAGAAGAGGAAGTTACTGTGGTTTGCTCGTTCCAGCAACTTTATCAGTATTATTTGCAGATCTACGATGATTTGTCAGAGCCATTTCAATTTAAGGTGTGGCCATGGTCTATGATCTAAAAAGTCAGTATAAGGGACGCTCGAACCATCCGAAAGTTTGAGCTTTTTAAAAGCTTTCTCGCGCCCCTGACTGTCAGCCGTTATGCAGCCAGAAAATTTGGTTCTATGGTCAGCAAGGAACTCTTCTTCTAGTAATTATCGTAATTAATAGTTTTCGTATACGCACTATTTTGGCTGGCTACATTTATTTTGAATTCCTCATAACCAATCGTTGGAAAACACTTCTGAGTTTGGCAATGCTAACTATGATCTGGATTAAGACAGATAGCAGTCTTAAATCGATTTTACTGAAGAAACTAAAACCGGAAGTCGGAATTGGGGGCTAGCCCCCAAACCTCCCGAAAGGGAAAGCGGGTTGGGTCGTGCATGCGCACGGCAAGACGTAAGTGGCAATTCAAAATCAGCCAAATCCTTTACCTTGCGCTGTCTCCGTCCACAGCAGCACTTCACCCTGACTGCCCCCAGCGCAGATCGCTCCCCCTTGGGGATGCCAAGCCAGACAAGAGAATCCACCAGCTGCGCCCTGCAGGATCTGAGTGAGGCGACCCCCTTTGCGCCAGAGGCAGAGACAGCCATCGTCAGCCGCAGAGGCCAGGAGTAAGGACTGCGGTTGAAAGGCGATCGCCCGCACCATGCCCTGATGTTTCTCTAACACTTGGGGATGCCAACCTACCGATGCATCGGGATCTTTGGCCCAAATAACAACATCCTCACCACTGACGGAAGCCAGCAGCGACGCTGCCGTTTTGGACCTGGACCAGGCCAACTGTCGAACTTTCCCCGGAAAGCCCTGCATCCGCCAGGGATAGGGATTGTCGTTAGTCCACACCAGGACTGAGCGATCGTTGTTGCCAGAGGCCAGGTAGGTGCCATCCAGGGACCAAGCGATCGCCTCGCTGGCACCGCCAAGTTCCTGCTCGGTTGGGTCGTCATCCCAGGTCTGTCGTTGCCAGGTTTTGAGGGTTTGATTGCCCGCGACGGCAAGGCGATCGCCCTGGGGGTGCCAGGCCAGATCCAGCACTGAGGAAGTCTCGAAGTTCAGGGTCGTGATTACCGATTGGGTGGTGGCATCCCAGACCTGGGCATAGCGCCCCAGACTAAAGGCCAGTTCAGGGTGGCGGGGATTCCACTGCAGGCGATCGATCCAGGCGCGGGGATGCTCTAAAGCCGTCACCAGGGTAAACGTGCTGTCCTCCCATCGCCAGATCCACACCGTGCCCGACTGTCCACCCGCCGCCAGAAATGTACCATCGGCGGAGATCGCCAGGGCATCCACCGAAGCTCCCTGGACCTGCTGCAACACGGTCGTTTCACCGGTCTTGGCGTCGTACTGCACCACTTCTCCAGCGGCAGAACTGGCGGCCAGCCAGGTGCCATCGGGTGACCAGGCGATCGCCGTCACATAATCCGACAAGGTCTTGTACCAGGTGCGTTCAAAGAAGGTCCGGGTCTTGGTGCTAGGCATAAGAGTGGGGAGGAGCAGCTTCTAAAAGTCGAAATTCACACGAAATCCGGCATTTCAAGTTCGGAGTTCGGAATGCGGAAGTCAGAAGGGAAATGCATTCCGAACTCAAAATTCTGAATTCCGCTTTGTCTTCATGGGTTGACCAAACAAGCCCGAAAGTCCTCGGCCAGATTCATCTGCTCTAGGTTGCGACCAATGAAAACCAGCTCATTTTTGCGCGTTTCGTCCGGTTTCCAGGGGCGATCCTGACGACCATCGAACAACATGTGAATGCCTTGGAAAACAAAGCGATTCTCTTCGCCAGCCATGTTGAGAATGCCTTTCATGCGAAAAATATCGGGGCCGCGATCGCGCAAGAGTTCGCTTAGCCAGGCATCGAGCTTTTCGCCATCCAGTTCCCCCGACTCGACTAGGGCCATGGAGCCGACGGTCTCGTCATGTTCGTGGGCTGTTTCGTTCAAAAATTCTGGATCAATTTGAAGCGCATTATCCAAGTCAAAGGCACTCACCCCCAGCAGGGCATCCATCTCGATTTGGGCATCGTGGGTGCGGTAGATTTTGGCCATGGCATTCATCCCCCGAATCCGCTGCTCAAGTTCGGCTAGCTCCGCTTCCGTCACCAGGTCAATCTTGTTCAGCAAAATCACATCGGCAAAGGCAATTTGCTCCACGGCTTCATCCGCTTCCCAATGCTGTCCAATATGATGGGCATCCACCACCGTCACCACCGCATCCAACTGGGTTTGGGTTTGCACCTCATCATCCACAAAAAAGGTTTGAATCACCGGGGCCGGGTCGGCTAACCCCGTGGTCTCAATCACCAGATGGTCAAACTTATCGCGCCGCTTCATCAGGTTGCTAATGATGCGAATCAGGTCACCCCGCACCGTACAGCAGATGCAGCCGTTATTCATCTCAAAGATTTCTTCATCTGCATCCACCACCAATTGGTTGTCGATGCCCACCTCACCAAACTCATTCACAATTACCGCCACTTTCTTGCCATGCTCATGGGTGAGGATGCGGTTCAATAGGGTTGTTTTTCCGGCCCCCAGGTAGCCCGTCAGCACGGTCACGGGCACGGTCGTGAGATCGTCGGTGGGATTGGCGGCAGCGATCATAAACAACTCCTGACGATAAGCAAATTGATAATGATAATCATCGCATCGAGTCAGAAGAGTTAATGCAACCCTTCGGCTCAGCTTTAGCTTTATCCATACTTGACCAGATGACAGCGTCGCACAGGTCTGGAACGGTTTAGCGATCGCTTTGACCCCAGGTTAATGATTAAGAATGGGCCATTTCACGGAAAACCTCTGGGGGTTTGCCAGGCGTAGGGTCTGTTCTTATCCACTTGTGTGCTGAAACCCTGAACTGACATCACAAGAACGCACCATCTCCTGTATTAATGGTGCGTTTACCTAAAGGCAACTTACCCTAAGCGGACAATGTATTTCTTCGGCATAGGGAGAGTGCTTTTCGTCTTTTGACGATGCCCTACACAACTCTGTTGCCTACCCTAATTCTTAGTCCTGCCGCTGCACTAGGGGCTGTCATCAACTAAAACGTAGGATCTTTATGGTGCAACAGTTTCAGCCCCTAGGGTTGCTTTAAGGGATGATGCAATTGTCTTGGGATAACGATAAACTTGAACGTTGACAGGTGCATCATTTCGTAACCGAACCAGGACTTATTCATGAACGCCCTCAAAACTTCCGCAACGATGCTGGCTGGCTGTTTACTCAGTGTGGGCCTAGTCGCAACGGTTGCCCCACAGGCACGTGCCGATTATGAAACCTTTACGATAGAACCTGGTTTTCTCCCTGACCCTCTCATTGGGACTGGCATATCGGGGGGTGGGCACCTCGTGGAAGGCTGTGGCTATGTTGCGGGTGTCGACAGCCCGGATCACATTCTGTACATCGATGCACACTTCGATTATTTGAGACTCTATGTCGATTCTCCTGGTGATGTCACGCTGTACATGGAGAACCTGGATACAGGTGAAATCATCTGTGTTGATGATTCAAATGGAACACTGCTTCCTGACTTCAGTAGTGAGTGGCCAGTTGGAACGTACTACATTTGGATTGGGGATTTTGACCAGGCTGGATATCCCTATGAGCTTTACATCACAGAGTTCTAGGCAAAAGTTCAGGTCCATAGGACCTTTTGGCTTTATTCAAGGGAAGCGATCTGAATCCAGTAGAACCTACGCAGCCATACTGATTAACAAGGGGGTTTAAACCCCTTACCTGGACAAAACGTCAAGGATTCCGTAAAGCCTGTCTAGTAGAAGCGCTAATCGTTTTGTTAGCGCTTCTACTGCGTCGCTAAGACAGCAGCAAATGCTTGGTCAAAATCGCCATCACCTCTCCAGCACGGCCAGTGGGCAACGGCTTGCTCCAGTCATTGGGCTCGGCATAGCCCAGCTTATGCAACACCCGAATCGTGTTTTGCACGGCGGTTAAAGATCCCAACAGTAAATGCCGGACCGTTTCGCGATTGGGGGCATGGGTTTCCGAATCACTGGGAGCGGCTTGGGGAATCGCGACTGAACCTTCTTGAAACATAATTGGGTTGACTCCGGTTGAACAAAATAGGCAACCAGAACCCAAAAACCTAGCTCCCCGCTGGCAAGAGACAGCAGGGAGCTAGGGGCAAGTAACATACCACTAGCCCCCAAACTGCCGATTCAGTTTGGAGGTTAGCCGTTCACGGGTGCTGCAACATCCGTGGACGGTGCTCGATTTTTGAGCCCTGTGGAAAACCTCCGCCCTTTGGGAGCATGAGGTTAGCGAGATAGGCTACCGGACAAACATGTAAGACCCCGATTAGTTCTGGATCTGGGGTGATTGGGTGGGAAGACCTGGGAAGAGGCGGGAAGACACGCTACGCTTAGGCTTGAGGCCCGGACGCGCCGCTGCGGAGTGATTGCACGCCACCGCGCAGTTCTGGATCTGGGGGCGAGATGCCGCAGAGTAGTTTCGGATCGGGGGGTTGTGACAGTTTTGGGGTAACGCCCCAGGACTGATGGCGAGTTTTAATCACGGATGCTGGAGACCTATTTGGACTCGTGCCCGTTTGCGGCGGCGAGGGGCGCTACGGATGGCACTATCCTGGCGGCGGCAAAGCCGTTTGCCGATTTGTTGGGCTACAGCCTGGAAGAGTTTGTGGGGCTGAGATACCAGGAATTCACCCACCCGGATGACGTGGGGCCGGACGTGGCCAAGCATCAGGCGCTGGTGGCTGGGGATATCAGCAGCTACGGGATGATGAAGCGCTATCGCCACGTGGACGGGCACTACATTCACGTGAGGCTGGAGGTGGGAATTGACCGGGCCACCAACAATGCCTGGGCTTGGGTGCAGGACATCACAGAGGACCGCAAAACGGTCGAGACTGCAGCCCTGTTTAACGCGGTCACTCAGGCGATGCAGGATAACGAGTTTGAGCGGCACTATCAGCCGATCGTGGACCTAGCTACGGGCCATACGGTAGCGTTTGAAACGCTGATACGGTGGCCGATTGGGGACTATATGCGGCGGCCCGACGAATGGCTGCCTAAGCTCACTGACGACCTGATACCGGCCCTGGATGCGTGGATGCTGTTTGGCACCTGCCAGGACCGGCTGAACTGGTTGGGAGAACAGGCTTTTGCGGTCAATATCAACCCCAAAAGCCTGAAGTCAGCCAGCTTTGTAGACCAGCTAAAGGCGACCCCGGCCCGCGTGGGCGTGAACCCCCAGGACATCTGGTTTGAGATTGTGGAAAGCTCCGCCATCTTGGATGAGGACTGGGTGAAGCTGATCGCCGAACTGCAGGCCCTGGGCCACCGGGTCGGCGTGGATGACTTTGGGGCAGGCTACAGCAACCTGGTGGCTCTACTGGTCTACGGGGCTGATATTTACAAGTTTGACAAGTCGCTAATCAACGAACTGACCGGCCCGTACTGCGAAGCGGCGCAGATGATACGGGCAGTGGTGTCGCTGAAGGGGACCAAGCAGTTTAAGACGGTGGCCGAGGGCATCGAAACCGCTGAAATGGCAGAGCTGGCGAGGGCTCTGGGTGTCGATTATGGTCAAGGCTATCTATACAATCGCGCCAAGCCCCTGAAGTGCTTTATGCCTGTGGTGGCTTAGGAGGTTGTGGGCGTTGGGTTGCGCTGTACTGGGGCTAGCCTACGGCTAGACGCCTTTGTTTACAAAGGTTGTGGCGAAGCAGCCGCCACAGACTAGGGCCAGAATGCCGGAAGTGATGAACGCGCCCTCGTCTAACTCCTCTGGGTCGAGGCGGGTAGAGACTGCGGCATATAAGAAAAGGAGGGTCAGGGCTCCGGTAGTGATGCGTATAAAGGTTTTCATTATTGTGAATTAGGTTGATTGGGTGGCGTGAGACCTTTACGGGCAAGGTCGCGATCGTTGAGAGCGAAAAACGAGGGGGCAACGAAGCCTGGAATTACCGGAATATTGTCTAACGTCAACCTCTGGTCGCCTTGCGTCATAACGGTTTTGGGCTCAAGGCCCAGGGCTGTCACGATAGCCTGATTTCGAGCCCTGGAGTCTGAAAAAGACATCAATACATACGGTCGTCTTTTGGCTATTTCGGGATTGGTAACTCTAATCAGGTCTCGATAGGCGTTTTGGAGTGAAGTGATAGTCGCACCAATCTCCTCTGAAAGATACTTAGGCCGCTTTACTTCTTTGAAGCCAAGTTCTGAGAACCACTGTTCAAACTCTGGCCATTGATAGCTTTGGAAGTTGGGAGCCGCTGCTATAGCCTTGCCTGCCTTCACAGACCCCGCGCCGCTTATGTTCTCCTTGAATAGCGGCTTGATAAGGCTTTCGCGGTCTTGCTCCATCCCATAAATGTGAGCGGAAACCTTGTCGTAGGCAAAAAAGAATCCTTCTAGGCTGCCTTCATCCCAGAAGAGGGGATTTGAATTCTCAAACTGTAGTCGCGCCCAACCTGGGACGTTGACCATCGTTTAAAGGACCGTTTAAACGGGTTAGAGCATCGCTTAAAGGATACCCAAACTCACGGGAAGGGTGTGTGACAGTTGCCAGTATTTAGGGAGAGTGAGGAGCTTAAGAATCAGCAGAAAACAGAGATTTTAGGGCCTGAATCAGCCCTTCTGATCCGTTCTGATCCCTTTTTTGATCCGTTCCGATCCGTTTTTCTGATCCCTGACCTCAGACTTCAGCGCAAACTGTCACAGCCTAAGCTCCGTTAACGGGGTAATGCCCAGGTCGCTCTGCGGCCAATCCGATGTCGGCAGGCCCCCGAGCCAGAAGTTCGCAAAAGTACTTCCTAGCCAACGGCGGCATCCCGTCTAACAGTTTGTCGAGCGTGTAAGTGGAAACGCCCTGCCGCCCATTTTTAAAGGTGCTGATTTGCTGCTTGCTAACTCCTGTCCGCCTAGATAATTCGGCTCCGCTCAGCCTGAACTCAAAAAGAGTTCGCCGAAAGGCTTCAGAGGATTCCATTCCGGTAAATACACGAACACACTCAATTCATATCCAATAAACCCTTCTATAGCAATGAGTTCAGGCGTACTGGCGACTCACCTTTAGTGTTCATTATTTTATGAATATGTTGCCTTTTTAGTTGATTTGTTCATTTGAATTAATCATAATTTATTGAACAAGTTAAGGGAGAAGGGACGGTGATCACGGCGGCGCACATTAGATATGCCACGGGCAGGCAGTTGGCTGCTCTGCTTGGGGTTACGCCTCAGTCGGTGTCGGACTGGACTCAGGGGAAGCGATACGTCTCCGGCCAGGTTTTACGGTGTGCTCGTGAACTGGGGATTTCCGTCGAAACCGTATCCGAAGGCTTCGATCTGCGAGCGGCGGACACGGCGGAGGCTCGTAGGTTAAGGGCTGAAATCAAGACTTACCTCGCGTGCAGAGAGGCGGCTTGATGAGATTTGCTGACGAATGGTTTTCTGGGTCTGATTTGGCGGGCTTGCCTGGGGTTCCGGAAGGAAGATCCAAGGTGACAGCCAAGGGGAACCGCGAAGGGTGGCAGGCACGCAGTCGCACCGGTAAAGGCGGTGGGCTTGAGTACCACATCGACTCCCTACCCCAAGAGACTCGCGATCACATCATTCACCAGCGCTGCGACGACGCCCTCCCCAAAGCCGTCGAGGCCCCTCCCACCAAGAAAGAACGCCGCCAGCGGGCCAAGCTCGAAATTCTTGACTATATAAATAAGTGGTGCGACGCCAAAAGCATCGGCAAGCGAGTCGAGTGTGATACCGCCTTTGCCGCTGCCTATAACGCCCACGAAATCGATTTCCCTGATTGGATCTATGAAACGGTTAAGCGCCTGAGCCGCTCCACCGTCTGCGAATGGCGCAAGGCCCTAAAAACCGGAGCCCCCACCGCACTACAGGGGAACTACGGCACCAACAAAGGCCAAAGCATCATTAACTCTTGGCCTGAATTTGAAGACTATTGCGTCGGCGCACTCTGCGAACACCCCCACATCGGCGCGGCCATGCTGCGACTGGGGCTGATTTCCCGATTTGGGAAAACCCATGCCGGAGCTATCCCCAGTGAAACCACCGTGCGGAACTGGCTGAATGGCTGGAAAGAACGCCACCCCGCCGAATATATGCTGATTGCCGACCCAGACGGCTATCGCAATAAGTTTGCCAGCAAGGCCGGAAGCCGAAGCGAACGGTATAAGTACCCCAATCATTGCTGGGAGCTAGACAGCACCTGGGGTGATGTGATGCTGCAGCCTTTCGACTGGCAGCAAGGCCAGCCGGGGAAACCCAAGCGCTACACCATCGTCGGCTGCATTGATGTCTTTACCCGGCGCGTGCGGATGCTGGTATCGCCCACCAGCAAAGCCGCCTCAGTGGTGGCCCTGCTGCGCCGCTGCATCTTGGAATGGGGCATCCCCACCCAAATCAAGACGGACAACGGCAAGGACTACACCGCCACCCATGTGAAGCAGGCGATGCAGGCCCTGGAAGTAGAGCAGGTGCTGTGCCCGCCCTTCTCTCCGGACCATAAACCCCACATCGAGCGGTTCTTCAAGACGTTTAACCACGGTTTGATTGAGTTAGAGCCAGGGTATGTCGGCCATGACGTGGCTCAACGCAAGGCTATCGAAGGTCGGAAGAGCTTTAGTCATCGCTTCGGCGGCAAAAAAGACGATAGCACCGAGTTGTTAGCCAGCCCTCAGCAACTGCAAAAGTTCTGCGATCTGTATTGCCAGCACATCTATGGCACCAAGGTGCATAGTAAAACCCGCATGGCTCCAGAACATGCGGCCCAAGGATTCATCAAGCGCGAGGTGCCAGACCCTGAAAGCCTGGCCAATCTGATGCTGCCCGGTGGAACCCGCACGGTTAATGATGCGCGAATCCGCCTGAACAACACGGTTTATCTGGCTCCAGAGCTGGGCGGGGTGCGGGGCCAGGTCCACGTGCGGATGCCGGACGACATGGGCTTAATCCATGTGTATGAGGATGCGGGCTGCACGAAATTTATCTGCACGGCTGAGGCTCCAGAGCTGACCGGCAATAGCCGCAAGGTAATCGCCCTGAAAACCAAGCAGGTGGAGAAAGCCACCACCCGCGCTCATGTGAAAGCGGCCAAGAAAGTGGCCAAGCAGCAAGACAGCAAGGGCATCGGCGCGGAGATTCGCGACCATCTACTGGCCGAAGCCACCACCCTGGCCGCCATGCCCCAGGGCAGCGAAGTAGAACAGACCGCAGCGTTTGAAGCGGCGGCAGAAATCAAGAAAGACTTAGAACCCAAGGCGGTACCGCTACACAACCCCGATCGCGCCCGACTGATGGCCGAGGGGGCCGCCTATGAACAAGACTTGGCCGATCAGCAGTGGAAGCAGGAATGGCTTAACGCCACTGCCCGTGTGTCCTTTCGCTGTTGGCGTCGGTTGAGCTGGGGCAAGCCAGTGGCCGAACGCGACCTGGTGGAAATGGTGAAATATCGCCGTACCGCTGAAGGGACGCGTACAGCTGAGTCAGTGGCGGAAAACTGCCCCATTGATGGGGCGGATCCACTGGCGGCCTATGACTCGCCAGACAAGGGGGTGCAAGTGGGCTGACAAACAAAAGGGGCCGCTATTGCTGCCCCTCAAAAACCTTATGGAACAACGATAACCGATGAAATCCCAAGTTGTACAGACTGAAAACATGAATAGCCTGCAAACCGCGTTTGCACGGCTGGGAGACAGAAGCCAGGACATTCCCCGCATGGGGCTGGTGTTTGGATTTGCGGGAGCAGGAAAGACCACGGCCACAGCTCGCACGGCGGTATCGGCTGGGGCGCTGTATCTGCGCTGCAGTCCGGTTTGGACGCCATCGGGCTTACTCGATGACCTGGCCAAGGAGCTGCGGGTGAATACCTACCGCAGAAACCAGGCAACCCTTAGGGCAGTAGTGGACGTGCTCGACCAATCGCGGCGGGCGGTTTTCTTGGACGATTGCGACCAGCTCTTTGTCTGTAACGAACCCCTAAAGCTGTTTGAGTCAATCCGCTATATCCACGATCAGGCGAATGTACCGCTGCTGTTTGTGGGTCAGGAAACCTTTGAAAGCAAGATACGGCGGTGGGAGCAGCCACAGCGGCGCATCAGCGAAATCATCGAATTCAAGCCGCTGAGCCTGGACGATGCGGCGGCGATCGCTCAGGCGCGATGTGAGGTGGAGGTCACCGAAGACCTGCTGGCTCAGCTGCACAAGGAATGCGACGGCAGTTGCGGGCGCATCGTGGTGGGTCTGTCTGCCATTGAGAAGCTGGGCCGCCAGCAAGAAATCAAACGGGTTGACCTCGACCTATGGAAGCAATCAGGGCTTCGCTTCTTCCTGCAAATGCAACGACTTAGGAGCTAGTAAGGACCGATGGGCGTGGCAAGACGATCTAGGCAATCTCTCTCTCAGACTCTGCTGTGGCTAAATATTCGCGATCTGGGCGAATTTTCACTTACTCGGCTGCAGCGACTGGCTAATGTGAGCTATCGCGAGGTTTATCGCTATACCCAAGAGCTGATCAAAGGCGGGTATATCGATGAGTTAGGCGAAGCGCCCCAGGACCGGGCGGTACATCCGATAGGACGGGGCCCGAATATCTATCGACTGGTGCGGGATACCGGGCCAAAGCCAGTGCGCTACTACCTAGAGCGCGATGAGCTTATAGACCCCAACTTGCCGGACTGCCCAACCTCAGATCCGATGGACCGCTGCTGGCAGGCGATACGTATTTATGGGCAGCGATTTACAGCGGCCCAGATAGAAGAGGTGGCCGACCTGAAGCATCGTGAATGCCTGGATTATTTGCGCCGATTTATTAAGTGCGGCTACGTGCGGAAGCTGAGCCCGCCAACAAGGCCACCGGTATACAGACTGATTCGCAATAGCGGGCCGCTGTGCCCAATGTTCTCGAAGGGTGGGAGCTGCTTTGACCCCAACACCCAAGAGAGACACGAGCCCGATCAGCCGCTGACCTAAAAAACAGCCCGCCTTCGACTCCGCTCAGGCTGAGGGGGTTGAGGACGGGCCTTGTAACTCTAACCAAAGGATAAGTGATGGAAGCTCTAACCGATACACTGCGATTTCGAGCCAAGCTGCAACTCGTTCAATTGCCGCTGCCCTGGTTTGTGGGGGTACGGGGGGCTTTTGGCTTTCAGATACGCTGCAAGTTTCGGACTTACCCCCAGGCTAATGACCATGTTTTGAAATGGGTGGCAGCGGGCTTTGAGCGAGACAACATCAGCGTCAGTCATGTGGACGATGGCGCGGAGTTGTGGGATCTGGAATGGGCGATCAACGCGACGCGCTATCGCCGCCAGGTGGAGCAAGGCAAGCTCAAGCCCAATTTGCAGGCCCTGAAGGTATTGCAAGAGCAGATTCAGCGGCTATATGAGGAAGTCTTTTTGCTCTGTGAGCTACGGGGTTGGGCGGTGGAGCAGAGAACGGGAGATGGCGGCTTGATTCGGTTTGTGATATCGCCGTAGCCGGAGAGCCACCAACAGCACCTCTTGGCAGGGGAAACCCCCCCCGCCCAGCGGGCACCCCTCCCAGGAGGGGATGGGGACTTTTCCCAAATTTGGGAAAAAGATCGAGCCGCTCAATTGCCAGAAGACCTATGGAAAGGAGATCGGCTTGAGGTTGATGGCCGGATTGGCACCATCGAGGGCTTTATCGGATCCCCCGCAGAAGGGGTGTCGATGCTTTGGGATGACTACCCCAGTCATCCTCTAAACCTGTGGTTTAAGGATGCACAGGAAATCTCGGTGGTCAGCCGCGCATCTCGGACCTATGGCTACCTAGAGGAGGCGGGCTGATGGCCGGGACTGCCGACTGGCTAGGGGTTTTAACCCAGCGGTGCGAGGCAACCAGCGACGCTCAGGTCGGTCGTGAGCTGGGTATTGCCGCCTCAACAGTAGGACTAGTCCGGCGCGGCAAGTACGGGGCCTCTACCGACTCGATAGAGCAATTGGTGCGCGGCAGGTACATGGCTGAGGCCGTTAACTGTCCAGCACTGGGGTTTGAGCTGACGAGAGATCGCTGTCGAGCCGTTCAAAAGGGGGATGTGTCGGCCCCTACTCACATGAAATCGGCACTGCGGGAAACCTGTCCCACCTGCCCTCATTATCTACAGCCGAAAAAGTCATGACCTATCGAAATCGCCACCCTTGGACCCCAGAAGAAGACGCGCTGCTGTTGGCGCGGTATGACGGCACAGAACACTGCGCGGCTCTGCTGGCGGAAGAGTTGGGGCGCACGACTGTGGCGGTTCGCGGTCGCTGCTCCGGCATTGAGTTGGTGCCCTTAAAACGCCGCTGGACACCAGAAGAGGATCAGTGCCTTCGGAACGAGTATCCGAAGCGAGACGTATCGGCTGTGGACTTGGCGCGGCGACTGGGGCGGACAGAGGCCGCTATCCAACAGCGGGCTTGGCATTTGGGCGTTAGTGCCAAGGCTTGGACGCCAGAGGAGGATCGGGCCGTGATGGCTGTATCTGGGGTGTATGGCGGCGCGGTCAGGGTGGCGTCGGAGATTGGCCGCACGGCAGCGGCGGTTCGGCAGCGGCGAATCTGGCTCAGCAGCCAAGACAAACAGAGCGCTTAAAGACCGTTGAAACCTGATTTAAGGAGCAATGCAATGACCGTTAAAACGATAGATCCCAAGGTGCGGTTACGGGCAATGTTGAAGCGGCTGGTGATAGAGCTGGGCTACTTAGAGTCCTGCAAGCCAGAAGACTTTCCTGGCTATTTGCTTCAGGTTGTGGCCAGTCAGCTCAACGTAGCGATTTCAATTCTTACTCATCTCACTTGTGACGAGCAGGGGGAGCTATGAGCGGCAGGGTGCAATCTACCGGAGTTTGGCGGTGGCCGCTGGCGGCGAGTTTGGCTTTGCTGCTGGTGTTTGCGGCCTGTGATGACGATGACGGTGATGGGGCTCCGGTAACGGACTGGGCTCCGGCCTATCGGTTGAGTTTGGTGGAATTTGATGACTAGCGCGGTATTGCCAGGGCAGGCACAAGACCTGCCCCTACAAGGGGATGGGCCGAAGGGGTTGAGCCATGAGGCGGTGTTGGCACTGCTGATCAATCGGCAGGGCAGGGCTTTGGGCGTGACAGCGCGAGAGGCGGTGCAATCACTGGTCGAAGTTTATGACAGCGGCAAGGCCCGCCAGTTCCGACAGTTGGTGATGGATTTGCGCGATCGCGGTTGGCCGATTTGCTCCACTGCCGCCGATGGCTACTTTTGGCCCAGTTCGGTGGAAGAGTTGAAAGCGGCGCTGAATTGGCAACGGAGTCGAGAGATCGCCACGCTCCGCCAGATTGGGCGGCAACAGCGGTGGGGGGCTCAGGTGCTGGCGGGGCAGCAGAGTTTGGGGGACATGGAGGCGTTGACGATGCCCGCTGAGTTGGGGAGCCAGGGAGCAGGGGAGGACAAACACCCAAACCCACAAAAACAACACAACAAAGAGGAGGGAGAGGATAAGGATGAGGTGATGTAAGAGAGGGAAAAAAAAAATATAAAAGATTAGAGAAAGGAAATGATAAAAGGAAA
>JBHJIP010000266.1:0-4749 GCA_050043365.1 Leptolyngbyaceae cyanobacterium
ACTGGTCAAGGCTCAGGCTGCTGGCATACGCTGATGTCATAGCTTCCTAGGGGCTACAGAGGTTACTTTCTGAGCCTAATACTTAGGAAGCCTTTTCTCGAAATGAGTGCTGATTGATACTTTCCAAATATCCTCTTAGAAGCGGCTGACTTGCATCCCCAGGTTTTGCGCTACCCCAAACCTCAGCTTTGGTTCAACGGGTTGGGCGATAGTTCCTTAGACTTTGAGCTGTTGGTGTGGGTGCGAGAACCGCGTCAACAGTTTCGCATCCGCAGCGATCTCTACTATTTACTAGAGGCCAATCTGCGCCGCTACAACATTGAGATTCCCTTCCCTCAGCGGGACCTGCATGTGCGATCGACCCAGGTACCGGAGTTGCTCACGGCCTTGGGTAGCCCATCAGGGCCATCGCCCGTGCCCGTTTCATCGGTCCCAAGCTCAGTTGCTGCCGAAACGGCTGAACCGGATACGCCACCAGAGCTGATCGAATTTTTGGACTGGTCTGCCATCTGCCAAAGTAGCGACCCGCTCTCGGCCACGGAATTGCAAATTCTGGTATCTCAAATGCGGGGTACCAATGGGGTGGAAGTTCGCGATCGCCGTTTTGGCCTCCATGTTTATCCCCGCTGTTTTGTCGGCACTGAGGCGGTGGAATGGTTAATGCAGACTCAACTGGCCTCCCGAGAAGAGGCGATTCGGTTGGGGCAAACCTTAATGGAGCAGGGGTTATTACACCACGTCACCGATGAGCATTTCTTCAAAGATGACTACCTGTTCTATCGGTTCTATGCCGATGAAGCTTAGAAACACGATTTAGATGACATGAAAAGCTGAGGTGCCGTAGGGATATGGCATTGCCGTGTTCTTACCAGAAGTTTTTGGAATCGATATAGATCTCTGACCCTTTTGCCAGAATCCCTTAGGGAACAGAGGTTGTTACCATACCTCTGATAATCCCCAGCCCCATTAACGGATGTCTACCCCCGAAGCCCAGCTAATTCGCGCCACCATTCAAGGGGATGTCGACAAAGTCACTGCCCTCCTGGAGCAAGGGGTTCCAGCAGAAACTACGGGTGGTGTGACCGCCGTGGGTTCTGGCAATACCGTCTTGATGTGGGCCGCAGCGGAAGGTTACGCCGAGATCGCCCAACAATTAATTGCCCATGGCGCTGAAGTCAATGCCCGCAACGCCAGCGGTTACAGCCCTTTAATGTATGCAGTCGAAGGAGACTACCGCGACGTGGTTGCCCTCTTGTTAGATCATGGGGCTTGTTTGAGCGATCGCAACCGCTATGGCGAAACCCCACTGATCATCCTGGCCCGCCATGGCCAAACCGAGCTGGTGAAGCGGGTGATTGCCATGGGCGCTGAGCTAGAAGCCGCCAATAAAATCGGCGATACCGCCCTGTATTTGGCTGCTGAGAATGGTCATACCTACACGGTGCAGACTTTGATTGCCCTGGACGGCAACGTCAATACCGCCAACATCGGCGGCTGGACGCCCCTGATGATGGCCTCTGCACGGGGCGACTTAGAAACCATGGCGCTATTGCTAGAGCATGGCGCTGACTTTCAACCCCAAAATAAGTGGGGGCAAACCGCTTTGAGTGAGGCCAAGCAATCCTTTCGCTCATCCCAAGCCACGGCACTCTTGCTCCGGGCAGGGGCAACAGCGTAGCGTGTTTTCCCACTCCTAAAGGTGTCCGGTTTTCACGCCTCCATCACAAGGCTTAAAGGGGCAGGCACAAAGCACTGCCCCTACAAACTGCATCCCTAAAACACGGCCCAAGCCGAATGCTGGGTCATAGCTTGGGCGCTTTGCCATAGGCTGTAGAGCTGTTGCTCTAGCCCAGGACGTAGCTCCGCCATAAACACCCCTGCATCCTGGTCGGCATCAGTAGCCAACCAAGTTCCGCTTAGACTGACTTCGACCCAGTCGCGATCACAGGGGCTGACTTGCACCTCTTGCCATCGGGCTAGGGCTTTTAGCCCAGATAAGCTAGCGGGTAGGGGAATGCTGGCGCTGGTGGGTTGCATCATCAGGGGCAACCCAGAACGGGTATGGACGCGTACCCGATCGGCCAAGAGCGCATCCAGAGACTCGCTCAAATACTCAAGGTAGAGCCCCGTAGGGGTATAAGTTACTTTCAGCATGGAAAAGCAAAGGCTGATAGAACAGAAAAGCTGTCGAGAAATCTGAAAAAAATTGAAGCCTGCATGGCGCAGCGGCGTGGACCTTTGTCGGGGGGAGATCGACAACGGTGGATCCCGGCTATGGCCCCACAGACAATGGGCCTAGTCTGATCCAGACCGACCCATCGGAGTAATCGCTCAAAGCTGCCGCTGCCCCCCTCGGGACAGCATCGGTAACAACCCGGTAATGCAGGGAGTTAACGGTGTCGCAGACGTTTACGCTCCGTAGGCCTAAACCAATCACCCAAGTGATCGCTGGCTATGCCGCTAATGAAAGTGCCTTGCAGTGTGCCTGGTTTCCGATCAATCGAAAAAACCGGCATCAAGCTAAACATCAAAATCTCTAGGAGACCGACCTGCCCAGCAACAAGACATCCATTGGCCAAGGTGCCGTTGTATTGAGTTTGGATGTACATGGGGGAGTTCAGCATTGCATCAGTCTCCTGTAAGCCTTGCTTATGAGGGTCGCGCAGTGCGACCTGTTACGTTCTCACTTCCAATACTACATGTGTAATATAAAAGTGTCTAGACTAAGACTACATGAGTCTACTGTCCCGTTTCGTATGTCAAGGAGACTTGTCCGATCATGCCTACCCTGTCTCGCCTATCCACCACAGACATGGAAGTTACCAGCATTCGGCTGGAAAAGGAGCTGAAGGAGCGGCTCAAGGCGATCGCGGGGAATCGCGGCTATCAAGCCCTGATTCGAGAAGTGCTATGGACCTACCTCGAACAGCAGTCGGGTGAAGCTGGTGGAACCCTGAATCGCAGCGAAATTCGGGCCACCATCCCCGCCACCGCCGAACGCTCTGAATACTGCGCTCTCACTGGCGCTGCCATCGCCCCCCACGAAGCCATGTTTTTGGGCTTAACCCCCCAAGGGGCTTTAGTGCCCTTGAGCCGCACCAGTATTGAACAGCCCGTCGCTGGATAGGGATTGTCCATGTCCATGATTGATGTTCAGGCCCTGAGCAAGGTCTACCCAGTTGCGGTCAAAGACCCCGGTTTCAAGGGCACGCTGCGACATTTCTTTAAGCGTACCTATCGCCAAATTGAGGCGGTGCGTCAAGTGTCTTTTCAGATTGAGCCGGGGGAAGTGGTGGGGTTTCTGGGTCCCAATGGTGCGGGAAAAACCACCACCCTGAAGATGTTAACTGGGTTGATTCATCCCTCCCAAGGACAGGTGCGGGTGGCGGGGCAGGTGCCGTTTCGACGCACCCCTGACTTTTTGCAGAAAATCACCCTGGTGATGGGGCAAAAGCAACAGCTCCTGTGGGACTTACCCGCCCTCGATTCTTTGCGGATCAATGGGGCGATTTATGGACTCAGTGGCGCGACCCTGCGCGATCGCATCACCGAACTCTCCACCATGCTGCAGTTGGGGGACAAGCTCAAGCAACCGGTGCGCAAGCTCTCTCTGGGCGAACGGATGAAGGCAGAAATGCTGGCGGCGCTACTGCACCGGCCTCAGGTGTTGTTTTTAGATGAGCCCACCCTGGGGCTAGATGTGAATGCCCAGGTGGCGGTGCGGGACTTTTTGCGGGAGTATAACCGCCGCTACCAGGCCACAATTGTGCTCACCAGCCACTACATGGCGGACATTACGGCCCTGTGCGATCGCGTCTTGCTGATCTACCAGGGCGGGTTAATTTACGACGGTAGCCTGGAAGGACTGCTCAGCCGATTTGCCCCTTACCGTGAGGTCAAGGTGGAATTAGCCCATCCGGATGAAGCGCCGAGGTTGGCCACCTATGGAGATATTGAGTCGTTGGAGGGGTGTTCGGCCCGCATGATCGTGCAGCGCAGTGCCCTCACCCAAACAATTTCCAAGATTTTGGCAAATTTCTCAGTGCAAGATTTAACGGTGACAGACCCGCCAATTGAAGAAGTGATTGGACGGGTCTTTCAAACTGGACGGGTTGCTTAGGCTACATGCTCTGGATTACTCTGAAGCCGCCTGGGCGACCCATGCTTCAATCCCATCGGCTAAGACTTGAGCCAACTGCTGCTGGGCCTCCGGGTCGATAATCCATTCAAACTCCTGAGGATTGATCATAAAGCCCAACTCCAACAGCACTGCTGGAGCAACCGTGGGCCGGGTTAAAGCCAGGTTATTCCAATAGACACCGTAGGCGGGTCGATCCAACACGGATGTCAAGTAATCGTGGAGAAAGATCGAGAGCCCTTGAGCCTGGGGGTGATACCAAAAAGTGCCAATCCCGGCAGTATTGATGGCATCCCCTGCATCAGGCAAGGCATTGTAGTGAATGCTGAAGGCCAGGGTTGGCTCAACTTGGTTGATGATATCGACGCGATCTCGGGGATAGAGATCGTCATCCCCCTCCCGAGTCATTACCACCGTCGCCCCCCTGGCTTCGAGGGCAGTGCGCAGCCGTTGCGAAATAATCAGGGCAACATCCTTTTCGGGGTAGCCATTCGGTCCCCGCGCCCCCAAATCGTTCTCACTGCCATGGCCCGGATCTAAAAGGATGGTTATGCCGCGCAGCGGCTGAGCGGTTGCAACTTCAGGGGTGTGACGCAACGACAGCACTAAGG
>JBHJIP010000267.1:0-17929 GCA_050043365.1 Leptolyngbyaceae cyanobacterium
GTTCCCCTTACTCCTGTTCTCTGCGCTTCTTTTCCCCTCTCGCCTCTTTCTCTTCTCGCCGTGCTAGGTGCGCGGCTCCCTCCCGGCCGCTTACTGATTTCCATATCGGTGACCTACCGAGCGCTGTTCGCCATTGATGGCGCTACATTTTTGATCTTCTTTGCACTAATCTATGTCGCGATCGCTGAGACCTTACCCCGCCGCCGCCGCCGCCCCTTTTTGGCAGGCTGGGGAACGGTCCTGCAGGACCGCAACTTACGCATTTATGCCACAGTCAATGTTTTGTTCACGGGGTATATCGCTCAGCTCCATAGCACCCTGCCGGTTTATCTGAATCGCTTTGTCCCGGCGGGAGACTTTGGCATGGGCTTACCTGAAGTCGTGTTGAGTGGTTTATTTACGGGGCACGTGGCCCTGACCATACTGTGTCAGTTGCCCATGACCCGTGCTCTGAAACCTTTGAGACAGCCCCGCGCCCTGATGGTCTCTGCCGGTTTGTGGGGCATGACGTTTGTCGTGATTTGGCTGACAGGGCGGGGCAGCATTCCTGGGTTGCTTGGGGCGGGCACGGCCCTGGCGATCGCGGCCATCTCAATTACGGCCTACACCCCCATTGCCTCTGCTTTAGTCGTCAAGCTAGCCCCTGAAGCATTACGAGGAGTTTACTTGTCCGTAAATTCAATGTGTTGGGCCTTAGGGTATTTTATCGGTCCACCTCTGGGGGGGTGGGCTTTAGATCAACCTCGCGCCGTTACCGATGGATTTTGGCTATGGGCTGCTTTCAGCGTTTTGATTGTGATTGCAGTTCTCCAAAATCTTGACCGTCGCCTGAAATCAACTTGAGTATATTTGCTTATGGACATCATTGACTTTCGCTCAGATACCGTCACCTGGCCGACACCTGCCATGCGAGCAGCCATGGCTGCTGCGTCTGTCGGGGATGACGTGTACGGCGAAGACCCAACCATCATTGCCTTAGAAAATCGGGCAGCAGAGCGCTTAGGCAAGGAAGCCGGTCTTTTTGTCAGCAGCGGAACTCAGGGTAATTTGATTGCAGCACTGTGCCACGGCCAACGGGGAGATGAGGCAATCGTGGCCGAAGATGCCCACATGTTTTGTTGGGAGGCTGGGGGCATGGCCGTGTTGGGGGGAATCACGCCCCGACCACTCCCTACCGATCACCTCGGGCGAATGGACTTAACCCAGATGCGTGAGGCCATTCGGGGGGATAACCCCCACTGGCCCCGCAGCCGATTGATTCTGACAGAAAATAGTTCTGGGGGAAATCAAGGCGCAGCCATTCCGCTCAGCTATTTTGAAAAGGTTCGAGCGATCGCCCAACCCCACAATATAAAGGTGCATTTAGACGGTGCCCGACTCTTTAATGCCACAACGGCCTTGGGCTGTGATCCTCAAGAGATGACCCAGCATGTCGATTCGGTCAGCATTTGCCTCAGCAAAGGGCTTTGTGCGCCGGTCGGCTCTGTTTTGGTGGGCGATCGCGACTTTATTCATCAGGCTCGGCGCACGCGCAAGCTTTTGGGTGGCGGCATGCGGCAAGCGGGTATCTTGGCTGCTGCCGGTCTGATTGCCTTAGAGACCATGACCCAAAGGTTAGAGGAAGACCACCTTCAAGCCCAACGGCTTGCGAAGGGTTTGGCCCAAATTCCAGGGGTGATTTTAGATCCAACTCAAGTGCAAACCAATATGGTGTTCTTCGACCTTGACGATACGGTCAACGGGTCGCCAACAGAAATCATTGAACAGATAGAAGCGAATTACGGCATTCGCATTGGCCTCTATTCAGGGCGCACCTTCCGAGCCGTCACCCATTATTGGATTCAACCTGGGCATGTTGATGCCCTGATCCAAGCCTTTAAGGCAGTCTTCAAAGCACACCCTTAGAGCTGGGAATTTGCCCGACCCGCCTTGCGTCCACCTCCGTTGCCATGCGGATTGATCGCGCAAAAGCCTTAAAAGTTGCCTCAATAATGTGATGGGCGTTAATGCCGTCGAGCTGACGGATATGCAGCGTCATCTGGGCATGGTTGACGATCGCCACAAAAAACTCTCGCACCAGTTGCGTGTCATAGGTGCCGACCCGTTCTGTGGGAATCTCTAAACCGTAACTGAGATGGGGTCGCCCCGAAAAATCGAGCGAGACCTGTACCAAAGCCTCATCTAGCGGCGCGACAAAATGGCCAAATCGGACGATGCCTTTGCGATCCCCCAAGGCTTCTTTCAACGCCATCCCTAAGGTGATGCCCACATCCTCATTGGTGTGGTGGTCGTCAATCTCGTAGTCTCCCTTGGCGATCACATGCAGATCCAGGAGCCCGTGGGAGCAAATCTGATGCAGCATATGGTCCAAAAAGGGAATTCCCGTCTGCGCTTGGCACTGTCCGGTGCCATCGATATTCACCTGCACCTGCACATCCGTTTCCCCCGTGGTGCGACTGACGGAGGACTGACGGGCAACGGTTAGGGTTTCGGGGCGTGGGCGAGTTTGCATAACGGCGCTGAGGAATAAAGCTCTTATTTTACCGGCTATGCCCCAGCCCCCATGGATTGCAGTACTGGAGCAATGTCGCCATGGGTGACCTGATCGGTCATGAACACCTCTGCGATCGCCTTCGGCAAAATAAACCGCACCCGACCTTCTTTGACCTTTTTATCTGCGAGCAGGCGGCGGGTAATATCTTCCACTTGCAACCCTGCGGGCAGAGTTACCGGCAGTTGGGTTTTCTCAATTAATTGCTGTTGACGGCTTTCTGCCTCAGCAGGCCAGAGGGCTTGGCGGGTTGCGATGCGGCCCACCGCTACCATCCCAATCGCTACCGCTTCGCCATGGTTCACGATTCGATAGCGGGTGGCGCTTTCAACAGCGTGACCAATAGTGTGGCCGTAGTTCAAGATGGCCCGCAGCCCCGCCTCCTTCTCATCCTCAGCGACCACATCCGCTTTGGCTTGACAGGAGCGCGTCAGGATTGTCTGCAAGAGTTCTGCCGACAGGTAGCGGTATTGGTCCAACCGCTTCACCGCTTCTAATTGCTCAAACAGGGCTTCATCCCAGATCACCCCGTACTTAATTACCTCCGCCATCCCAGCCCGGAACTCTCGGGCTGGCAGAGTCTTGAGCACCACCGGGTCAATTACCACCAGATTCGGCTGATGGAACGCCCCGATCAGGTTTTTACCCTGAGGATGATTTACCCCGGTTTTACCCCCGATCGAGGCATCCACCATGGCGAGAAGTGAGGTTGGAATTTGCACAAAGGCAATGCCCCGCAGCCAAGTCGCCGCCGCAAAGCCGGTCATGTCGCCAATTACGCCGCCGCCTAAAGCCACCAGGGCCGAGCCCCGCTCTAAGCCATTCTCCAGGGCGGCATCGTAGATTTTCTGGATAGATTTCAGGGTTTTATAACGCTCTCCAGCGGGCAAGATGCAGGTGCTGACCCGATACCCAGCTTGGGTGAGGGAGGCAATGGCGCGATCGCCATAGTGCTTAAAAATGACTGGATTGGACACCAGCAGTAGCTTTTGACCCAACTTCACGGTTCGCTTGCCGCTGGCGAGCCAACCGCCCACATGGTCGAGCCCTCCAGGGGCAATAATCACCTCATAGGCTTTGTCAGGTAAGGGGACAGCAATGACCGATTTCATGGCGCGACGGAAGAGGGATTTCTCTAGAGTATATGGGGCGTTTTTCTATTCAGCGGGCGGGTAAGTCCAAGATATAGTTTTCTAACTCACTGACCAGCCATGCTTTTTCGGCAACAGACAGCATCGTGCCGAATTTATAAGTCTGCGTCCCCGCCAAGAGCGTGATTACCTTCACGGGACGGTTGTTTTGGCTATGGGCCGTGCGCAGCTCTACCCGGTCTAAATCTGCAATATGGCCGTTACGGCACTGTTCCCAACCCAACAACTTGCGCCGCAGGATGAAGCGATCGCCTTCAGTCCTGTAAAGCAGTCTTCAGCCTCGTAGGTGATGCCGCTACCCCCCTGCCCCAGCACCCGTTGGAGCTTATAGTGGGCTTGAATCATCGTGCCTGTTGGCTTTGGGTTATGCATGAACGCTAGAAGAACCTACTTCGATAGATTGCACATCTAAGATTGACACCTGTTTAGCCTCATTAAACGCTGTACCCATCGAGCGGGCATCGCAACCCTGGACCCGAGCTCGATCCGTCTGCAGCGTTTGAACCCTAGGAAACCCATGCGCACAAACTGCAGGTTCACAGACTCACTCAGACTGCCGCCCTGCAGTTTGTGCGCACACGAATGGTCATCGACGTTGGGTGAACCTCATCTTTAGGGCTTGTGGACAATTAGATAAATCCCATGTTTGTTTTGCATAGGGTTCATGCATTTAAACCAGGTTTTCCTCAAAACTGTTGTTGATAATACCTTTTTTGCCGATAGAGCAAATTACGCTTCAAATATCTGGTGGAAATTTATCCAAGCTTTAAATTAAACAAACGATCCTTATTCTCCCCTTTAACCAATTCAGGATTGGGTTTTATACCGTTGTAAATGACTCACAGGGTTGATGCAAAAACCCATCACTACAGATTTTGAGGGTCACTTTCTATGGCAAATGCTACTTCCACCCCAATTCGCTCCCGCGAAACACTTCAGACACTTCAACCCATGAGACTCCTTCAGCCGTTACGCGCTTGGCTCAGCACTCGTTCTGTCGAGGATCCAAAACGAGCCCGTCGTCTGGCCCAACTGATTCCAGCCCAATGTCCCTTTGCACGGGATATCACCTTGTTTGGTCACTTAATTGCCCAGATTCCGCCCCTTTGTCAGATCAATCCCTTTTATGAGGAGCTGATGGCGCTAAGGTTTCGCGCCCTATGTTATCTAGCGGATGAATGCGGTGAGGACGTTTCAGCTTTTATCTAAGGATTAATGATCCGCTGATTGTCTATGGAGGCTGTTTGAAAAGAGGGTAAGTCCGTCTTGAGCAATGCTAAAACCCATTAGTAGGTTGACTGAAGCCTTGACGCTGCCGTTACCTTCCTGGGTGATTCATGTCGCTAAAGGAAGTCCCGAGAGCTTTTCAAGCACCCGCTTACGGTAGTTTGCCAATTTTCAATGCGGTCTTGGGAGCTACAGCCCCTTAACGGGGGTGGCCTAGCAGCCTGCAAACTCACCCAGTAGTCGCACCTCAGGATGTAAGGCTAAAGACCACTGAGTTTGGACCTGATCCTGCACATGCTGAATTAAGCGCAGTACATCCATGGCTTTAGCGCCCCCACAATTCACGATGAAATTGGCATGGAGTGTTGAGACCTGGGCTTGGCCAATTTGATATCCCTTCAGACCGCTTTGCTCGATAACCTGACCCGCACTACGAGGGGTTGGGTTACGGAATACGCTGCCACAACTGGGGCGATTATAAGGTTGCGTACTGCGTCGCTGTTCTAAGGCATGTTGGGTGTCTGCGATCACTTCAGCTGGGGCATATCCCGGTTGGAGTTGAAGCGTTGCTTGGGTGACTAAGCAGGGGGTCTGTTGCAAACTTGAGGTGCGATAGGCAAATTTTAGATCTTGGGGTGACCAGGTCATTTCATCACCGGCAAAGCTCATGCCCTGGGCTTGAATTAGGCTTTCAGCGGTGCAAGCCCCATGGGCTCCAGCATTCATGAAGACTGCACCTCCTAGCGTCCCTGGAATACCCACGGCCCATTCCAGGCCCCGCCAGCCTCGGCGAGCGGCTTTCCAGGCGAGGTTAGGCAAGGGTTCTCCGGCGGCAGCGGTCAGTTGCCCTGCATCGTCATCAAAGACCATCTGCCGGAGATAGCGGCTACAAATGACAAGGCCGGGTAAGCCGCGATCGCTAATCAGTAAGTTTGAACCTGCCCCTAACAACGTCACAGGCAAGCCTTGGTCGTGTGCCCAAGCCAATCCTGCAGAGACCTGCTCCGCAGTGCGAGGTGCCATAAACCATTCAGCCTCACCTCCGACGCGATAAGAGGTATATCCCGCCAGGGAAACCTGGCGTTTAAGGGGGCAATCAGTACCTGGTAAAAGCTCGTGTCTATCCAGAGAAAGAACCATAGGGTGCTCCAGCGTGGCTAAGTGATTGAAAAAAAGGCATTACGCCTGTCGCATCAGGGGGGGCTGATTGGATACAAATGCCGACATCACATCAGGAATAATTCGATTGAGGTTACCCGCCCCCAGAAATAGGGCCATGTCTCCGGGGCGAAGGTGGCGCACTAACTGGGTTTGGACGTCTTCCAACGTGGGGCAATAATCGACATCCACTTGGTGGGTCGCAATTTCATTGGCTAGATGCTGCCCTGAAATACCCGATTCATTTTGCTCCCCAGCACTGTAGATGTCTGTCAAAATCACCCGATCTGCATCCCCAAAAGCTTGGGCGAATTCTGCCAAAAAGGCAGCGGTGCGGCTATATCGATGGGGTTGAAAAACGGCGATAATGCGCTGAACTGAGGCTGTTTCACCTTCATTGGCTTGGCGCTGGAGATTCGCCGCAGCCAAGGTGGCCCGAATTTCGCTCGGGTGGTGGGCATAGTCATCAACAAACTGCACGCCGCCCTGATACCCGCGCAGCTCAAACCGTCGCTTTGCACCGCCAAACGATGCCAGCCCCGCCGCCAAAGCTTCAAAGGGCTGCTCTAAATGGCGGCTTACGGCGATCGCTGCTAAGGCATTACTGAGGTTGTGATGGCCCAATACAGACAGATGAAGGGTCCCTAGACAATTGCCTCGCTCCCAAATTTGAGCCTGGGTGCCGTTCCCCTCGTAAACAATTTGATCGGCCCAGTAATCCGCGCCGCTATTCGCGTCCAAGCTATAGGTAATAGTCGGTTGCAGGGTCTGCCGAATTGTGGGGCAATCTGCAGAAGCAATCAAAATGTCAGACTGCTGAGCAAATTGCCGAAACGTTGCCACCACCGACTCTAGGGTTTGATAGTGATCGATATGATCAAGCTCAATATTGGTGACAACCCCAACTGCGGGAGAGAACTTGAGCAAAGAGCCATCTGACTCGTCTGCCTCCGCTACGAGCCAGTCGCTGAGGCCTAGTCGAGCATTTCCTTCCCAAGCGGCAACCTCACCACCAATCACCACAGTTGGGTCAACGCCAGCTTCCAATAATGCACAGCTCACCATACTGCTCGTTGTGGTCTTGCCGTGGGTGCCAGCTACAGCAATGCTTTGATACTGGCCCATTAGGCCCGCGAGCACATCCGAACGATGAAATATCGGGCAGCCTAGTTTCTGGGCTGCCCGATATTCAGGATTATTTTCATTGATGGCCGTGGAACAAATGACCTGGGGAAGACGGTCAATAGAGTCAGGTGATGAGCCTGGGTAGGCATCCTCGAAGAACGCTAGATTCTCTGCGACTTGACTCCAAAAAATATGAACGCCTGCATCTTGCAAACGCTGAGTGATATGACTTAAACGCAAATCAGAGCCTGAAACAGGGAGCCCCCGCTTGGTCAAAATATAGGCCAAGGCTGACATGCCGATACCGCCGATGCCGACGAAATGGAACGGTTTACCACCGAAATCGACGGAATTGGGCATACTATCACTCCTCGACTACCACACCACACCAAATGTCAGGCGTATCATACCAGGATTTTCTAGGAAGGCCTAAATCGCTCTAGGGGAAGGCTATCTAGACTTCAATCCAGCCTGAAAACGCATTTCCCTAGGGCAGGGAGAGATGCGCTATTTAAGCTTCCAAGCGGAGATCAAACATCCCGGAAAATCCATGCTGCAGCCAGTGCGTTGTGCAGATTGAGTCTGCAGATGAAGCCTGTAGATGACCCGTGGCGTCTCAAAGCTTGGATAGGGGATGCCTTTAACTCACGCTGCCAGGTCAGCACTTTGCCCATAGAAGCAACGAATGCCAACGTCCTTCTTATGGAGCGGTAACCCTTAAACGCAGCGCATGAAGACCCTGCGCTTAAGGACGGAGCCCAGTGATCTCGCTGTCGCGAATGCCAGTCAGCTAACGGTTAAATCTGCCCTGTCCAAAATCTCCCGTAGGTATTTTGTCCTAGTCGTTGAAATGTGAGATTATAACCAATGTTATCTATATGAATTAACAGAGGGTTAGGCGCAGTGATTAGAGTGGCAATCAACGGTTTTGGGCGCATTGGGCGGAACTTTCTGCGTTGTTGGCTAACCCGTCAGGATAGCCAACTAGAAGTTGTTGCTATCAACGACACATCAGATCCCAAGACAAACTCCCATCTTTTGAAGTACGACTCTATGCTGGGTCGTTTGGATGCCGATATCCAACCTGGTGAAGATAGCTTGATTGTCAACGGTAAAACCATCAAGTGCTACTCCGACCGTAATCCCAATAACTTGCCTTGGAAGGCCTGGGATATCGATTTGGTGATTGAATCAACCGGCGTTTTTGTGAGCGAAGAGGGCGCTTCTCGCCACATTCAAGCGGGTGCTAAGAAGGTTCTAATCACGGCTCCCGGTAAAGGCGGCAATGTCGGCACCTTTGTGATGGGCGTTAACCACGAAGACTATGATCCCGCCGCGTTTAATGTCGTCAGCAACGCCAGCTGTACCACCAATTGTCTGGCCCCCGTCGCCAAAGTGGTCAACGACAACTTTGGCATCATCAAAGGCACCATGACGACCACCCACAGCTATACGGGTGATCAGCGTTTGCTGGACGCAAGCCACCGTGATCTGCGTCGGGCACGGGCAGCTGCCCTCAACATTGTCCCAACTACCACAGGGGCTGCGAAGGCCGTTGCATTGGTGATTCCTGAGCTGGCTGGCAAACTCAACGGTATTGCCTTCCGCGTCCCCACCCCCAACGTATCCATTGTGGACTTGGTCGTTCAGGTCGAGAAGCCGGTCATCGCCGAGCAAGTGAATGAAGCTCTCAAGGCAGCGGCTGCAGGCCCCATGAAGGGGGTTTTAGCCTACAGCGATTTACCCTTAGTATCCATTGACTATCGCAAGACGGATGAGTCTTCCATTGTCGATGCCAGTCTCACCATGGTGATGGGAGGTGACATGCTCAAGGTTGTCGCTTGGTACGACTATGAGTGGGGCTACAGTCAGCGGGTGGTTGATTTAGCTGAACTTGTTGCTAAGAAGTGGTAGGTTTGGTGCCGCCGCAAGAGTTGGTTTGATACAAACATTAAGTGGGAGGTTCTTTTCAGAGCCTCCCACTTGCTTTTGGAGGGTGTTTAATTCTCTGGGCTCCTTAAGGGGAGCCAAGCGAAATGAGTTTACATGGAGTCGGTGAGATAATTGATATAGCGTTGAAACCGCTCAAAATCACCGACGGCTAAACAAGCAGTTTTGAGGCTAGTGAGGGCCTGCCTCTGAAGTAATTCGTCCGAAAGCTGCAAGGCTACTTGTAGGCGCTCCTCCCGACACTGGAGGGCTTGAGAGCCGTTCCCTAGGGCTTCGTAAGCAATGCCTAAACTCTCTAGGGTCTGGGCTTCTGCACGATAATCACCCAGGTGTCTAACCAGCTCTAAACGTTCTTGCAAATAGGCAATTGCCCGGCGGTAATCTCCTAGGGCGTAACAAGCACTGTTCAAGTTGCGCAAGATTTTGCTGACAACTTGGTGATCCATGCGATCGCGGGCAAAGCGTAGCAGCGAATCGTAATAGGTAATGGCCTTAGCCGAATCTCCCAGCGCATGATAGGTATTGCCCAAATTCCGGAGCAGTTGTTCTTGGGTCGCCTGATCGCCTAGGGATTCCGCTAGGGCCAGACTGTTTTCATAGAGTTGGGCTGCTACTTCGGCATTATTTTGAGTGCGATGGATTAAGGCAAGATTACTCAGGGCACGCATTGTTGCTGAGGTGTCTCCAAGTTCCTCCGCCAGCTTTAGGCTTTGGTCCATCGCATCAGAGGCTTTATCTAAGTCGCCCAGATGACGATAACTATTGCCCAAGTAGCTCAGCGCCTCTTGCATGAGTGGCTTTGTTGCCAAGAGATTGGCAATGGCTAAGCTCTGGCGAGCACAATCGATCGCCCACAAGTATTCTCCGAGGCTGTAATTGAGGCGGGTCATCACAATTAAGATCTGAACCTCTGCGGTCAAATCTTCTAGCTCACGGTAGACCTGCAAGGCTTTTTGAAAAGCTTTTAGAGCCGCATGATGAACGCCTTGATGATACTTAGCGATACCTGCCTGTAGATATCGATGTGCTTCAGCGATGGAGGCCCGATATTGCTCTGGTGTGAAGGCACAGGGAACGGCTTCCACAGGTGGCCCCAGGGTCAACTGTCCAAACCAATCCTCTGCTGGCACTGCGCAATGGCCTTTGGGGGGATAAGTGTTCACCTGTGATCCTATATTCATTGAATCTCTAAACAGTGACGCCTTAACAGTGCTGAAGTCGATAAATGCCCCGATCTAGCGCCTAAGTTTAGATAAAGGCATTCGCTCACAGGTAGATAACGCTAGCTTTCTCATGGAAAAACTAAGGTTCTTGACAGCAATCCTAAAAGAGCACGGCGGGATTGGTAACCGTGGTTTCTCCCAGAGTAAGGACGATAATCATGACCATGGGGATGGATAGCGAGGGTTTTGTGGGGTAATTTCACTTACGGTTACACTGAAATCGACCCACTGATTGAGAACCCTCCATTGTGACTAAACCGTTTTCCAGGTCGCGCTTGAGTGGTGTTGTTCTGGGTTTCACGCTATTGCTGGCACTGACCTCAGCCTGCACGCGCACGAATCCTTCCGCCATAGCAGAGGTCCTGCCTGAGGCGAACCATTCAACATCCACAGCCGACAGACTCTCAGGCTTGAGGGCTGCAAATGTGATTTATCTGGGCGAACGGCACGATAGTGTGGCCGATCATGAGGCTCAGTTAGAAATTATTGAAGCCCTACATGCAGAAAATCCAGATGTGGCGATCGCCCTCGAAATGTTCCAGCGCCCCTTTCAGCCCGTGCTGGATCAATACCTAGTCGGTGAAATTACCGAAGAGCAGTTGGTCGAGCAAAGCGAATATGAGCAACGCTGGGGATTCCCATGGGCTTTATATGCGCCAATTGTGCGGTTTGCGAAAACCAATCAGATCCCACTGATAGCCTTGAATGCACCCACAGATGTGGTGCGTCAGGTGGCTCGTCAAGGCTTGGAAAGCCTGGAATCAGAGGATTTAGAGTATATTCCTCCCCTAGAAGATATCCACACAGACAACGAGAACTATCGAGCCTTTGTGCTCCAAGCCTTAGGTGCCCACGGCAGCCATGGCGACTTCAACCCAGATAACTTTTTTGCCGCCCAGTTGATTTGGGATGAAACCATGGCCGAGCGCATTGCTCAATTCCACACCGCAAATCCTGACACCCAGATCATTGTCTTGGCAGGGCAAGGACACGTTTTATATGGTTATGGCATCCCAGATCGGGTAGCGCGACGTTTGGGCGAGGCTTTGTCCCAACAAATCGTAGTGCTCAACCCGTCAGAGGCCATTGCAGCCCAGACAAATTCAGCAGATCTCTTTTGGTACAACACTGCAAACTGACCAACGGGAACAATCAAATCGGTTGCAAAAAGATTTGACAAGAACGCGAGACTATCCGGAAGACTATGGCTATAACCGGATTGTGGGAGTGGTGAGATCGCGTATCAGTCACCTTGGACAAGGGGCAATCGTTAGTCCCAAATAGTTCCGTTTTTCGATGTTGTAAAGGCTTTTCAACCCATGGTTAAGACCACCTTGCTAGCGATCTCGATCATTCCTCTGTCGCTGCTGTCTACCAGCACGGCAAGAGCCGATAGCTCTGAAGGGGGCTCAACCCAATTACTGCCCCTCGAAGGCCGAAGCCTAGTCGTCGAGGTTGACCCAGACCATTTACAGTCAGCGGCTCAGGAGATCAATACCTCAACATTTGGGGGCAAGGAAACCTCAGGAGATGTGCTTGATTTGGGAGAGACCCTAGGCATAGACGAAGAGGGCGGCACTCAGCTCCCCTTAGGCATTCGCGTCTTCAGTACCTTAGGCGACCCATCCATTGGTTTTGGCGGAGACTTTTAAGTCAATTTATCTATAACTGTACTCACGCCTGCTGACTCAAGATAAATCTGAGCTTTGGCCATCGCGGCGACCCAGCTCATAGATGCCGCTACCCATCACCGCGATCATGGCTAAACTCAGCGACCAGCTTTGTCCTAGACTCAGCTGAATACCAAACTGCATGAGCACGCCAACGAGCCCAAAAGGCAGCGGACTGAGGAGGGAAGCCAGAAACGCATTTTGAGATTCGCGGCCTTTGCGATCGCGCTCAAAATCCTGGGCTGAAAAATAAAGGGACTGTTCAGCAAAGTTAAGCCACCGATTCAATTGCCTAGTAATCCAGTCTCCCACCGGTGAAAACGCCAGATAAAGGGCCAAACTCCAGAGGGCCGCACCCGCAATTGCAGCGGAGTCAAAAGGAATCGCGAAGGGCAAAAACTCTGAAAGCATAGAAGTCTGGGCCGCAATTTGGGATAACGGAACCGTTATGGAGCACGTTCTCTCTTAACTTAGGCGTACATTACGTTACATTGCAAATAGACAACCCCCTAAGGCTTTCGATGCCCTCTCTGAATGGCCCTTCGTATTACCCAGGCTAAGACACCCCTTGCAGTACTTTTGCTGATCTCGCCTTTCTTTTTTTGGGGGACGGCCATGGTGGCGATGAAGGGGGTGATTCCAGAAACCGAGCCCTTCTTTTTAGCAGGGACGCGTCTCTTGCCCGCCGGAATCCTGGTGCTGTTAGCCGGTCTCTGGATGGGCCGCAGTCAGCCCAACTCGTGGCAAGGCTGGGCCTGGATTAGTCTATTTGCCTTAGTGGATGGCACCCTATTCCAGGGGTTCCTGGCCCAGGGGCTGGTCCGCACCGGGGCGGGCTTGGGGTCCGTCATGATCGACTCCCAACCCTTGGCGGTCGCCTTAATGGCCCGGTGGCTCTTTGCTGAACAAATTGGCCCTTTGGGCTGGATCGGGCTCGCCTTTGGATTGATGGGCATTAGCTTGTTGGGTCTGCCTGACCACTGGATTACTGGATTCTTTCAAGGGCAGTTGAGCTGGCAAGATCTGCCTGCGGATGGACTGGCCTTGGGACGGCTGTTGTTTGACCAAGGGGAGTGGCTGATGCTGTTAGCCGCCCTCTCCATGGCAGTGGGCACGATTTTGATTCGCTATGTGGCTCGCCATGCCGATCCGGTGATGGCGACTGGTTGGCATATGGTGATTGGTGGCGTGCCCCTTTTAGTGCTGTCGGGGGTTTACGAATCCCAGCCTTGGAGCCAGATTGATGGGGCTGGCTGGGGGGCGATCGCCTATTCCACCATACTCGGTAGTGCCTTGGCTTACGGGGTGTTCTTCTATTTGGCCTCTAAGGGCAATCTCACCAGCCTTAGCGCCCTCACTTTCCTCACCCCGGTCTTTGCCCTCACCTTCGGCAATCTCTTTTTAGGAGAAGTGCTCAGTCTATTGCAATGGCTGGGCGTGAGCCTGACGATTGTTAGCATTTACTTGATCAACCAGCGAGATGCATTAACTGCTCGCCTCAAGAACTTGAGTCAAACCCAGATCGAAATTCAAGCCAGCACCAAATCAGAACCACCGCTTGAGTCAGACCTCTAGGAATCATGCTCAGTGGCTTAGAACAGCTGAACTGGGTAACCTAGGGAGACTTAATCAGGGGATGCCATGCTGGCCAGGGTGTGGAGCGCGGCAATAGTCGGAATTGACGCCATCAAAGTCGGGGTCGAGGTAGATATCTCTGGTGGCCTACCTGGCATGGTGGTGGTGGGACTGCCCGACGCCGCCGTGCAAGAGTCCCGAGAGCGCACCAAAGCGGCGCTGAAAAACGCGGGCTTCCCCTTTCCGATGCGCAAGATCGTGATCAACCTCACCCCTGCCGATTTGCGCAAAGAAGGCCCCAGCTTTGATTTGCCGATTGGGGTGGGCATTTTGGCAGCGGCAGATCAGGTCAAAACAGACCAACTGGATGAGCTGCTATTTTTGGGCGAAATGTCTTTGGACGGTGGCTTGCGCCCCGTGGCTGGGGTATTGGCGATCGCAGCGGCTGCCCAGCGGCTCGGCTTTAAGGGCATGGTCGTCCCTACAGATAACGCTCAGGAGGCGGCAGTGGTGCCGGGGCTGGCGGTTTATGGCTGCAAACACATCAATGATGTGGCCGACTTTTTGAACAACCCTGGCCAGCAGCTCCCGCTTCAGCTCGATGGCCAAGCTGCCTTAAATCAATCCGCTCAGCGGGGGCTGGATCTGCGGGATGTGAAAGGTCAAGCCCAGGCCCGCCGCGCCTTGGAAATCGCGGCGGCAGGTGGACACAACCTTGTATTCGTGGGGCCACCCGGCAGTGGTAAAACCATGCTGGCGCGGCGGTTACCCAGCATCTTGCCGCCCCTCACCTTTGAGGAAGCCTTGGAGGTCACCCAAATCCATTCCGTGGCGGGCCTACTCAAGGATCGAGGCTCGTTGGTGACGCTGCGCCCGTTTCGCAGCCCCCACCATTCCGCCTCAGGGCCTTCCCTAGTGGGGGGCGGCAGCTTCCCGAAGCCAGGGGAAATTTCCCTGGCCCATCGGGGGGTGTTGTTTTTAGATGAGCTAACCGAGTTCAAGCGGGATGTGCTGGAGTTTCTGCGTCAGCCCCTGGAAGATGGCTTTGTCACCATTACCCGCACCCGCCAATCGGTGGAGTTTCCGGCCCAATTTACCCTGGTGGCGAGTACGAACCCTTGTCCCTGCGGCTACTATGGCGACCCGGTGCAGGACTGCACCTGTTCTCCCCGCAGTCGAGAGCAATATTGGGCCAGATTGTCAGGACCTTTGATGGATCGGATTGATCTGCAGGTGGTGGTGGGTCGCCTCAAACCGGAGGAAATGACCCAGGTGGCCCAAGGGGAAGAATCCAGTCGCGTGCGAGAACGGGTGGAAACGGCCCGAGGGAAGGCGCGCGATCGCTTCCAAAAACAACCGGCGCTGCAGTGTAATGCCGATATGCAGAGTCAGCATCTACGGCACTGGTGCCCTTTGGATGACAGTACGCGGGGTTTAATCGAGGCGGCGGTCCGCAAGCTGGGGCTCTCGGCCCGAGGCACCGATCGCATTCTCAAAGTGGCGCGCACAATTGCGGATCTGGATGGCGCAGAGGAAATTCAGGCGCAACATGTGGCGGAGGCGATTCAATATCGCACTATCGATCGTATGCAGTAGGCGGGCGGCTTGGTTTTAAGGGCATGGTTGTTCTTGTAGACAATGCCCAGGAAGCAAGCGGTGGTGCCGGTTAAAAACCCCGTCGTGCTTCCAGAGGTTGTACCAGTGGCCCAAAGCTTAGTGGTGCAGAAAACTTTTGCCAGTCTCAAGTGAGACTGTGAATGCAGGTGAAACAGAGGCTGAAACCCATTGCCTACGTGGAAATTTGGGATAGTCAAAATCAGTTTTCAATGAGAATCCTTTGCTGGCAAGGGTTTCAGGACTTTTCTGCACCACTAAGCCGTTTCCTTGCAGGAATCTCTATGGTGCCTGACATTTCTTTGAGGGAATGATTATAAAATCCGGGATTTCAGTACAGTCTTAAGCATCAACAGCTGAAGGGCATCTCAAAAATCCTCTAGAGACTATCAAGCCAACAAGATTCGAGGCTTGTGCGGTCAACCGAAGAAATTGTCAAAGAAAAGTAAGACTGCGGCTAATAATGATGAAAGTCAAATTATTCAGGTCTATATTTTTATTTTTTCTAGCTATTTTTCTAATTACTGTATCTGGCCTATATGGTTGCCAGTTCTTTGGTGATCGCGTGACACTTAGAGTTCTTGATATACCAACAGGTATATCTGATATCTCAACCGGAAAAATCATATCTTTTCCTCAAGTAGAGGATCTCAAGGGGAACAAGCAAAGAGTCGATTTTCTAAGTAATCCTAATAGCAATAGAGAAGAAAATGACAAAGAGAATAGTAATTCAAGCTATCCTAAAATAGTGATAAGTTCGTTCAAAGAAGAAATTCGTTTGATAGATTTTTACCTCCCTGGAAGGAATGAAGATCCTGTATTCAGTTTTAAAAATACGGCGAAAAGTCTCATCTTGATGAATCCAGTTTTTGCAGGTCTGCCGCCCAAAAAACTGTATTTGGTCTTGGACCGTATTGAAGGAATAGAGAAAAATAATTCAGGGGAAACTGATCTAAGTAATCAATACCAAGCTTTAGTGAACCGCATTGAAGTCGCGGATTCACTCCTCGATGATGAGGTTATTGACTTGGCTTCTGGGATAGCGCTTGGCATAAGTTTGACCCTTGGGGAAACTGAACAAGGAAGTTCCAACCTTGGACACCCGATCTCACTGAAAAATATTTTTGAATGGATTTTTCCAAGCGCACATGCTCAAGAATCGGGTGGAAGCTCGGGCTTAGATTATTCAATAACGAAGCAGTTCAATAGTGATGGACTATTGAATGATTGGCCTCAGTGGCATGGCCTTGAGTTACAGGCAGACACATCAGGCATTCGCGTGACTGGTACATCACCTATTGCACAGCAGATAATTGTCCTTCCAACAGATAAAGTTCAATATCCGATAAGTCCTAATGACTATGGATGGTGGGGAAGAAATAAGGAGCAGGATATAGCTGGAGAACTTCTTATTTATCCAGCGCCTATCAACTTATGGGAAGGAGATGCGTGGAGCACTATCACAGGGGGGAATGAGGTTCAGGAAACTCTTAAACCTACCTCCGGTGGTGAATGGCCTTCGGGTTTATATACTGTCATGTTATCCGGTGCCACAGTGTTTAACCGGTGGACTGACACTCAGAAATTTGGGGCATTTCAGCTGAATATGGCCATGCTTTATAAAGATTTAATGGCTCTTTTGTTAGGTCAGTCTGATCTTAGCGTTCTAGAAGTAGCAGAACTATCGAGTGAAATTGCACTTAGTTGTGGAGTTGAATATATTCAGGGGACTCCGACGTTGACTGGAGAAATCTCTCTTGAGACACAAGACACACAAGATATTGTGAATGCATTATCTAAAGTTTTGGAGTGCTATAGTAATCCAGAAAATCTGATAAAAATCGTAAGCCTAATAGGCATTGATATTGAGGAAGAAACTTCAGATTACGTGATGGGTGCCAACCTGGAAAATATTGGAAATGTTTTTAGGATTTATGGGCATTTATGGGCAGCAAATATAGCAAATTCCTTGAAGGAAGCCTGGAAGCGCAAAGATGTTCCTGCAAGGGCATTGTCAACCAGTAGGGTAGGTGTTCTCGGACTTTATTTAGATTCACATAATAAAGCTCGTGATGCATATAAAGCTGAGTTTAGGGTGATTGACCCGTCTCAATTTCAAACCTCACCAATGGATTGCTCATCCAGACCCGTGGGGAGCTTTTATGATTTAGAAGTCACTAAATGCATTAATTCAACGAGTATAAAAGCCAAAAACTACTCTAACGATTGGTATGAAGTTCAGCGCTTTTATGCACAACCAGAAGAGAGAAATTCTATATTTAATCGAATACGAGGCCATTATAGAACTGGACGTCCAAGAATCAATGGCCTTCTCTCAACGATTATTGGTCCAAACCGTGAAATAGAATTGAGAGTTAATACTGAGAACCCTCAACTTGATATCAGACGATTCAATGGTCCACCATCAAGGGATATATCGATCAGTTGCGATGACTCGCCACAGGAAATCTGGGATATTGAGATTTTCCCTAAATGCAATACTGACGGAACATTTGTGGAATTCAAGTCATATTCAAACCCTCACAGCCTTAGTGGTGCAGAAAAGTCCTGCAACCCCTTTGAATAGGTGAGTCTCATTTGAGACAGAGGTTTTTGAAAGAGGCACTCCATGAGAAGCTCAAGTTCCCCAACTTAGAACTAAGCTCATGGAGCATCCTCCTCTCC
>JBHJIP010000268.1:0-2688 GCA_050043365.1 Leptolyngbyaceae cyanobacterium
CAATTTCTTGGTGAATACTCTGGCAGCCTTGGTGGCTTATACCTACCAGGAGAAGAAGCCTGCTTTAGACCTACAGGTTAAGGGCTTGAAGGCTTTACCCCCAGCTATTGTTTGAAGGCAAAGCCCGTCGAACTGACGTTAACATGGGCTTTTTTGAAACGGTTGCGCTAACCTTATGAATAGAGCAACCGACATGATCCGACTAAGTCCGTTGCACCAGAGGCCGTCAGGGCCGATACGTTTGATACCTAACTGAATCTGTCTTGCCACAGAGCGCTGGATTTCTAATTCCTGTTTCTGTAACGCTTTTCAAATGGAGTGATTGGGTCATTCGAGAAATGATCTCTTATGCTCAAGTGCCCCAAGGGCCTCACGCTTGCAGCCAATCAAATCCGGGAACTTTGGAACTTCAAAACTCAGGACCCAGTCCAACAGGTATGGGCCATCGACAAAGGTACAGGACTCTCACCGAGAGATTTAATGCTCTTGACTACCTCAATACAAACCGCCCGCTGTGGTGTTGAGTTTACGCGACGTGCAAGGGTCAGTTAGCGCATTCTTGGGGCAGTAATGCCCGCTGCAGTTAACAGAGTTACCACATAACCGTGAGGCATCTCTCCTTTTCGCCCTGGGCAAGGGCATGCGTGGATTCTGCCTTGAGATCGAGACCTCCCCCCAGGGTTTAAGGGATGTGAGTGCAGAGAATGCAGCCAATACAGGGCTGTTTACTCACTCTTGAGCGTTGTTTTTGCCGTGTTGTGCTGTCTAAGACGGGGAATAACCCACCATGAATCTGCTCAAAACGCTACTGAATGTCAGGGAGGAGGAAACGCCTTTTTTCGAAGCTATGTTGCCCTTAGTCTGGGGTGCTGGTTCTAGGGATCAGCAAACGGAGGATGCCCTGTTGGCTAGGGTGACGGATCCGATTGAGCCAGGACGCTTAGGTCACGTGAGATTTCAAGGCACCCAGTGGCGGGCACGATGTGATCAGGCCGTCACCATTCCAGCCGGGGCAACGGTGCGAATCTGCGATCGCTGCCACAGCACCATTTTGGTTGTGGAACCGGTGCGGGTGATGACGTTCCAGTAGCGGGTGGTGATGCTGCCGTAAGCAGTGATTTTGGTTGCAGCTGCAGTCCGCCAACGTCCCCGCCGGTACGCCATTAAAGCGGCAGGTCCTAAGCGATAACAGCGATATTGACTTCTGGCAGCGATATCGGTGCTACCGCTGAGCCACAGGATAAATACATCTCCCTCTTGCGTTCTCAAAAAGTGCCATTAGTCTGGAATCGTCGATGCGGCGATGGCAGAATACTATGGGCTCAAAGCAGGTCTTTGACCTGTTGGCAACGTAGAAGGTGAGAGGGGTAAGGGGTCGTGGCTCTAAAAATTGCTTACTTGGCGCAGGGCAAGCTCTACCTAAAGCAGGGCAGCCAAGCCGTCCAAGAAATTGAGAGCGAGTTTGGCCAGTCGGTGCAAGATCGCCGCCTTCAGATTGAGCGACGACAGGCCATGCGCAATCGTGGCATTCAGACGATGATGCAGTCACCCCAGGCTAGAGCCCAGGCGGAGCAACCTTCTGAAGCGACGGTGCCTGTAAGCATCACCAGCATTTGCCGCATGGGCTCGGGGCAACTGTTTTACTCCCTAGAGTCTGCTGAGTTGGGCGGACTATTTCGCTATGATCCAGAGCAGCAAAAGGAGCAGCGGCTGTTTCACAACACCGAGTTTCATATTGGCGACCTGGACTTCAGCCCTGAGCACAATCTGTTGGCCTGCACCAAGGCTTATCCCACCGGCATTAGCAACTTGGCCACCCTCGATCCTGAACGCCATCGCCCCCAGGATTTGACCGAGGGGGACTCGGTGGATTCGGTGCCCCGCTGGATTCAGCACAAAAAGAAATCGATTGTGTATCAGTCTGCGGGCGTGAGCCGTAATGACCAGGGGTATGTGATCAACCGGGCTCCGTTTTGCATCATGGAGCTGGACTTTCAGAAGCAAGATATTTTTACCCTGGCTGAGGATCCTAAATCGGACTTGCTGGGACCGCAATGTACTGCCGATGGCTGGCTCTACTACATTCGCCGCCCTTACAAATCGTTTGGCGGGGCGTTTAACCTGAAGCAGTTTTTGAAAGACTTAATTTTGCTGCCTGTCCGCTTAATTCACGCGGTTTTTCAATTTTTCAACATCTTTAGCCAGATGATGACCGGGCAGCCGCTGATTAACGCGACTACCCGTCAAAAGACTGAGCGCAAACCCCTGCGAACGCTGGGGGGGATGTTTTTGCCTCAGAATTTACCCAAAAAACACGCAGGGGAAGCAGACGCTCCGGCATTGGTGCCGCCGAGTTGGCAGTTGGTGCGGCAGGGGGTTCAGGGCATGCCGGAAGTCTTGGCCAAGAGTGTGTTGGCCTATGACTTAGCTCCGGATGGGTCGGTGGTTTACACCAATGGCAGTGGGGTTTACAAGATTCGGGCGGATGGTAATGGGGGTTGGGTGAAAGCCCGCAGCCATGAGCGTTTGTTGGTGGGGCAGTTTATTGAGTCGGTGACGGTGTTGCCTGATTCAGCGGCAGACGTCACCGATTAAAATCACAAACAGCCTTGGGGGGGGGGGCCCCAAACCCCAAAAAAGGGGGGGGGTGGGGCGCGCGCCCCCCCAAAAGGGGGAGGAGGGTGGGGG
>JBHJIP010000269.1:0-29302 GCA_050043365.1 Leptolyngbyaceae cyanobacterium
CACTGGTCAAGGCTCAGGCTGCTGGCATACGCTGATGTCATAGCTTCCTAGGGGCTACAGAGGTTACTTTCTGAGCCTAATACTTAGGAAGCCTTTTCTCGAAATGAGTGCTGATTGATACTTTCCAAATATCCTCTAAGCGGCTGGTGTTCGGTGATCTCTACGAAGAGATATTCAATGATGAGAGGATTAACGCCAGAATACTATTGAATCTTCACACGATTTATCTGCCTTTACTTCAACAGAAGAAAGCTATTCAGGGTAAGAAGCGCAGAAAAGAAAAGATAACGGAGAAAGAGGCATTCATCTCTTGGGCAACATTCCACATACTGTACGGAATGAAATTCATTTTTGAGAATGAAGATCTTGATCCTGAAAAGGATGATGATCGCCTAAAATCTCAGAGGAAGAGTGTAAACTATATTTTCGAAGTTGTTGAAAAAGAAATAGAAAAACTTGGTGATTTATATACGCACGGAGAATTCTTCAAGGAAGTTTCAACCGATAGAATTATTAAAGAGCATATATTAGGTAAATATTCTGAAACGTAAACCTCTTGCTTTTAGAAGCTTTAGCCAAATTGATGTTTGGCTGGAAATATGATTTGACGCCTTTAATTATAATTAACCGTGTTCAGTCAAAGCCTCTATTAGACTGGCCGCTTGAGTTAACCAACAGGAAGTAAGGTGGGTTAGCGGTAGCGTAACCCACCGAAACCATTGCTAGCGTTGGGTGTCATACCCTCAACCCAACCTGCAGGGAGAACTTTTGTCAGGCAATCAGGGCAATCACTGAAAGGTATTTTTGGGGAAATCTCTACGAAATTTAAATGGTTAACAGCTTATGTCTGAATTTCTGCTTTTACAGCAGTGGGAAAAATGGAAATCCTTATCCGATTATGGTGCGAACCAAGCAAGGCTTATTGCCCAAGAGCACGGTCTTGATTGGGATGCCATGACCGAGACAGAGCGCGAAGAATTCATTGATGATGTGCTGCACGAAGATTAGCTTTTAATTACTCCGCTCTTTCCGCTAACTCCATCCACCGCTCCGTCGCCGTATCAATCGCCCCCGTCACCGCCGCCAACTGCTCCGTCAACTGCTGCATTTCCCCATAGTCATTAGGGGCACTGCTGTAGAGGGTTTTCTCCAACGCCTCCTTCTCCGCTTCCAGCTCTGGAATCTTCGTTTCCAACTGCTCATACTCTCGCTTCTCCTTAAACGAGAGCTTCTTCGACTTGTCCGAGGGTTTTACTGCAGTCTGTACAGCCTTAGCCTGGTGCTTGGGGCTGGTTTGCCCCCTGTTTTGATTTTTAACCGCCTCCGCTGCTTCCTTCGCAACCGCCGCTTCTTCCTGCTTGTAATCCAGATAGATCGAGTAGTTGCCAGGATATTGGCGAATCTCGCCGCCCTCCTCAAAGGCAAACACCACATCCACCACTCGGTCCAGGAAATAGCGATCGTGGGAGACCACAATTACACAACCGTTAAACTCCTCCAGATACTCCTCCAGCACCGCCAGGGTTTGCACATCCAGATCATTAGTGGGCTCGTCCAAAATCAGTACATTGGGGGCCTGCAACAGCACCTGCAGCAAAAACAGCCGTCGCCGCTCCCCCCCTGAGAGCTTGTGGATGGGGGCGTACTGCTGGTCCGGCGGGAACAAAAACCGCTCCAGCATTTGGGAAGCGGTGATCACGCTGCCGTCCACCGTTTTGACCAGCTCCGCCGTTTCCTTCAAATATTCCAGCACCCGCTGATTCGGGTTTTTGATCACGTCTTCCGAATGCTGATCAAAATAGCCAAAGTGGATGGTTTCGCCGATTTCAATCTGGCCCCTGTCGGGCTGCTCTCGCCCCGTAATCAGATTCATTAGCGTAGACTTGCCCACCCCGTTGGGGCCAATGATGCCGATGCGATCGCGGGGGTTAAAGATATAGGTAAAATCCTGGATTAGGGTGCGCTCCCCATAGCCCTTAGTGACCGCTTCCATCTCAATCACCTTCTTACCGATGCGCCGCCCCACGGTAGAAATATCCACCTTACCCAGGGTTTCTTTGAACTCCCGGTTTTGCATCTCATCAATGCGTTGGATGCGGGCCTTTTGTTTAGTGCTGCGGGCCTTGGGGCCGCGCTTCAGCCATTCCAGCTCCCGCCGTAACACCCCAGCATGTTTCTTACGGCTGCTGACATTGGCGGCTTCTGAATCTGCCTTTTTCCCGAGGTAGTAGCTGTAGTTGCCGCCATAGCCGTAGAGGTCGCCCCGGTCCACTTCTAGGATGCGATTGGTCACCTGGTCGAGAAAATAGCGATCGTGGGTGATCAGCAGCAGCGCCCCCCGAAAGCCATTCAGATAGCTCTGCAGCCACTCCACCGATTCTGCATCCAGGTGGTTGGTGGGCTCGTCCATCAGCAGGGCATCGGGGCCTGAGAGTAGGGCTGAGGCGATCGCCACTCGCTTGCGGTAGCCCCCAGAGAGGTCTCCCACTTTTGCCTCAAAGTCCTCAATGCCCAGCTTGGTCAACACCACCTTGGCGCTGGTTTCTAGGTCCCAAGCGCCCGCCGCATCAATCTTTTCCGTCAGGCGAGACAACCGCGTCATCAGGGTGTCCATATCCCCCTCCCCCCGTTCCATCTGGTGGGAGGTGGCCTCGTATTCGCGGATCAAGGCCATCTGCTCGCCCGCATCGGCAAAGACCTGTTCCAATACGGTGCGATCGCCCTCAAAGTCCGGCTGCTGGGGTAGGTAAACCACCTTGGCGGCCGCATTACGCCAGATCTCGCCCCCATCAATCGGTTCCATCCCGGCAATCATTTTCAGCAGGGTAGATTTGCCGGAGCCGTTGGTGCCGATCAGACCTACTTTGTCCCCTTCTTCCAGGCTAAAGCTGGCGTCCCGCAGAATCTCTTTAATTCCAAAGTCTTTGCGAATGGATTTCAGCGTTAACAGGGTCATAGCAGGCTGATGCAGTTTTAGCGCCGATTCCTAGGCATAGCCCTAAAGAACGGTAGCCCCTAGTCTATCGCTGCCGCTTGCCCTGATTCGAGGTTCTGCAAATGCCCCGAGAGATTAACGGAGATACTGCCGACTTTTTCAAATAGCTCTGAGGATATTCCAAAGGCCGTTTAAGGATCGGTTTTGAATTCTTTTACTGCGCATTTTCGATCTATTGCTCCGGACATATTTCGATTCAAAACATGAACAAATGCAACGTCTAATCACAGTACGGTTCTCATAAATGCCCTTGTTTCTCTGGATTACAGCCTTGATCCCCTATGTTTATCTGAAGTTTTGTGCCATAAAAACGTAACAATTTAATTTTATTCTTGGCAGCGATTTTAACTTCACAAAGGCGTGCTGTAAGCTGAGAATAGGTGAATAAAAGTTTACACAAATTATCTAAGTTTCATCTATTCAAGCTGTTGTCCTCTCGCTGCTCTCTCAGACATTATGAACACCCAAAGTAAGCAATCCTATAACCTGGCTGCTGCACCCGGTACGCGTGATCATCAGGGCTTTTTTGTCCAAGACGGTGCCTATACGCTGGTGCGTATGGAGTCTTCTGGCTGGGCCTTTGTCTGCCAAGATAATCACACCTGCTACTACGTGGATCCAGAGAACTTGGTGGAATGCTGTGATATGGAGGAAGGGCCGCTGACTTAGTAGGCCCATCTTCTGTGTTTCTGCAGCCGATCTAAGGTCAACGCCAGGAGCCCATTGACCTTAGATCGGCAGATTTAAGCGGGGCTTAAAGCTAGACAGTTCATGGAGTTCGGCATAGAGGGCGCGTTCGCGATCGCTCAGCTCCGTGGGTACCACCACCTCCAGGGCTACGATTTGGTCTCCTTGGCGATCTCGGCCCACCGGGTAGCCTTTACCTGCTAGCCGTAAACGCTTACCTGACTGCACCCCTGGCGGAATCGTCATCCGCACCGGACCATCTAAGGTGGGCACCTCAATCGTGCCCCCCAAGGCAGCTTCGCTAGGGGTGATCGGGACTCGGCAAAACACCTCATCCCCCTGCACCGTGAAAAAGGGGTGGGGTTCCACCTCAATACGTAAATAGAGGTTGCCGCCGCCAATGCCCTGTCCCTTGAGACGAATGCGCTGCCCCGTAACCATTCCAGCAGGCATGTTGACCTCTAGGGAGCGACCATCTTCGAGGCGGACCCGCTCTTGGCCCCCGGAGTAGGCACGCTCTAAGGGGACGGTGAGGTCGGCTTCGGCATCCCGACGATTGGCGACACGGGTGGCAGAGGCGGAAGCGGTGGCAGAGGTTCGGCGAGTGCGGCGCGGATCGGACTCAGGATCGCTCGCTCTGGAGCGATAGCTGGGAGCTGCCTTAGGGCGCGGGTCTGGAGTCGGTCTAGGATCCTCACGGCGATTTAGCAGCTGATCGACGAAGCGGTTAAAGTCACCGAACTCGCTAAAGTCAACCTTATTCAGATTGAGGCGGTCCCCAGCGCTGCCCCAAAAGCCCTTTTGCTTCCAAAAGCGGCTGTATTCCTCATATTGGGTGCGCTTTGCTGGATCGGAGAGCACCTCATAGGCTTCTCCCAACCCCTTAAACCGCTCCTCAGCCTGCTTATCGCCAGGGTTCAAGTCAGGATGGTACTTCCGCGCCATCTGACGATAGGCCCGTTTCACATCTGCCGGTGAGGCAGATTGGGATATTTCTAGGAGCTCGAAATAGTTCCGAACATTTTGCATCAGTGACGTGCCATACCCGTTAGAGCCACTCGTCTTCATCACCCCAGTCGTCGTCATAGCCGCCACTATATCCGCTGCTGCTGGGGCGATTGCGTGGGCCGTCAGCGGGGGGGCGAGGACGCTCACCCTGGGGCCTGCGCGGTCGCCGTTCGGAAGGGGGTTCTACGGGAGGGCGATCGCTGCCATAAGATTCTGGTCCCCGTGATGGTGGCTCATCCCAGACATCGTTGCTAGGAGCATATCCCTGGTTATCCCGGTAGGGTTCAGCGGGCTTGGCTGGCGGCGTATAGGGGCGCTGACCCTCAGGGGCGGATCTAGCCTCTGGGGGGCGGCTACGCCAACGACTATCGTCGCGACCGTAGGTCTCGTCCTGGTAGGGCTGGCGAGCACCGCCGTTATAGGAACCGCTGTAGGGATCTTGGCGGTAATTGTCTTGTCGGTAAGGTGGTTTAGACTCAGGACCTTGGAAATCGTTTGACCGGGGCTGATTTCGGTAACTGGGGGGTTGGCCGTAGGCGTCGTTACGATAACTGGGGGGCTGCCCAATGCCTGGGTCGCCATAGCGGGAGCCCCCGGCATTGGGATAGGGATCCGGACCATTGTCCCGATAGCCACCACGGGAGTCGCCCCGATAGTCCCGACTGCCAGCGTCACGGTAAGGGTCGCGTTCGTAGCTGTCGCCATAATTATCGCGGCCGTTGTCACGCCCGTAGTTGTTGCCGTAATTGTCGCGGCCATAGCTATTGGGATAATTTGCCCGTGCCCCACCGCGCGGCATGTCGTAGTCCCAACCGCCATCTTCCCAGGCCGAGCGGCGGCTCCAACTGTCTTCGTAGCGATCGCCGTCGCCGCCACCCGAGAAGGTCCGCTTCAGGGTGCCGCCAATTTGTCCGAGGAAGTCATCTTCTTCGGGGTCGTCATACATGTAGGCTTCGCGGTTGAGCTCATAGACCTCGTCCTGTAGCTCAACTTGGGTGATATCGATGCCCCGCTCGTCCCCCTGGGCGAGGCATTCTCGCAGCTCTTGGATCAGACGCTCAATGCGGCGACGGCGATCGCGGCCAAACTGCATGCCGAAATCAAGCACTACCTCCCGCAGCACCCGTTCGGCCTGGTAGGTGAGGGCTTCAGCACGGTTACGTTTCTCGACCCGGTCGCGCTTGAGGCGATCGCTATCTGCGAACTCCTCCGCCTCCAAAATCATCTGCTCCACTTCTGCTTCACTGAGGGTAGAGCTGCCCTGGATGGTCAGGCTCTGCTCCCGCCCAGTAGTGCGGTCCATGGCCGACACCTGCAGAATGCCATTAGCATCGATGTCGAAAGATACCTGCACCTGGGGTACACCGCGCGGTGCGGGAGGGATGCCCATTAGTTTGAAGCGGCCCAGGGACTTGTTATCGGCCACCATTTCTCGCTCACCCTGCAGGGCATGGACTTCCACCATGGTCTGGTTATTTTCAGAGGTGGAGAAAATGTCCGATCGCCGCACCGGAATGGTGGTGTTACGGGGAATCACCTTCTTCATAACTCCGCCGATGGTTTCGAGCCCCAGGGAGAGAGGGGTGACATCCAATAAGAGGACATCCTGCAATTCCTGGTTCAAAATTCCGGCTTGAATAGCGGCCCCCACCCCCACCACCTCATCGGGGTTGACGTTCTGGTTGGGCTCCCGGCGGATTAGCGATCGCACCAAATCCTGCACCATGGGCATGCGGCTACCCCCACCCACCAGCACCACCTCGTCAATTTGGTCGGGACTGAGGTGGGCGTCGTTAAGGGCTTGTTTGAGTGGCCCCCGTAGGCGACTGAGTAAGTCCCCACAGAGCCCCTCAAACTCAGAGCGGCTGAGCTGGGTTTCGAGATGCTTGGGGCCATCGGCAGTAGCCGTGATAAACGGCAGATTGATGTCAGTGGCGGTAACCCCAGACAGCTCAATCTTGGCTTTCTCTGCTGCTTCCATCAGCCGCTGTAGAGACTGGCGATCTCGGCGCAAATCAATGCCCTCTCGTTCTAAAAACTGATCGGCCAACCAATCGACGATTTTGGCGTCAAAGTTGGTACCCCCCAGTTGGGTATCGCCAGCGGTGGCCCGCACCTCAAAGACCCCTTCCCCGACTTCTAGCACCGACACATCAAAGGTGCCGCCGCCCAGGTCAAAGACCAGAATCGTCTGGTTGTACTGCTGATCCATCCCATAGGCCAGGGCGGCGGCAGTGGGCTCATTCAGAATGCGCTTCACCTCTAGGCCTGCGACCCGTCCGGCATTTCGGGTGGCCTGACGCTGGGCGTCGTTGAAGTATGCCGGCACCGTAATTACAGCACTGGTAATGGTTTGCCCTAAATAGCGATTGGCCTCATCCACCAACTTCCGCAGCACCATGGCGGAAATTTCTTCGGGAGCAAATTCCTTTTCGAGGCGGGGGCATTTAATTCGTACGTTGGCGGTTTCGTCCCGGCGAATGGTGTAGGGCACTCGCTTAGAGTCGGGACTCAGCTCAGCATACTTGCGTCCAATGAAGCGCTTGACGCCGTAAAAGGTGTTTTGGGGGTTGAGCACGGTTTGGCGGCGGGCCATTTGCCCCACCAGCCGCTCTCCATCTTTACTAAAGGCCACCACGGATGGAGTGGTGCGCATGCCTTCGGCATTGGCAATAACCACAGGTTTGCCGCCTTCCATGACAGCGACGACCGAGTTGGTTGTGCCTAGGTCGATGCCGACAACTTTTCCCATCCGTTTGGTTTCTCCTCTTTATGCGGTCACCTAGGGGACCATAGCTTGTGCCGGTTGCGATCGAGGTAGCAACCAACACGCCAGTGATGCTAGTGCCTCAGATATATATAGTAGTCCTTCCTCTGATGGCTTCTAGGGGTGTTCCAGTAGGGAATCCCGATAGGATAGCAAGATTGTCAGTGACAATTTCAGATTTGAATGATTACGGGGGATGGCATCCCTCTAATCTACTGATAGTATGGGTACCTGACATGCGGATGTGGCGGAATTGGTAGACGCGCTAGATTTAGGTTCTAGTGTCCTCGCGACGTGAAGGTTCAAGTCCTTTCATCCGCATATGTGGCCCTTTGTTGTAGCAGGCTCTAGGGCGTGTGGACAATCAAAGGGTAAGCACCGACCAATTGAAGTGATTAAGCAATCTCCCAGCACCCTTCAATTCAGACGCAGCGGGTTGAATGGGGCCAGATTGCCATTCGGATTTCAGACAACGGTTCTGGAATGCTAGAACCGGTTCAACAGCGGATTTTCGACCCACTTCTTTACAACGGAAACAGTTGATAAAGGAACGGGGCTCTGCATGTCTATCAGCCACCAAATCATTACAGAGAAACAGGGTGGCCAAAGCGTAGCTACGGCTCAATCATGAACTCGGCATCTACAAAAAATTGGGATGCATTGCCTCAGCGGGTAACCCAGGAGGAGGGGTAAACAGCGCTGGTCATACCAATTCTCAGGCTAAAGTGACCAGCGCCATACGCGCTTACGCGGCTTGCGTTTGACGCTTAACGGTAACACCCGCTGCAGCCAGGGCGATCAGACCCATGACGGTTGCAGGCTCAGGCACTTTCTTGGGTTCACCGACTGCAACATCGCCCTCAGGGGCAAAGGTATCCCCTGCAGTCAGGTCGCCACCGAAGGGAAACGAGAAGGTGTTGTCCTCAATAAAGAGAAATTCCAGATCAAGAACATATTGTCCCTCGTCACCCCCCACGAAAACCCCCTGGTCTAATCCGTCGTCAGGCAGGTTGGGGGTGCCATCCACATAAAAGCCCACTGTATCGGGACCCAAAAACTCCTGAATCTCTGCACCGACATCTTCAGAAGAGATGGAGAAAGCAGAGACAAAATCATTGCCGCTCCAATCCCAGGACCAGCTGACCAACTCACTGGCAGAGAGAATGCCGTCGTCAGCCGCAGTCTCATCGGCGCGAAGTTCACCCATGAGGCTACCCCCACCATCCAGTTCCCACCAGCCGGTGTAGTCGATATCCCAACTAAAAAGGGCCGCATCTGCAGGCGTAGCCGTAATTGCTAGACCTAAAGCAGCCGTAGCAGCACAAGCAAAACGTTTCATGGTTTCTACCTAACTTAAACAGTACGAAATGGAACCGAAAGATTTACGTCAATTTATGAACCAACAATGCCGCCACCTTTGCGGGTGATCACAAAGGTGCAATCCCGAGGAATGGTGACACCATCGGTGGGTGCCGGGAAGTTGGTGGAAGCCGGGTTGCCGTTACCAGGGTGCTGGGTGTTGCAGAACAGGGTTTGGCGATCGGGGGTGACGGTTAAACCAGTAATTTCGTCGCTGTTCACCCCAACCAACAGGCGCTTAATTTCAAGGGTGCTGGCATCGGCAACCAGCATTTGGTTATTAAGACTGTCTGGCTGGCCGCCGTCAGTTTCAATGAACAAGCGGCCGTCGGGGTCAGCCCAAAGCCCGTCCGGATCGGTAAAGACCGACTCAGTCCCTCGGGTGTCAATGGCTTTAATGGGGAGATCCCAAACAAAGGTGTTGCCCGTGTAGTTGCGAGAGTCCTTCCAACGAATGATGTAACCATCGTTGTTAGGGGCCTCGGGGTTAGCTGCATCAGGCAGCGCGATGTTGACGCCGTTCCGAATGACCGCGCTGGCGGGGTCGGTGCTGCGCTGGCTGTTATTGGTCAGGGTGCAGTAGATATAACCATCAGGGCCAGCGGTGGTCCATTCGGGTCGATCCATGGGAGTGGCACCAAGGATGTCGGCGGCGATCCGAGCGTAGGTCAAGACCTCGGCTTGGTCGCTGAACCGGGCTGCTAGAGCGGGGTTGCGAATTGTGAGTTCAAGCCAGTTGCCGGTACCGTTATCGTTGAATTTGGCCACATAGAGCTTGCCGCGATCTAACGGGTGAATGCCCCGACGCATCAGGCCCCGCCAGTTACCTGCGGAAACAAATTTGTAGATGTAGTCAAAACGCTGATCGTCGCCCATGTAGCAGACGACGCGGCCTCCTGCACCGACGGTGACCGCCACCCCCTCATGCTTAAAGCGGCCTAAGGCAGTGCGCTTAACCGGGGTCTGAGTTCCATCCATGGGGTCAATCTCGACGACCCAGCCAAAGCGGTTTTGCTCGTTGACATAGTCAGGGTTAGACATGTCGAAGCGGGGATCGAATTTCTCCCAACCATAGCCAAAACCGTCAAAGTCAAAGCCATAGCGCAGTTGTTCTTCGGTACGGGTGTCAGGACCAACAACATTACCGTCAGAGTCAGTGCCTTGAAAGCTCTCCCTTCCTTCAGTGGCACCAAAGTAACCGTTGAAGTTCTCTTCACAGGTAAGGTAGGTGCCCCAAGGGGTATAGCCGTTGGAGCAGTTGTTGACGGTACCTTGAGGCGTGTTGCCAGCCGGGTTATCGAGTAACGGACTACCCGCAACGGGACCACTGAACGCCACAGGCGTATTCACATGGACTCGGCGAGACTTGTTGCTGGTAACGGGCTGCCACTTGCCGCTAATCTCTTTGATTTCGACCACAGAAACGCCATGGGCATGCTGAGAGAGACGCACATCCTCTAGGGTCTCAGGCGCGTTTTTGCCCAACACATGGCTATTGCGGCCAAACTCATGGTTAATACAGAGAACGCCGTGGTCGTTGGCATTGCCCATGGGGAACAGCCACATACCGTCGTGGCCGATGCCGATCATTTCAGCCTGATCTGCAGAGCTGGGGCGGGTGTTGGGATCACCCGTGTACTCGGCGATGGGGCCGTTGGGATCTAGGGGGGTACCCCAGGGAATCAGCACCTGGTACTCGTAATCTTCAGCAATAACGGGCTCTTTGCCCCCATTACTGCTTGCGGCGTAATCGGCAATAGAAACAGGCGTGAAGCCCATTAGGCCACCAGCTTGGGCCAGTTGGGTGCTGCCAACGCCTCGGGTGGCCACTTCATTAGAAACAGTTGCCATAGCTTTGTTGCCGGCAAATGCCATGGCAAAGCCTGCAGCAGATAGGGTCATACCCCGTAATGCCCCCCGTCGAGAGAGACGGGTACGGAGGACCTCTTCAAAGGGACGATTCCCTGATCGATTCACGATTTCAGTATCGTGCTCAAACATCGTTTCTCCTCTCAAGTCAACTTTTTGAAGCAGCGCGAACGGACCATGCTCTAGACCAGGGGAACAAGTGCATTCAACGGACACCTGGCCTAGATCTTTTCCCTGGCTAATCGCGGTGAGCGAGACCAGAAAAAGCTTTATAAAAGGGGTTTCTGAAAATTGGGACCCTCAGTCCCATTCGGTCAGGTTGTCTTGGGTGACCTGGCTCTCAAAAGCGGGCTGCAGGGGTTCTCTCACCGGGGTATTTGCCGGTGCCGCAGGCCGACGAATTAAGGGCACTGGTCCAGGGCTATTGACTGGAACCGGTACGTTTTGAATCAAGAAAGGAGGTGCAGCCGCAATTTCAGGCTCAGCCTCGTCGTGGCGTTGCAAGAGTGCATGGGTGCCCTCGGTAAAATAGCGACTCCAGTGGCTGACCTCAGGGCGACTCTGCCATTGGTTGCGGGTGACGGTAGTAGTCAAAATGGGCGCGATCTCGCCGTGGCGATCGCCCAACACCACCACCTCAACCTGATTTACTTCGGGCTGCTGCGCAAAGGCATTAACAATGATTTGGCGTGCTCGTCCCTCTGCCGCGTCCAACAAGGCACCCTGGGTGATCGCACCTTCAACCGATATTTCGACAGTGTGCCGATCCGTAGCAAATTCATTTGCCCGAGTGAGGCAAGGCAGAAACAGCATTAGAGCAAGGGCTAAAACAGCACAAAAGAAACGACCGGTGGATCGCTTTAAAGGCAATCGCATAACTTGGAAAAGTTTTGATTTTTCAGATCAACAAATCAACACAACGGCCCTATGGAATCAAAGATCAAAGCATCATGTCTAAACCATGACGACCGTGAGTGTCATACTCCCACCAAAGCATTAAATAACCAGGCCAACTAAGTTAATTCACGGTTAACCGTAGGTGAAATCTCGCAAGTATCTAAAAGCAATCATTAAGCCTTGATCTGCATTGAGTTAACCCAGGGTTAAGTTTCAAGAAAATCATTAAAGATCTTGATTTTTATCGCTAGATTGCCTTTGTTTTCAGGCAAATCAATCGACGATTTGAAGAAGTTCAGAAAGCCTGAGTATCCTCGTCTTAAAGATGACGTTCACGCATTCTTAAGACGAGGATGCTTTAATATCGAGGCACCACGCCCATTGCGGTTGGGCGATTCAAACATGTCCGTGACCTATCGACATTGGGATTAGCATCCGTTGGTGCGGCGGGTTTGCCCCCACTGTGCTGAACCCTATGCGCCCAATCCAGCCGCCTTAGAGCGCTTGGGCTTACACAGCAGCAAAATCGACCTGAGCCGATGCCGTCACGGGCGCGGCTGTGAGCAGTGCTTTGGGTCGGGTTACCTGGGTCGGGAGGCGGTGGTAGAAATGCTAGAGGTGGATGACATGATTCGAGACATCATCCACGAGGGCAGCACCACCGACCTGCGCCATTACCTCCATGAAATCCATTTCATGAGCTTTCGCAAGGCCGCGATCGAAAAGGTGCTGATGGGCATCACCACAGTGGAGGAGGTGTCGCGAGTATTGCCCCACAGTGCGCTGCGCAGTCCCCGCACCATCCGCAGTCAACGGCTCAAATCGACGCTCAGGTGGCCGATCGAATCAGCATCTCAAGGGACTATCGCCCCGCCTCTCAGCGCAGAGTCTTAGCACAGAGTCTTGAGAATCCGCGATCGCCCTTCACGCAGCAGGTACGCCATTTCAATTGGGGCAAGACTGCGAGCCACTTTGTTTCTACGCAAAGCATCAGAGAGATACTCAACCCCATGGCCATTGTCGCGATCGCAAACCAGAAAGGGGGCTGTGCCAAGTCCACCACAGCCGTCCATTTCGCCTATTGGCTCCGATTGAAGGGGTATCAGGTTGCGGTCATTGATGCCGATGCCCAACGCTCCAGTTCGATTTGGTTCGAGGGCATTGCGGATGCCACAGTCACGGTAGAAGTGATTCAACGTGCCCGTCGTTTGCTACAGCGGGTGCCCGAGCTTGCGACCCAGTTTGACTACTGCATTATTGATGGCCCAGCGGGTTTGTCCGAAGCCACCAAGGGAATTTTGGCCTGTGCTGATTTGGTCGTTGTTCCCTGTCAACCCACCGGAGTTGACCTCCGCAGTGCCGCCGATGCCATTCGGCTGATTCGCCGAGTTCAGACTGCTAGAAAAGGGCTGCCCGATGTCAAGGTGGTGCTAAATCGGGCCGTGAAAGGCACTTTGCTCAAAAACGAGGCGCGGGAACGCCTTCAAAAAGCTGGGATCCCGTTGCTGAGCACAATCATCCACCAGCGCCAGGTCATTGCCGACACCTTTGGCCAAGGGGCAACGGTTTTCCATTTGGCGGGTTCAGCAGCGATCGAGGCATCCCAGGAATTTGAGGCGCTGTTTACAGAAATTTTGGCGACATTACAGGCTTAACTGAGCTTTCGTGCTTGTTTGGCGAGCAACCCTCTGACCCTATAATCTGGCAGGCATTCAGACATCCAGATCGAGCAAGGAGCGCATCGCCATGGCCAATTCCACCAAAATAGTCTTCATATGCGGTTCAGCCTTACAGGGCCAACCTGATCATGGCAACTTAAAGGGGGCCGACTTCCTTGGCGCAACCCAAACGGCCCCTAACTATCGACTCCATGCTGTCAAAGAAGGTTGGCATCCCGGCATCTATGCGGTGGACTCGAATGGAATATCAATTCCGGGTGAGCTTTACCAGCTAACGCTGGAACAGTACGAACATTTGGTCGCAACCGAACCCCCTGACATGTATCCCGCTGAAGTAGCGCTAGATAATGGCGAGACCGCAATCGCGATGCTCTATCCCCAAGATCTCGCCAAGCAGTGGCCAGATATTTCTCACCAGGGGGGGTGGGCCGCTTACAAAGCCGCCAGCCGAGGCGAGTAGCACTAGGGGCTGTCATCAATTAAAACTAGAATCCTGGTGGTGCAGCGGTTTTAGCCCCTAACAATATTAGGAGAATGGGCGCGGTCAACTTGCCCAGTAAGGTTTTTACCCGTAATTGATGAAGCGCCCTAGAACCTGAATATCAGGCAGATGTAGGGCTTTAAGGATACTAGCCTCCAGCAAAACTAATCCTCATGCTCTTCGAAAGGGTCAGCGAGCTGCTTGGCTGGAGGGCCGAAGGCCGTGTAAACTGCAAAGGCGGTAAAGGCAATCAGTACGGTGCCAACAGAGATAATAAGAACTGTTGCAGGTTCCATTTGTGCTTTTCCTTGAGAAAATGTCTTTGCTTTATAATATTACAAACTATGAAGTGGTGTACACGCGATTAATCCATGGCACAACAGACTCGGTTAAGTAATCTGCTAAAGCCCCTCAATTCTGAGTACGGCAAGGTCTCCCCAGGGTGGGGTACGACACCTGTTATGGGTGTTTTTATGGCTCTGTTTCTCGTTTTTCTGCTGATCATTCTGCAGCTTTATAATTCTTCTTTGCTGCTAGAAAGTGTTGATGTTGACTGGCAGGCCCTGGGGCTCTAAGTCTGATTTGAGCGGGTACATCTCTGAGTTTTGAGGCTGGGGTAGTGATGCTGCCTCAGCCTTGTTTGATGAAGTCGATTGTGAGTGATACAGTTTCATCACTGATACTGAAGTGGAGGGCCTCTTATGAATTTTTTTGGCATCGGTTTGCCGGAGATGGCCCTGATTCTGGTGTTGGCTTTATTGGTTTTTGGCCCTAAGAAGTTGCCTGAAATTGGTAGCAGTCTCGCCAAGGCGCTAAAAAGCTTTCAGAAAGCTCAGCAAGACTTTGAGGCTGAACTGAAGAAGGAAGCCGAGCAAATTCAGAAAACCGTTACAGAGCCAATGAAGGCTTCAATTGAGAAGCCTGAACCGAAGGCCCTCTCGCCTCAAGATGGCGACGATGAGACGCTGGATTTAGAAGATGCCTCTAATGTTCCTGAGCCTTCTATGGATGCTTCGGAAACGATACCTGCTGAGGTCGAAACATCTGAGGAAGTTCTGCCCAATTAATGGGTTTCATTCTGATTGGCTTGGGATAAATTTGAGTTGGCAATACTCTAAAATCCGTCTAGTTTCATTCACTGCGAATGAGTCGGTTAATCAAATATTTTTGACTTTGAGTAAGTCTGAATAAGATTGTGGTTCAAGGCTCGGTCGAACCGCCAGATACTGGTCCTTTGATGATTGTAGGGCTAGGTAACCCTGGCGATAAATACACCCATACGCGGCATAACGTTGGCTTTGAGATAATCGATGCCTTAGCCTCTAGATGGCAAATTACCCTCAGTCAAAACCGAAAGTTTCGGGGACTCTATGGAGAAGGTCGGAGCCGCAACCGTAAAGTCGTTTTACTCAAACCCCAGACCTATATGAACCATTCAGGTCAGGCAGTGCAGGCGGTGACTCAATGGTACAAATACTCCCCCGAATCTGTTCTAGTCGTCTATGACGACATGGACTTGGCGCTGGGACGGTTACGCCTGCGCCTGTCTGGATCTGCTGGCGGACACAACGGGATGAAGTCCATCATTACGCATCTCGGGAGTCAGAACTTCCCTCGCTTGCGGATTGGCATCGGGGCAGCCGATAAAACTGCTGGTCGAGATCGCGCTGTCGTAGCCCATGTTCTAGGGCGTATCACCCAAACAGAGCGGGTACAATTTGATGCCGTCATTCAGCTTGCCATTGAAGCGATCGAAACCAGCTTAGGAAAAGGTGTTGAAAGAGCCATGAGTTTGTTTAACGGCATCACGCTAGAGGCTGATGGTAAGCCTGCGCCTTGAAACAATTTCCGATCAAGGAAACTTCAAGCCTCGATTTCGGCTTTCATGCGCTCTAAGGTCTTATTCATTTGGTCGAACATTTGCTGGGGGGTAATTCCAAATTGCCCCAGTTGTGTTTTAAGTTGCTCTACCGTCATTTGAGCCGTAAAGTCTTCTGATAGCTCAAACCGCTTCATAAAGATACGGTAGCGCTCCATAATCTCTTCCATTTGCTCGATGTAGAGCTTCTTACCATCGCGATCGAACTTACCGTAGCTGCTTCCTAACTGCACCAGGTTTTGATAATCCTGGAAAAGCTGCATCGCTTCTTTCTGAACAATTTCTGAATCAAAAAAACTCATTTTTTTAGGGTTGTTGGTGACAAGCCCACAAGGACATAGCGTGGGAGAGCATGGCGAAAGTTCACGTTCTCGAAACTAAACCTGGGGGACATCATATGGCTCTACGAGCGCAATTAAAGCTACGGAAACCTGCTCGGGTTTGAAGTTGACCAATCAAATTGACCGATGATCGCGCCCCAGATACATAGCGTTAACTCCAGGTTAATCAGAAGCCGAACCGCAGGAAAGGGGCAATATCCCCACTCTCTGAGGCAAAGCACTGTGTCATTTAAGCTCAAACCCATGGGCTATTGCGCTATGCCGTTCGTCAGCAAGCTGGAGTCTAAAAGTATCCTTTGGTTTGCCAGAGGATACTTTTAGGTCCACAGAAAAAGTCAGCGCTAAACGCTGAGACCTGCAGGACAAGTAACGCCTGTGCCGCCTAAACCGCAATAGCCACCGGGATTTTTGGCGAGATATTGCTGGTGATAGTCTTCGGCGTAGTAGAAGGTGGGTGCGGGCAAAATCTCGGTTGTGATCTCCCCGTAACCTGCTTCTTTGAGCTGACTCTGATACATCTTCAAAGAAGCTTCAGCCAACTGCTTTTGAGCATCAGAGGTGGTGTAAATCCCTGAGCGATATTGGGTGCCTGTGTCATTGCCTTGGCGCATACCTTGGGTGGGGTTATGGCTCTCCCAAAACACTTTCAGCAGGGTTTCATAACTGACGACTTTAGGGTCAAAGACGACCTGTACGACTTCGTTGTGACCGGTCATGCCGGAGCATACCTCTCGATAGGTGGGGTTGGGAGTATGGCCTGCGGCATAGCCCACCGCTGTAGAAAAGACCCCTTCCGTTTGCCAAAACTTGCGCTCTGCGCCCCAGAAGCAGCCCAGGCCAAACAGGGCGATTTCCATCCCTTCAGGAAAGGGGGACTTGAGCGGGTTGCCATTGACATAATGTTTGCCGGGCACGGGCATCGCGTTGCTGCGACCTGGTAGAGCCTCTTCTGGGCTCGGCACAGTGAGTTTCTTGCCTAAACCAAATAACGCCATGGGATTAATGAGGATTCCAAAAGGATTTTCTTCACTATTTTAGTGAGATTTAAATAACGGTTTCAGACTCTGTAGGGACGGTTGTGGGACGGGTTGCGCCCCAGCCCTAGAGAATCAGGGGTATGGTGAAGCCAATTTTGACTCTGCAGGGTTTGGTGTAACGGGATAGTGGCGCACTCTGCTTTTGATGGGTGTCTATGCAGAAGCGTCTACCCTACGGTGCCCTTTATTAGCGATCGCTGCCTTTTGCTGTGGCGCTAGCCGCAATCTACTTTATCGGCGGCAAGATTACGCTGTCGTTTGCCACATTAGCGGGATACATCACCCCAGTGTGGCCCGTGTCTGGCGTGGCCCTGGCGGCGCTGTTGCTGTGGGGGCGTCGATTGGCACCCGGCATTTTCTTGGGGGCTTGGCAGCCCCGACCCAGACCGCAGCCCCGACTCAAGGGACGATTGGCTGAGGTGATGTTGATGGCGGGTCTAATCATCGCCAGTCGCATGGAATCCTTGGGGGAACCCAATCGCATTCAGGTGGCCAAAGACACCTATGAGTACCTGGGCGATCGCTTCATCTTCGAAGCCAGAGGGCTGGTTGATGTGAAGGGCAAGGGACTCATTAACACCTATTGGCTGGTGTCTCAGGTTAAGCCGTGACGCGCTTTTTGCGGCGACCCGGTGACGCTGCCGAAGCATCCGCTGCACTCGGACAAATATCCGCCAGCTCACAGCGATCGCATTGGGGACTGCGGGCCATACAGACGGCACGACCGTGATAAATCAGCCGAATCGACCAATTTTCCCAGTCCGGTTGGGGCAGCACCGCCATCAGGTCTCGCTCGATTTTGACCGGATTGTCCTGACGGGTAAAGTCCAAGCGATTGCTGAGTCGCTTTACATGGGTATCCACGGTCACCCCGGCATTAATGCCAAAGGCGTGGGCCATGACCACATTGGCGGTCTTGCGAGCCACTCCCGGCAGGGTCAACAGGTCTTCCATACGCTGGGGCACCTCGCCGCCAAAGTCCGCCATAATCTTTTGACAAGCCCCCTGAATGTTCTTGGCCTTGTTGCGATAGAAGCCCGTAGAGCGCACCAGCGCTTGCAGCTCATCCATCTCAGCGCCAGCCAGCGCCGGAGCATCCGGGAAACGGGCAAACAGAGCTGGGGTGACCTTGTTCACCCGCTCGTCAGTACATTGGGCGGACAAAATGGTCGCCACTAATAGCTGCACTGGCGTTTGATAATCCAAAGAACAGGTGGCGTCGGGGTAGAGCCGCTTTAGCCGGGTTAAGACCTCTAAAGCCCGCTGCTTTTGGGCCGATTGAGAGCGTCGGCTCACTGCAGCAGATCCTGGAACACAGACAGTTGAGAGGTATCCCGCACGATTAAGAACACCCCCAGCCCCAACAGCAGCACCAGCCCCGTCTGCATCACGTTTTCTTGGAAGCGTTCGGGCAAAGGCTTACCGCGCAGGGCCTCGATCAGCAGAAAGGCCAGTTGACCGCCATCCAGCGCTGGCAGCGGCAAGATGTTAATGATCGCCAGGTTGATGCTAATGATGGCGGTAAAGGGAAACAGGCTGTTGATATTGGCCTTCGCCAACCCCGCCCCCTGCTCAACAATTTTGACCGGACCCGCCACTTGACCGGCCATCTGAGAGAAGTTGGTGATCAGCATGGCAAAGCCCTGCACCGTCTGCACCAACATATGCTGGAACTCCTGAGCCGCTAAGGAAAACAACTCGAATACGTTGCTGGTGCGGCGATAGTCAAAGGTGCCATTGCGTTGGAGCTGCACCCCAATCACCGGCTTGCCATTCTCTCCTAATTCTGGGATGACGGTTACGTCTAAGAGGCGATCGCTCCGCTGCACCGAAAACTCCAGAGGTTGCTCAGCGTTGTTCTGAATCAACGCCACGAGATCATCGACGGTGTTGTCCTCGATTCCGAGGCGCTGGCCATTGGCCTGCAAGATCACATCCCCCGCTTGCAGACCGGCTTCAGCGGCTGGCGAGGTTTCAGAGATCACCTGAGGCACCAAAATGCCGGGCTCAGGGGTGAAGCCTTGGGGGACCCCCACGCTGGCAAACTGGGCCACAAAAACCAAATAGGCAAACAGCAAATTTGCAGCGACCCCGGCGCTGATCACAATGGTGCGGTCTAAAATCGGGCGATTTTTCAGCAGGTTGGGGTCCTGAGGTGGAATGTCGCTATCGGGATCATCGTCGGGAAAGCCGACAAATCCGCCGAGAGGGATGGCTCTAAGGGCGTACTCGGTCTGGGGGCCTTGATATTTCCACAGAATGGGGCCAAACCCAATCGAGAAGCGATTCACGTGGATGCCCTGAAAACGGGCAGCCAAGAAGTGCCCCATTTCATGGACAAAGATAAGCAGTGCCAAAACGGCGATCGGAGCCAGAACGGACATAACCAGCAGCTAAACCATGTGCAGCTTCATCATTCTATCGTCCGACCCGCCTTCATAGAGTTCTAGCCCGCCCAGGGGATAGCGATTGGGGAGCTTGACTCAAAAGCTCAATATCACCGCTTCTTCTTTTTCTTCTTGCCTTTAGGTGCTTTGCCCCCAAAGCCAGAATGGCTACTTTTAGGGGTAGGCGATCGCGTCAGCGCCTTAAAGTCTGGCGGAGCCGTTGGGTCAAAGATATGGCGGTCAATCGGCAACCCTAAGTCCCAGGCGGTGGGTTTGCGGGCTCTGATTTGCTCGGCCTCAAGTTTAGCCAGACTGTCTCGTAGAGCCTGCATTTGAGGAGAAAGTTTGGGAGCCAGCTCTTCTTGAGAAAAGTCGGAGTTATCTTTGAGCCCCAAACTCACCTGCACTGCTGGCCAGGAACCCGCAAACATTTGATCCACCTGATCGGCGTTGTAGGCCGCTTCGATCACGGCGACCGACTCAATGGCCTTAAGTTTGATCAAATTATTGACCAGTGACCCATTTAGATCCGGTTCATTGTCGCTAGCCGCAGCCAGCTTATCTGTCATCAAGCGGATGCAATCATCACGGCTATCCGGGTGAGCTTGGACGAGGTGCTCTATTCCTTCAACAACGGTGATTTTGTTCTCATCACTCAGGTCCAAATCTTGCAAAGCTTGCTCCAACCCTGGCAGGGCGGCTGGACCCATCAGCGCAAATACCTGGGGCAGCTCTTCCCAGCACCAGTCCATATCTTGGGCTTGTAGCACCTCAATCAGGGCTGGCATTGCGGCGATCGCCTGCAGTTGACCCAACGCCCGCCAGGCATGGATCGGGCCAAACATTAGAGTTTCTAAATCGGCGTCAGAGGGCAATGCCCGCTCAACAGCGATAAACGCCGGCTCATCGTCCCCCTGCCAAAGCGCCCACAGGTGCTCGTCCTGTAGCATCTGCATCAAAACGGGAATGTGCTCAGCGCTAAGTCCAAACTGAGCCGCATAGTCTGGCCATTTCTCGACAGCAACCTCGTCTGGATAGCCTTGATCCAGCAATGCTTTGACGGGGGCGTCGTAGGCAAGCAATGTCATAGTTTTGAGGGACCCTCACCCAGAAGGAATGGCTGATATTGTAGGCCACTGCCAAACTTCAAAAACTGTAATGTATGGCTTACTATGGGAACCTTTGAGATTGTTTAGAAGTTTTTCACTTTGAAGTTAGATACAGAGTTACCTCTATGGGGTGACCGCTATGAATTGACTGCAACGTTTACAACGCTACTATCCATCACTCCTAGGTCTTACCCTGTAAATGTCTGCTGACATTCTCGATCTCAAATCTGCGATCACGCGTAACCCCATAGTCGTGACGCCGCAAACCCCTATCAAGGCGGCGATCGCCCACATGGGCAACCCCCATGAGCCCTGTTTGGTGCCCCAGCAAAGTCTCAACACCTATCGGGTCGATTTTGTCCTCAGTGAGCTTCACGACGAACTGCGATCACGCTACCTAGTGGTGATGCAGTATCAGAAAATTCTTGGGATCTTAGCTGCGCAGGATCTTCTCACCTGTGCAAGCGATGCAACTACCGTCAGTCAATGTGCCCTAAAGCCCTTTGCCACCCTAGCTGAATCGGCGTTGAGCGACTTTTTTACCCCCCTGAATTTGCTGCGGCAACACCGCATGCGTCCCATTGTCATCCTGGATGAGCAGGGTCAACTGGCGGGGCTGCTGACCTACGAAGAAGCCCATGCCATTGCTTTAGCCCACCAGATACAATCCTCTGGCCTATCACCCTCCCCCGCTTTTATCGCTAAAGCCAGCCCCCAAGACCCGCCACCACGCTCCGACTCGTTGGTGCAGCGGGAGCAGGTGATGAATAAGATCATCGCCCAGGTGCATTCATCTCTGGATGTGCAAACCGTGCTGGACACCACTGTGACCGAATTGAGGGCGGTGTTGGGGTGCGATCGCGTCATCACCTATCGGCTGCGCCCTGATTTCACGGGCCAGGTCATTGCCGAGTCGGTGGATCATCCCTCACGATCGGTGCTCCACAGCGAGGTTCGCGATCCCTGTGTCACTCCAGAGTGGCTTGAACCCTATCGTCAAGGTAAGGTCCGCATTGTCAATGACATCCACGAAACCGAAATGACCGTGTGCCATCAGCAAATGCTAGAAGGCTTTGGCATTCGCTCCAAGATGATGGTCCCCATCGTGGTGGAAGGCAACATTTGGGGCTTGCTGCTAACCAGTGAGCAGGATGTTCCTCGGCAATGGCAACCCACAGAAATTGAGCTGGTGCGCCAGTTGGGGGTTCAGGTGGCGATCTCCATACAACAGGCCCAAGCCTATGAACGTGCCCAGGCGGAGCTAGCAGAGCGCCGTAGCGCCGAGGCGCAACTGCAAAACCTCCTCGACGTGACCGCCACCAAAACGGGGGCAGAGTTTTTCCCCACTTCAGCGATGCTGCTGGCAGAGTCCTTGGGGGTTGCCCATGTGATTCTGGCCGAGCGCCAAGGCGACAAACTCCGCACTCTGGCGTTTGTGGTTGATCAGACGCTGCAGCCTAACTATGAATATTTGCTGGCGGGCACCGCTTGCGAAGCGGTGTTGGACAGAGGTGAATTTTACATTGGTTGCATTATCCAAACGCACTTTCCTGATAATTCTGATTTATTGGACTTAGGGGCAGAAAGTTATCTGGGATTCGCCATGCAAGACTCCCAAGGAGACGTGGTGGGGCTTCTTTGCGTTATGGACCGCAAACCGTTGGAGCGGACCGAACGCGCTGAAAAACTGATGCGCGCATTTGCCGCCCGCGCCACCGCTGAGTTGGAGCGTCAACGGGCGACTGATGCCCTAGAAGCTCTCAATCAAGAACTCGAAGCTAAAGTGACGGCCCGCACCGCCGATCTGCAGGCCTCTTATCAGCAGCTCAAAAACACTCAGTTACAGCTCATTCAGTCTGAGAAAATGTCCAGCCTGGGTCAGCTTGTCGCGGGGATTGCCCACGAAATCAACAATCCGGTCAATTTTATTTATGGCAATCTAGAGCCCTCTCTCGACTATGTTAATGACCTATCTCAGTTGATTTCACTCTATCAAAAGCACTATTCCCCGCCTCATTTAGAAATCAAGACCTTCATCCAAGCAGCAGATATTGCCTACACCCTTGAAGACTTTCCCAATCTGATCGACTCCATGAAAACGGGCGCAAAGCGCATTCAAGCAATTGTGCAGTCGCTGCGGACCTTTTCCCATGTGCAGCAAGAGGGTTACAAAGCTATCAATATCCACGACAACATTGATAGCACCCTAGTGATTTTGCAAAATCGCTTAAACGGTCGAGCCGGTAACCCTACCATCGAAGTCATCCAAAACTATGGTGATTTACCGTTAATTGAATGTTACGGCGGCTTACTCAACCAAGTCTTTATGAACCTGCTGACCAACGGCATTGATGCCATTGAGGAACGGCAACAACAGGCGGCTTCTGACTACCGTGGTTGCCTAACCCTGACCACAACGGTGGTGTCATCTGAGAAAGTTTCTATTTCTATCCGAGATAATGGCAGCGGCATGTCCTCAGAGGTTCAAGACAGAATTTTTAACCCGTTTTTTACCACCAAACCTGTGGGCATTGGCACGGGCTTGGGGTTATCCATTAGCTACAAAGTCATTAATGATGACCACCAAGGAACCATTCACTGTGATTCGGTTTTAGGAGAAGGAACTGAATTTCTGATTGAGTTACCGCTTCAACAGGATCGCCGCATTGATCGGTAAGGGCCAAACATGAAGTTGGCTGGCGCTCCCAGATCGTCACTATAGAAAAAGTCTCTGAAAACCAAGACCAGAGCCCCAGTATCAAAGCCCAATCACATACTTGCCCCATTCCGCGTGATTGCCGCTGTGGACCTGACGCGTCAACTCGAAATACAGACTGCTATGGGGGCGTCGCGGCGGGTTCCGCAGCAGCATGTTTGCCTCTCGGGGGGTGCGGTTCCCCTTTTTGACATTACAGCGAACGCAAGCCGTCACCATGTTTTCCCAAGTGTCACCACCCCGGCGAGAGCGAGGGAGCACATGGTCTAGGGTCAAGCCATCGCCTGAGTAACCGCAATACTGACAGGTGTGGCTATCGCGCTGCAAGATGTTGCGGCGGGTCAGGGGGATTTCTTTATAAGGCACCCGCACGTAGTGACGCAGGCGAATCACGGTCGGAAATGGGAAGTCAGCACAAATGAGTTTACCGTTGTGCTCAAGCTGCTCAGCCTTGCCCTTAATGAGCAGCACCACAGCTCGACGCCAGCTCGTGATGTTGAGCGGTTCGTAGGAGGCATTGAGCACCAGAACCTTACTACCCATCGGGGAATGGCAGTATATAAACTTCGCTGATGGTAGCACTGATATACCAAGAGCTGTGGGGGTTGTTTATAAAGGCTTCCACCGTTTTGGGGGTTTTCTTTGTCTAAAAATAAGACTGGGTGGAGGTTAGATTAACGCTACAACATGAGAATTGTCAGTCCTCACCTCATTTTCACCACAGCCTCTGGAACGCCCTGGGAACTGTTTTGCGGGATGTCCTCCTTCTCTATTACCGTTGCGGCAAAGGGACTCGGTGCTCACGCTCTTCCCCAAGAGGAACGACCTAAGGCATGGTGCTCTTCATCAAACCGCATAAGAACGCAAGTCAACCCAGAGCGTGTAATTTCTCTTCGAGACGCTGATGCAAACTTTGCTGCCTGCATTGGCATACTCATAGCTATCGGTAAAGGCTTTCAGCCTTTCAGTATCTAGATAGGTTCTGACCCGCGCATATAGATTGCCTTGGTACTGGATACCCTCTTGAATCAACCTCTCAACAATCCCCAGCGAAAAAGATTTTGGGCTTTGGCCTTTATGGTTTTCGTAATATTTGACCTAAATCGTCAGGTTATCGATCCGTAGCATAGGCGTCCTTTTTAGTCGCGGTATAACCGTTACGCTGGCGAAGATTTGCGTTGCTGGGGAATCTCTCTAGTCCAAATCCCTGGCCTAAATCATCAACCATCGTCTATTCCCCGGAAACGGTCTGACGGTGCTGGAGATCGCAACTAAGGTGCCGCTGGTCAAATGGCAAAGGCCCCATTAGGCTAGAGCGCAACGAGGAAATGTGTGAGGGAGGTGTGAGTGATGTTGAGTTGGGAACAAACCCCAGAACTATCGCCAATGCGGTGTTGTCGAGCTTGGGTCGAGATTGATCTGGCGGCGCTGCGCCATAACGTGCGGCAACTGGTGGCTCACCTGCAGGGACGGGCCGCGCTAATGGCAGTGGTCAAAGCAGATGCTTACGGCCATGGTGCGGTCACCGTGGCCCGCGCCGCCCTCAATGCCGGGGCGGGTTGGCTGGGGGTTGCCACCGTTCCCGAAGGCATGGAACTGCGGCAAGCGGGCATTCAGGCCCCCATTTTGGTGATGGGGGCCGTCAGCAATGGTGAAGAGGTGCAGGCGATCGCCCAGTGGCGGCTGCAACCGACCGTTGTTTCCCCTAAGCAAGGGTTGGTGATTTCCGATACCCTCTCCCAGCTCGTCAGCGCCCCACTCCCCGTGCATCTTCAACTGGATACCGGTATGACCCGTCTTGGCTTTGCTTGGCAGCGGGCCACAGAATTTGTGGGGTTTGTGCGGCGACTCCCCCACCTGGAAATTGCCAGCCTCTATTCTCACCTGGCCACGGCTGACAGCCCTGATATCACCCTCTTAAACCAACAGCATCAACGATTTGAAGATGCGATCGCTCAGCTCCAGAACAGTGGCTACTGCCCACCCAAACTCCATTTCGCCAACTCTGCGGCCACCCTGGGTTTCCCAAACTTGCACTACGACATGGTGCGGGTGGGGTTGGCCCTCTATGGCCTCTATCCCGCCCCCCACTTTAAAGCGTACTTAGATCTGCAGCCGGTGATGCAGGTCAAGGCGCGCATCACCCACTTAAAAGACATCGATGCGGGCACCGGGGTCAGCTACGGTCACCAATTCGTGGCCGATCGCCCCATGCGCATTGCCGTCGTAGGCATTGGCTACGCTGATGGGGTGCCTCGGGCCTTATCGAATCGCATGTCGGTGCTGATCCAAGGAAAGCCGGTGCGACAAATCGGCAATATCACCATGGATCAGCTAATGATTGATGTCACGAACGTACCCCACCTGCAGGAAGGGGATGCGGTCACAATTCTGGGTCAGTCTGCTGGAGCCACCATCACCGCCGATGACTGGGCAGATCTCACCGGCACCATTTCTTGGGAGATCCTCTGTGGCTTCAAGCATCGCCTGCCTCGCATCGCCCTGGGCCGAACCGAAGCGCACCCTTCAGAAGCAGGACTCGTTGACTTGAACTAAGCGGCTTCTTTCAACGGCAGGCTGGAGAGGGCATAGAACAGGCGCGTCGGCTCGGCATTGGTCTGCAAAAACGAGAACTGATGCCAAAACCGAATGCGTCCGTAGCGGTCTAGCACAAACTGGGCGGGGAGCGGTGCGCCCAACGCTTGCCCCGTCCGGTATTGCTGAAACACTTGGCAATAGGGGTCACAGAGAAAGGGCATGGTCAGTCCTAAATCCTCACGCACCACTCTGCTTTGGTCTAAATCGGTGCTGGTAACCAGCAGCAGCTCGGCTCCCGCCGCTTGAATCAGCGGATAAGCCTCCTGCAGCGCAACCAGATGGGGAAAGCACAGGGGGCAATAGTGGCGCTCGGTAAAGATGCGCGTAAAGGCCAGCACCACGGGGCGATCGCCCCAATATTGAGAGAGCCGAAGGGGCTGCTGATTTTGGACTTGGGTCAAGCAAAAATCCGGAGCGCGATCGCCCAGCTTCAACTGATTGAGCGGGGGAATGGGCAAGAAGTTTTGCCAAAATCGCCACCCCATTAACCGAGAGGGCGGCAGGGTCGTCGTTGTCATGGCTAAAGCGATGTCTTCACGGTCTGTGGGCCAGTAGGGGCGGGTCTTGTGCCCGCCCTGCTTTCATCGGGTTAAACAGTGGCGAAGAACTCTTTTGACTTCACCGGGTCGGGCACCATGGTTTTTTCACCGGGTTGCCAACCGGCGGGGCAGACCTCGTCAGGATGGCTCTGGACGTACTGGATCGCCTGCAAGGTCCGCAGGGTTTCATCAACGCTACGGCCAAAAGAAAGGTTATTAATGGTGGCATGTTGAATAACTCCTTCCTTATCAATGATAAAGAGCCCTCTTAAAGCCACCCCTGCATCCGGGTCAAGCACATTGTAGTCGGTGCTGATTTCCTTTTTGATATCCGACACGAGCGGATAGTCTAGGTCACCCACACCCCCAAGCTTGCGCTCGGTTTGAATCCAGGCCAAGTGAGAAAATTCGCTGTCTACAGAGACCCCAAGCACCTCAGTATTCAGATCCTTGAACTCGCTATGGCGATCGCTAAAAGCAGTTACCTCAGTGGGGCAAACAAAGGTGAAGTCGAGGGGGTAGAAGAACAAGATTACATACTTGCCTCTGAGGTCAGAGAGTTTGATGGTCTTAAATTCTTGATCCACAACTGCCGTCGCCGTGAAATCAGGGGCCGCTTGGCCCACCCGCAAACAACCCTCTACTGGACTCGTCATAGCAGTCTCCTCAATTACGCCGTTGAATCTTTGCAGCTTCTGAGACGAGAGCTACAAATGAGTCGCTTGTATCATAGTCTCCCGAATTCCCTTCATCCTGAGGGCAATGGCGAAATGTAACAGCGAATACTCTCTAGTTTTGGTGAAAAAGACTATAATGTATTCCATCCTTAAAATTCATTCCACTAGAAATCGCGCCTGTGTTCACCACTGCCCTGTCTCCCAACCCTGTCGCTACCCCAGTTGATCGGCCAGTCGATTTGTTCGAGGCGATCGCCTCCCTTAAGCAAGAGCTGAATGCGGTTGTCTTGGCCCACTACTACCAAGAGTCCGACATTCAGGATGTGGCCGACTATATCGGCGATTCCCTCGGGCTATCTCAGCAAGCGGCTGGAACCGATGCTGACGTAATCGTGTTTGCCGGGGTTCATTTCATGGCAGAGACCGCCAAGATTCTGAACCCCAACAAGCTGGTGCTCTTGCCAGACCTAAATGCCGGTTGCTCCTTAGCTGACACCTGCCCGCCTGACCAGTTTGCCGCCTTTAAAGCCCAGCATCCTGATCATCTGGTGGTGTCTTACATCAACTGCTCTGCCGACATTAAGGCGATGAGCGACATTATTTGCACCAGCTCTAACGCCGTCAAAATCGTCAACCAAATTCCTGCAGATCAGCCGATTATTTTTGCCCCCGATCGCAATTTAGGCCGCTACGTCATGGCTGAAACCGGACGGGAACTGGTGCTCTGGCAGGGCAGTTGCATGGTTCACGAGATGTTTTCTGAAAAGAAGCTGGTGCAGCTCCAGATGGAATACCCCCATGCTGAGGTGGTGGCCCACCCCGAATGTGAGGAGCCGGTATTGCGCCAGGCCCACTACATTGGCTCCACCACGGCGCTGTTGAAGTATGTGCAGCAGAGCGATCGCAGCCAGTTCATCGTGGTGACTGAACCCGGCATCATCCACCAGATGGAAAAGCAGGTGCCCAACAAGCATTTCATCCCGGCCCCACCTACGACGAACTGTGCCTGTAATGAATGCCCCCACATGCGGCTTAATACTTTAGAGAAACTGCATCAGGCCATGGCAGAACGACAGCCTGAAATCAGCCTGTCGCCGGAGATCTGCACAGCAGCCCTGAAGCCAATTCAGCGCATGTTAGAGATGAGCCGTTAAGGGGTTTAGCCGCGTCGGCTTTGCAGCTTGCGGTAAACCGCCTTCACATCCACGTTGTGGTGGGCCATGGCCACCAGGGTGTGATAAAGCAAGTCCGCAACTTCCCCGGCAATTTCGTCGGCATTATCGTCTTTGCAGGCCATCACCACCTCCGCTGATTCCTCGCCGATTTTTTTGAGGATTTTGTTGTCGCCCCCAGCCAGCAGCTTGTTGGTGTAAGAGCCCTCTTTGGGGTGGGCCTGGCGATCGCGGATCACCGCATAAACCTGAGAAAGGGTATCGGCGGGTGGGGGCACAATTTCGCCCTCAATCTGGTGAAAGCAACTGCGCTCACCGGTATGGCAAGCAATGTCTCCGATCTGCTCAACGGTGACCAGCAGGGCGTCGCTATCGCAGTCGTAGCGAATAGACTGCACTTTTTGCAGGTGACCGGAGGTCGCGCCTTTGTGCCACAGCTCTTGGCGAGAACGACTCCAAAACCAGGTATCGCCGGTTTCCAAGGTCTTTTGCAATGACTCCCGGTTCATCCAGGCCATCATCAGGACGGTGCCGTCGAGGTAGTCTTGCACAATGGCTGGGACGAGCCCCTGATCGGTGTAGCGAATTTGATCGAGGGGGACGGCGGTAGCAGAAAGGGACATGGGCGATTGCGTAAGGCATTATTACCCCGCTAACTTAGCATGCAAACATAAAGAGGGTGATGCAACTAAAAGCCTGCATTTTCCCACAAATCCTTGTTTTCACAGGAGATGGTGAAAGCAAGTTTACTATACTATCTAAAATGTTAATTAGAGCAGATTCAATAATAGAAGAGATTACCCATAAAACAAACTAATTAAACCTCAAGCAGGCATAATTGACTATTAGCAAGCGTGCTAAAAATCCACAGGCAATTCAGATGTCAAAAATAACGCGTGAAGGAAACAGAATTTTCGTCGACACAGAGGTTCTAGAGGACTTAGGTGAACCTACTACAACTTATATAAGAGGATATTTGGAAACACGTAGAGCGTCTAAATCGTCACGCTAACCTGCGTAACATGACACGGATCATGGCGATGTAGATGAGTGCTTCAGAGGATTCAGGTAAGCGCTCATAATCAACATTGAGCCGTCGACACCA
>JBHJIP010000270.1:0-26550 GCA_050043365.1 Leptolyngbyaceae cyanobacterium
AGATAGGCGTCCAGCAAGGGTAGACAACTCAACCCCGCTTCGATTATGGTAATGATTATCATTCTAGTTTTTGATCGGCGATGAAAGTACTGAGTTCTCTAGGAAGCGCATAAAACCGTCATCCAGACTGTCAGGTTGTTAGGCGGAGAGGGCGTACATATGTAATTTGTAAATCGAACCCTCGCTTTAAGGCAGCACAAGGAAAAAAGAAGAAAAAGCGTTAACAGATCTATTGTGAAATAGCGCCATGATGCCCGCGAATAAATTTCGGGCTGTTGTACCCCAGTTTACTTTCAGTAGACTGGGGATCTTGGCTTCACCAGATAGGGCTCTATTAACCCCTGAAGGGGGCTTGTTCTCCGTGAGCCCGCGAATAGAATTGCGGGCTTGATTAGCCGCGATTTTTAATGGTGATCACCTGGACAATCTGCAACGCCGTGTCGCCGGGAATTTCCAAAATTCGGTAGAGGTCGTCTAAAAACGCCTGCTCCTGGGACGTGACCGTACCGTCAGAAAGCACCAAATCCGTGGCGATCGCAAAAGCCGTTTCACGCAGGTCAGACGGCAGGCAGCTTTTGGCCAGATTAATGAGCTTGCCCGGTCCCTGCTGCTTCAGCATCCCTAGCAGCTTGTCAAACATGCGGTGCGTAACATCCCCAGAAAAGCTTCGGAAGAGCTGCATCCGCGACAGCATGTTGGTCATATCGCGGCCCTCTTGTTCAGAGAGATAGCCATCCGCCGCGATCGCCACTAGCGCTATAGAAGCAAAGGCTTCTGCCGGGGTGAGTTGAGCCTCAGCGGTGTCCTTTCCGTCATTGAACACACCATCAAACAGCCCCATGTTTGCTTCTCCCGTGCAGTGCTTTCCTATGATGACCTAGATTGTGGTTGGAGCAAGGGGTTTTTGCAGACTTTTTACAAGCACCGCACGGTGTGTGAGCTTCGTCGGCATTGTGCTTATGCTCCCGCCCATTGCCGCGCGATCGCCACCACCAACGGTCCTATCACCAGTGCCGGTAAGAAAGAGGCCACACGCACAGCAGCCACCTCTAACAGACCCAAACCCAGGCCAATAATCACCATGCCGCCGATGCCGGTGGTGATTAGCACCTGCGGATCTTGGGTTGGATCCACAATCACAGCACTCAAACTACCCGCCATTAAAGACAAAGTGCCCTGCACTAAGAGCACAGTGAGGCTCGAAAAGCCCACCCCGATGCCATAGGTCCCCGTGAGGGCGATCGCCGCGAAACAATCCATGGTGGCCTTGAGGCTGAGTAAGGTGTTGTCTCCCACGAGGCCATTGTTAAGGCTGCCCAACACCGTCATCGGGCCGATGCAAAACAGCAAGCTGGCGGCGACGAACCCTTCGGTAAAGCGACCGCCCCCTTTGAACTGGCGCTTGAGGAGATCGCCCAGGGCGATCAGCCGCTGCTCGATCTGCAGCCATTCCCCCAGCAGGCCACCCGTGACCAGGGCGATCAGCCCCAAGATAATGCCGTCAATGGGACCGGCCTGCACTTCAAACAGGCTATTGGCCATGGCAAAGCCAATCACCAGGGTGAGTAGCCCCACTGCCTGAGTGATAATTTGTCGCATCTGCTGCGGCAGGCGGTGGCGGAGCCAGAGCCCCAGCCCAGTGCCGATTAACACCGTGGCCACGTTAATCCAGGTGCCGCTGGTTCGCGCCCAAAGGCTTAATTCCATTGGTTCGCTACTTCGCTTCCATCCAGTTGGGACCGGAGTGGGCTTCGACCACCAACGGCACCGTCAGCTGCACGGCGGATTCCATCACGTCCTGAATTTGATGCTGCAAGCCCTGCCACTCCTCAGGGGGCATTTCAAACACCAATTCATCATGGACTTGCAGGAGTAACCGCGCTTGGTAGTCTTTTAGCAGCTCATGCAGGCGGATCATGGCGATTTTGATGATGTCGGCGCTGGAGCCCTGGATGGGGGCATTGGCTGCGGCCCGCAAGAGGCCCGCGTCATAACCACCGATGCGCTTGAGACTGGAGAGATCGATATCGCTCGGATCTTTGCCCTTCAGGGATTTGAGCGTACCGCTAGTGAAATGGAAGTAGCGCCTGCGTCCACAGAGGGTCTCGGCATAGCCCTGGGCGATCGCCCGCTGCTGAATCTGCTGCAGGTACTCAAAGACGAGGGGATAGCGATCGTAGTAGCGGTCTAAAAAGGTTTTGGCCTCGCCGTGACTTACCCCCATTTCGCGGGCAAATCGGTGAGCCCCCATGCCATAAATCACTCCAAAATTAATCACTTTACCGAGGCGACGCTGCTCAGGGGTGATATCTTCGCTGTCTAACAGCAGACGAGCGGTCAAGGCGTGAACATCATCCCCCTGGTTGTAGGCTTCGACCAAAACCGGCTCTTGGCTGAGGTGGGCCAAAATTCGCAGTTCAATCTGGGAATAGTCTGCTGCCACGAGCTGCCAGTCCGGTTCGGGCACAAAGGCGGCGCGAATTTGACGGCTGAAGGCGGTGCGAATTGGAATGTTTTGTAGGTTCGGATTGGACGAGGACAGCCGACCCGTGGCGGTGACGGCCTGGTTAAAGTCCGTATGCACCCGTTCGGTGTCGGGGCGAATCAGCGCCGGTAACGCATCCACATAGGTGGATTTGAGTTTCGACAAGGTGCGGTGTTCCACAATTAAATCCACCACGGGATGCTCACCCTGCAGTTTCTCTAGGGTGGAAGCATCGGTAGAGTAGCCCCCCGACTTGTTGCGGCGTGACTTGCGTTTATCTAGCCCTAGCTGCTCAAACAGCAGCTCACTCAACTGCTTTGGAGAGCTGAGATTAAAAGTAGTGCCCGCATCCTCGTAGGCTTGGGTTTCAATGCGGGCTAGGTCGGTGGCCAATTGGTCTGACAGCTTAGCCAGATAGGGGGCATCAATACGCACCCCTTGATGCTCCATCTCGGCTAGAACGGGTTCTAACGGTAGCTCGATAGTTTGCAGAAGGGACTTGAGGGCGTCGAGGGCGTCGAGCTGAGTCTGCAGCTTGGGAACCAGACGATAGGTGGTGTGGACATCGGTGCCGCAATATTGAGCGGCGGCGGCAATGTCAATATCGGCAATGGTTTTGCCTTTGGGGACCAGGTCGCTGTAGCTTGAAGCCACAATATTTAAGTGGCGCAAAGACAGGTCGCTGAGGTTGTGACTGCCCTCAGGGTTGAGCGCATAGCTGGCCAGCATCGTGTCAAACACGACCCCAGCTAGGGCAATGCCTTGGTTGCGGAGCACGAGGCGATCGTATTTGGCATTTTGCAATGCCTTGGGGTAGGTCGCGCTTGCGAGAATGGGGCGCAGGGCATCGAGCACTGTGTCGAGAGGGAGCTGGTCTCCGTCGAGATGACCTACCGGGATATAGGCCAGTGCCTCTGGTGCCTCTCCCCAGCAGCAGCCAATCCCGACAAGCCCGGCGTCACGGGGTTCGAGGGCAGTGGTTTCGGTGTCCCAGGCGACGGGCTTTTGTGGATCTGTATGTTGGCTGAGGGTATCGAGCAGCTCGTAGAGCTGGGCCTCTGTGGTGATGACTTGGGGTTTAATATTGGCCCCTGTGACCTGCTGCGCCGCCTCCGTTTCTTCAGCGGTGAAAAAGGCCACATCTTCAGGGACTTGGGTGGCTGCATCCGCTGCGGGCGCAGTTAGGGGCTGGCCGCTCAGCGCCGCTTGCACCTTAGGGAGCCGGTTAATCAATTGCTGTAGCTCAAGGTGCTTGAGCGGGGGCGTGACCACCTCAGGGTCAATGCCGGTGAGTTTACAGGTGGCTAGGTCTACCCCCAGTTCTACATCGGTGATGATGGTGGCCATCTCTTGGGAGTGGTAGGCGGCGTTTTTGCCCGCTTCTAGCTTCTTTTTAGTGGCCCCTTTGATATTGTCGATCGCCGCGTAAATGGCATCGAGGGTGCCGTACTCATTCAGAAGCTTCGCAGCGGTCTTAGCACCGATGCCTTTCACCCCTGGCAGGTTGTCAGAGCTATCGCCGCAGAGGGCTTTGTAGTCGATTACTTGGGTGGGCAAGACATCCAGCTTGGCTTTCACCTGATCGGTTTTAAACTCCCGCGACCCCCGTGCCGCCCCTTTTGCAAACACGCTGCTCAGGTACAGCACTGAGATCTGTCCCTCGGGGTCCACCAGTTGAAACAAGTCCTGATCGCCGCTCAAGATTTTGACCTGCAAGCCGTCTTGCTTGCCTTGGGTCGCGAGGGTGCCAATCACGTCATCCGCTTCATAGCCAGGGGCGGTCACCGCCTCTAGACCCATCACGCTCAGCAGATCTTTCAGGTTCTCTACATCCTCAATAAAATCCTGCGGGGTTTCGGGGCGACCGGCCTTGTAGGTTTCGGACTTTTCGTGGCGAAAGGTGGGCTGATCGAGGTCAAAGGCGATCGCTAAGTATTGGGGCCGTTCGGCTTCGACCATATCCAGCAGCGCTTTCATAAAGCCGTAGCAAACGCTGGTGGGAATACCGGTGGAGGTGCGCAGTCCCCCTTCTGCCCCTCGGGCATGGGCGTAATAAGAGCGGAAGGCCAAGGAATGGCCATCAACCAAAACCAACAGCGGGCTGTCTAACTCAGTCACAGGCATGCATCGGGCCTAGGGCACGTCATCAATTACGGGTGAAAACCTAATTGGGCAAGCATTATTGTGCCCGTCCCCATCATACGGCTAGGGGCTGGAACCATTTCACCACAAGGATTCTAGTTGTACTTGGCGACAGCCCCTAGAGATCTTTCGCCATTGTAAAGGGGGGACAGGTGACAAATTCGAACCCTAAAAAGAAAAATCGGCCCCTTGCGAAGCCGACTCTGGAAATAGTTTTGTTGCTCTCTCAAGTTGGAGGAAGCCGCCCAAAGATTTTGATGCAGCCAGCACGGGGCTCTCACCTCCCGCTTACTCCGTTGTGTATTGTATCAAGCTCTACAGTATTTTTGTTATATTTCTTCAGATTTTTGTGTTTCTCTGCTGTCAACGGCTTTCCACTCTCGCTAAGGTGTCTGAATGTATGGTTGCACTGCAGGCTATAAAGTTTAATTTCTAATGTCTAATGTCGAAAAATAGCTTGGATATCTGGCCTGCCCTTTGAGCAGAAGCAGGCAGTATTAGGGAGCGCGACAGACCTGTAAAATACTTTCTGCATAGAAACTGCAGTTTCTAATCTGAACTTTAAACGAGTAGGAGACTTAGGGGCCATGGGTGGCGAAATTTTCAACACGGCGTTTTTGTCGTTTTCCATTGTTCTAGTGGGCTTGGCCGTTGGTTTTTTAATGTTGCGCCTGCAAGGGGGCGAAGAGTAAGTTGCTATCCTTGCCAGCCTGAACTCGCCGTCTCTGGAATCGTCAGAGGCGGGAGCTAATCTGGTATGGTTAAAGGAACGTAAACTTTTGTTTCCTTGCACTCATGAAGCTGTTGATCGTTGGGGCAACCGGTACCTTAGGCAGGCAAATTGCCCGGAGGGCCTTGGATGAAGGCCATGAGGTCCAGTGTCTGGTGCGGAGTTTTCAAAGGGCGGCTTTTTTGAGGGAGTGGGGCGTCACCCTGGTACGGGGCAACCTTTGCCAGTCTGAAACCTTGAAACCTGCTTTGGAGGGGGTTGATGCGGTCATTGATGCGGCCACGGCTCGGCCCAATGACGCCATCAATAAGGTGGATTGGGATGGCAAAGTCAACCTCATTCAGGCGGCTAAGGTTGCTGATGTGAAGCGCTTTATCTTCGTGTCCATTTTGGGAGCAGATCAGTATCCCGATGTGCCTCTGATGCAAATTAAGAGTGGCATTGAGAAGTTTTTGGCGGAATCAGGGTTGCCGTACACCATTCTCAGCCCCTGTGGGTTTTTGCAGGGGTTAATTGGTCAATACGCCATCCCAATTCTAGAAAAGCAGGGGGTTTGGGTGATGGGTGAGACAGCTCCCATTGCCTTTATGGATACGCAAGATATTGCCCGCTTCGCGATCTCAGCCCTCAGTAACGAGTCCACCGTCAACCGCAGCTTTCCCTTAGCCGGTACGCGCCCCTGGGGAGCCTATGAGATTGTGCGCCTCTGTGAGCGGCTGTCAGGTCAAGACGCTCGGGTTTCGAAAATGCCCATGAAGCTCTTGAAAGCAGTCCGCAAACTGGCTGGCTATTTGCAATGGGGCTGGAATTTAGCTGATCGACTTGCCTTCACAGAAGTGATTGTAGGCAGCGAACCAATTACGGCACCGATGGATGAGGTTTATGAGACCTTTGAAATTGAGGCCAAGGAAATCACCACCCTAGAAGCTTATATGGGTGAGTATTTCAGCCGGATCATGAAGAAGCTGAAAGAACTCGACTACGATCGCGACAAGAATAGCAAGAAAAAGCTGCCCTTTTAAAAAATATTCAACACCATATCCAACAGGCCTCTAAGCTAGTGCTAGGGCTGGGTCAGCGGGCCGAGTTAGGTTGGCTTTAGCCTGTTGTGGCTGTCCCCACAGCACCCGCTCATGCTTGTAGATGACCATGCCGGGATGCGCCCCCTTAGGTTTATAGACATGGCGGGGTTCGGTATAAACGACGGGGACTTGGTCCGCTTGTTGGGCGCGGCTAAAGTAGGCGGCTATATCAGCGACGTATTGCAGGTCAGCGTCGCTAGGCACTTCCCCAGCACTCAGCCTGAGCAGCACATGGCTACCCGGAATCTCTTGGGTATGAAACCAGAGGTCATAGTCGGTGGCGAGGTGAGAGACGATCTGGTCATTTTGATGGTTGTTGCGCCCCACCCAGATCGCTAAGCCATTGGGGGTCGCAAACTTGCGTACGGCGACCCGATCTGCAGCCGGACGGCTTTGAGGGCGATAGGTGGGGTCTTTGAGATAGCCTTCCTGCACCAGTTCATCGCGAATCTCTTGTAAGGCTATCAAGTCAGCAACCGCTGCGTAGGTTTCGATTTGCTGGCGGGCAGCATCTACCTGTTCTAAATAGGCAATTTCCTGCTGTACTTCAGCTAGCAGGGGGGCGATCGCATCCCGAGATCGCTTTAACTTTTGGTGGCGTTTGTAGAGCTGCTGGGCCGTTTGAATCGCTGTTTTGTCAGGGTCTAAAGCCAGGGTGACGGGTTCGCCTGTCTCAAAATCGTCAACTGTCATGGTTTCGAGCCCCGGTTGCCATTGATGGCTGTAGGCCATCAACAAATCGGCTTGCTGTCGATACTGATCGGCTTGGGTGGCTTGATCGAGGCGATCGCAAAAGCCATCCGCTTTGTGGCTGAGCTTACGGAGTCGCCCTTTCAGCACTTGCCCTAGTTGGTGGTGCAAACGCTCAAATTCTTGTCGGTTGAAGCGATCGCTGTAGTAAGTCTGCAGCATCTCCTGCAGCGAATTCTTAGCGGTTTGGACGGGTCCAATCATCGTGTATCCATAGGCCGTGAGCTGTGGATAAAATTGCCCATGTGACAAGCAATGCAGCCATCGCTGCCACTGATTAAAGAGACGGTCCCAATCGGCATCGGTCAAGGTCGCAGTCGATTGACTCAGTTCCAGCTCAGCTTGATTCACCAAGTCCCTGACGAGGGCAGAACTGAGGCCGCAGTAGGCTTTAATCAGTGCTTTTTTGAGCGGGTTGGGTACGAGAGCAATGCGTTCTTGCCAGCGATTTTGAGGCTCGTCAAGGGCAGGGCGCGGCCCCGTCAAGGCAGGCGGCAAAGCGTAAGGGGCTCCGGTCAAAATGGGGCGAACGCTGGACTGCTGTTCACTCACCTGATGGGCGGCGGTCACAATCTGGTTTTGGTGATTCACCAAAATGACGTTGCTGTACTTACCCATGATCTCCACATAGAGATGCCACAGTACTGGGTCACCGGGACGACGGGCAAAGCAGAGATCGAGGGCACGCTCCCAGGGCGCGACGGGTTCAATACTGACCAAAGCAAGCCCATTCAGCTGATGTTTGAGCTGTTGACTAAAGGTAAAGGTATCTGGCTGCTTCGGGGGAGCAGCCCCGATGTGGAGACGGGCAGCTTGAGGATGCCAGGAAATCGTCAGCCAATCGCGGCCTTTGAGGGTGCGGAGTGCGATACAGAGGGTGGTGCGATCGCGCTGCACGATTTGTTCACAGCGAGCCGGTAACCAGCCTTGGCGGAGGTCGGCACAGGTGGCCATCAGGGTGGTGACATCAACGGGCTGCATGACAAATCTGAGTAAATGCTACGAGTGCAGACTGCGGGCATAAGCCCAGCCGTCTTGAGGGGGCGCTGATCTATCGCAGCTTGGGCGTTGCCAATGACCTCCTGCTAGGACCATTGTTGCAAATTGTGTTGCGCGACGTCATCTATGAGACGGCTCTAAGCAGCGATTTAGTATGGCCAACGTGCAAATTAGCCTGATCACCGTAGGGCAAACTGCGCGTTGAAATGTGGCCAAAGTTGAGTTAAAGGTGACGACAATCTTTTAAATTGGGAAAATATGGATTACCTTAATCAATTGTCACAGGTAAACCCGATACGCTGTGATTGCTGGCAAACGTGAAATCTCCCCTGTAGCAGTCATGAATTGGGCTAGGGCGCTTACAAACACAATGGTGTAATGCCCCAAGGTACTGCTTTGGAAATGAAATTGATCAATATCGGATTTGGCAACATTGTCTCGGCCCATCGGGTGGTTGCTATTGTTAGTCCCGAATCTGCACCGATTAAGCGGGTCATTGCTGAGGCCCGCGATCGCACTCAACTTGTAGATGCCACCTATGGTCGCCGCACTCGGGCCGTGATCATCATGGATTCAGGCCATGTGATTTTGTCGGCGATTCAGCCTGAAACCGTAGCTCAGCGCTTTATGGTCAGTAAAGATGCGTCGGTTTCGTGACCGTTTGATGACAGTACGGGCATCCGTAGTCAAATCACCTTGAGAGGCTCCGGACCGCTTGGAACAGTCCTAGGAAAAAGGGATAGCAACCCAGGGGTTGTCTACTCTTTTACAGGATCTGTCCTATGCATTCGTATCAAAGGAAACACGCTAATCTCGATTGGGAGCCCCAACGGGATCACGTTCAAATCTGCCACGACCTGGCAGGCAAGACCTTTGCATGGGAAATGAACCGGGCTTTTGAGCTGGCCTTGCTAAGAACCTTTTGCGTCCCTCGGATTTCTATCTTATTGCATCAATCAGGCGAATTTCTCCATCATCCGCAAAAGCGCTACGACGATACCGGCTTGTTGATCAGCAGCATCCTGAAGTGGGGGTATGACAGCCCCCAAGGCAAAGCGGCAATCGCTCAAATGAATCGTATTCACAGCCGCTACGAGATTGCTAATGAGGATTTTCTCTACGTGCTCTCAGCGACTCTCTGTGAGCCAGTGCACTGGAATGCCCGCTATGGTTGGCGGCCTTTCACCCATACGGAAAGGCAAGCGCTATTTCACTTTTGGCGTGCTGTTGGCGATCGCATGCAAATTCAAAATCTACCTCCAAGTTACAGCGCCTTTGAGCAATTTAAGGCAACTTATGAAGCTGAGCATTTTCGCTATAGTCCAGACAATGCAGCCCTGGGTAAGGCGGTGATCCTCCTTATGCAGAGTTGGTTTCCGGCAGCGGTATCGGACTGGATACCCAAGGTGGCCAATGTGCTGATCGATGCTCCCATGCGCATGGCGCTCGGTTGGTCTGCCCCCAGCCCCTGGATGGTCACAGCAGGCGAACAGGGGCGGAGGATGCAGCGTTGGTGGGCGCGTTGGCAGGCTGGGCGTCGGCAACCGACCTTTTTTAGCGATCGCCCCATTCGCAGCTATCCCCAAGGCTACGCCATTGAACAGCTCGGTCCTAGAGCTGTAACGTCCACACCCCGCTGTCCGTTTCTCCGCATGCGGCAGTTGCTTAAGGTCTAGGGCGTGTGGACAATTAATAACGAAACCCTTACTGGGTGGGCATGACCACGCCCGCGTTACTGAATCAGGCTGGGGGTTGTAACTCTCTTATATCAGAAAGCCTGACCTTGATTGTCCACAGCCCTTAGCCCTTGACCGTTGCAGTGCCCTCAATAACCTGCCGGAGGGCACGAATCGAGAAATCGGTGCGTTCAGGGGTGATTGGCTCTGCCGGGTGATCCCAATGATCTTTACAATGGGAAGCGATTTCATCGTTTTTTCTTGCGATCGCTATGTCTGCCTCTTCTGCGGCTCGTCCCGCTTCCATCGATAAGCTGGTCAAGCGTTTTCAAAGGGTTTCAGATCCCAAACGGCGCTATGAGCAACTGCTGTGGTTTGCTAAAAAGCTAGAGCCTTTCCCTGAAGCAGAGAAAACGCCTGAAAACAAGGTCTCAGGCTGTGTCTCTCAGGTGTATGTGATTGCCCATTTAGAAGACAACGGCGTGGTTTTTCAGGGGGAGTCCGATGCTCAAATTACCAAGGGATTGGTGGCCTTATTGATTTCCGCCCTGAATGGTTTAACCCCAGAGGCCGTGGTGAACTTATCTCCAGGCTTCATCAAGGACACTCAGCTAGACGTGAGCCTGACGCCCTCCCGTGCCAACGGGTTTTACAACATTTTTAAGACGATGCAACAAAAGGCGTTAGCCCTAATGCCCGAGTCTGCTGCCTGAATCAGCATGCCGTATGCGGCGAATTCCGGCGGACTCGATGGCAATGCTCAGGGCTCAGATGCAGCAACATCGGTGTTTGCGATCACTTCGCCCCTTGAGATCGCGACCAAATCGACTCTGAGTGGGCCAACAGTTGAAATATTGTTGGATGCGATCGCCCGAATCTCTAAGGAGCGTTGCGCGGCTTGAACCGTGGAGAGAAAGTCCAAAATGATTTCTGTATCACCATCGGCAATCTGCACAGTGTCACCCACCAGACCATTCTGTCTTGCTCTGAACAGCAAGGATGAAATCAGTAAGTTGTATTGCTCAACAATGCCTTGACTTGTGATGTTAGCCGTATCCACAGTGGTTACAGCCAGGATTTCTCCACGTTCGTAGAGCAACCGATTGAGACTGGCATCAAACACCACCTGAATACAGGGTGCCTCCCCTGAGACCACGCACGGTTCGCCAATCAGATAGTTGGCGGCTGATAAAACCCTGACCACATACTCCTGTCCATCACTAATCCGGCCCACCAGCCGCTCTACTGCTTCGGGTGACAAGAGCAGTACTTGTCGACTGGGCGCACCGGGCTCAGGAGCAACCCTCTGCAACGCAACACGATTGGCCTCTTGCAATAAGCGATCAATGGCGCGCTGGGCTTCTTGGGGGCTGTTGACTCTTAGAATGCCTAACCAAAGGGACTCAAAACGAGATAGGGCGACATTACCGAGAAAAATATTTTGATATTGCTGCTCTAACCGCGACACATCTTCTTGCAAAACCGCTTGTTGGGCTTGAAGCTGACTCAGCCGCTGCTGTCGCTCGGTAATTTCGCGATCGCGCTGAGCGATTTGAACCTCTAGATCGGACTCTAGGCGACTAATGTCTGATTCTAGAAAAGTAATTTGGTCTGAGACCGACGAGAGCTGCGTCCGGGTCTGCTCCAATTGTCCCTGGGTTTGCTCTAGGGCCTGCTGTCGCTGTTGGAGTTGGCCTTGGGTTTGGGCCAACTCATCCTGAATGTCTTGGCGTTGTTCAATGGCGGTTTGCAGGGAGCTGTTAATCTGCTGCAGACGCTCCTGAGCATCTCCCTGCTGCTGGCGAGCTGTTGCGAGCTCTGTTTCAATGAGTGTCTTTTCTTGCTTGGCCGCATCCAGATCAGTTTGAGCTTGGTTTAGGTCAGCCTGAATTTGCTCAAGCTGAAAGACCCCGGTGCGCAGTTGGCGACTCACCCCAAACAATAAAATTAGGGTCGAAGCTGAAATCACGCTACCGGTCAAAATCGTGATGAGCGTGGCGGTTTGCCGAGGCCGCAGCTTGAACAAGCTGAGTCGGGCTTTACCAACGCCCATGCCAATGCGATCTCCCAGGGTTGCAATCACACCTCCCAGCAAAAGTACCGCTAGAACTAGGACATACCCTGTTGCCATGCCTCACCTAATATCCTGACCCACTCTACTGCAACTCTTGAGTGACAGCGGGAGCCGGGTCTTTAACCTAGGTGAACTGTTGACTCAAATTAACCGGGTCGTGAACAGTAATCTTCTTTTTATGGATAGAGATCATGCCCTCTTGCCGCAGATCGCCCAACAGGCGCGTCACTGTGACCCGAGTTGAGCCAATTGCCTCAGCGATCGCTTGGTGGGAGAGCTTCAGATCAACCGTAATGCCATCAGGGCTGGGAACCCCAAAGTCTCGACAGAGGATGAGTAAAAAGCTCACCAAGCGAGAACCCATATCACGGTGGGCTAGGGTCTCGATCATCATTTCCGTCTGCAAAATACGCGACGAGAGACCCTGCAGCATCACCATGGATAACTCGGGATTTTCCTCTAGCGTTTGCTTCACCTGATCGATAGGCATCGATAACAGCTCTACAGGAGTAAACGCAACCGAGTGATAAAAGCGATCAGAGCGGTGCCCTGTAATCAGGGACAACACGCCAAACACGCTATTTTCACGTAACAGAGCCACCGTGATTTCTTCGCCACTCTCATAGACACGGGAGAGCTTGACGGCACCTTTGAGCAAAAAGTAGACCCGTTCCGCAGGATCACCCGGAAAGAAGATGGTTTTTCCACGCTCGTAAGTTTCAACCACTGGCGGAAAAGCACCGCCTGCTAACTGCCGAAATACATTCGCAAACGGTTTATCTTGCGTGGCGACCATAATATCTAGATTACGAGTAACGCGATTTTAGAGAACACAGCAGATACTTTGCCAATTACGATAGCGCTCTTATGACAAAGTGGGCGTATAGCAGTCGCCAGTCCGGTTAGGAAAAGACCGCGAGCCACTTTGCTGCGCAAAGCATCAGGAGGATACTTGGTGTCTTAAGCAAAGTGGCTAAAGCTATAGGTGCCATAGCCAAGGCCATGGAAGTCCCTATGCACCGCTGATGACATTAATTAACGAGACTCTGACACAGCTTTTTGTATTGCTCTATACCTAAACCAAGGCAGATTCCAGAGGAATAGGCCGGTGCTTCAAGCTTGTCTCCTTCAAGACTCAAACGCTATCAGTCAACATCGCAGCGGGCAGCTTTTTAACGCAGTGAGATGCAGTCCTGGCGTCTTCCTCCTGGGCTTAAGGGTATTTCTCGAAAAATTCATACCCCGAGAAAGTCTCTCAGCCTCCAATGCTGATACCAATTGCGAAATACACATTTGGTAATGCGTGTGACCATATCAACGCTTTCTAGGCCCCCCAGCCCCCAAATTTTGGGGAGCAAAGACTGGAAGTCCCCCAGAATTACGCCCTCCGGGCACGCTTCGCAAGGGGGGATTTAGGGGGCTTACACTCTGTTTGCAAGTTTGCAACATAATTTCGCCAGCAGTATCAATTCTGGGGGAGTCGGAGGCCGGAAGTCCGCCAGAAATTAGGGCTTAAAGCCCTGCGGGCATACAAGAAGAGGGGGCCTAGAGAGCTGGCATCTGCTTTGCCAGAAGCTTCCTAAGGCTTCTATAAACTATTTAAATAAATCCTGACTAAAAAAGTCGGGTATCTTTGACGGCGTTTTTGCCCCGTGATAGCATCCCGATCACAAGGCAAAAGCGTATTTTGGCGCTCACTCCCAGATACCCAGGCAAAGTTATGACTCAGGCAATTGACCGTCCTCAAGCAAAAGCCCCATCAACCGGCTCAAATTTTACGGCGCTGCGATGTAAAGAGTGCGGGGAAGTCTACGATTTAGGTGCCAAGCATGTTTGTGAGGATGTTTGCTTTGGCCCCCTAGAAGTGGTCTACGACTACGATGCCATTCGTCGCCAGGTCACCCGAGACAGCATTGCCAGAGGCCCTAAGTCGATTTGGCGGTACAAGGCCTTTTTGCCTGTGGCGACAGACACCCCAATTGACGTGGGTACCGGAATGACGCCATTGCTCAAAACGAATCGCTTGGCGCGGCGTTTAGGGTTGAAGTCGCTCTATATCAAAAATGATGCGGTCAATATGCCGACCCTGAGTTTCAAGGATCGGGTTGTTTCCGTGGCATTAACCCGGGCTCAGGAGCTGGGGTTTTCTACGGTGTCTTGTGCCAGTACGGGTAACTTGGCAAACTCTACCGCCGCGATTGCAGCCCATGCCGGTCTTGATTGCTGTGTCTTTATTCCTTCTGATTTAGAAGCCGGTAAGGTTCTAGGCACACTTATTTACGGCCCCACCGTGATGGCTGTCAAAGGCAACTACGACCAAGTTAACCGGCTCTGCTCCGAAGTTGCCAACACCCATGGCTGGGGATTTGTGAACATTAACTTGCGCCCTTACTACTCCGAAGGATCTAAAACCCTAGGCTACGAAGTCGCTGAACAATTGGGATGGCAATTGCCTGATCATGTCGTTGCGCCCCTAGCATCTGGCTCCTTGTTCACCAAAATCCACAAGGGTTTCCAAGAATTCGTCAAGGTTGGGCTCGTAGATGACAAACCGGTTCGCTTTAGTGGTGCCCAGGCCGAAGGCTGCTCTCCTATCGCCCAAGCCTTTGCCGAAGGGCGTGACTTTATTAGCCCTGTCAAGCCCAACACGATTGCCAAATCCATTGCGATTGGGAACCCCGCTGATGGCGTTTATGCCTTAGAACTGGCTCGCAAAACCAACGGCAACATTGCAGCAGTCACGGATGCTGAAATTATTGAAGGGATGAAGCTTTTGGCTGAGACTGAAGGAATTTTCACAGAAACTGCTGGCGGCACCACCATCGCAGTGCTCAAAAAACTGGCCGAGGCTGGCAAGATTAATCCCGATGAAACAACCGTCGCCTACATCACTGGCAATGGCCTCAAAACCCAAGAAGCTGTCCATGGTTCCATCGGTGAACCCCTTACCCTAGAGCCTAAACTGGATAGCTTTGAACGGGCTTTAGAGCGGGCACGCACCCTAAATCGCCTAGAGTGGCAGCAAGTCTCTGTTTAATTCAGCAGGCCCAAGTGATCTCATCTCTAAGCCGAATATCTGTGATGCAAGCTGTCTTATCTGACGTTAGAACCCAGTCATGACTGTCAAAGTTTTAATTCCGACTCCCCTGCAAAAATTTACGAACAACCAAGCCACCCTAGAATGCGAGGGCGGCAATATTGTGGAACTGCTTGAGGCCCTGAACAGCGCCTGTCCTGGCATCAAAGCGCGTCTCTGTGATGACAGCGGCGAGCTCCGTCGCTTTGTCAATTTCTATGTCAACAGCGAAGACATTCGCTTTTTACAGGGCAAAGAGACCACCCTATCGGATGGGGATGAAGTCAGCATTGTGCCTGCTGTCGCAGGAGGCTAGTCGCAATTGGGTCAGCACTAAGCACGGCCCATCCCGTGCGCGGCTTCACAATTATGAGAAAGGCGTTGCTCAATGGCAACGCCTTTCTCATAATTGATTGAGCTTCGGCTTCAGCACCTAACAATCGGCAAACAAAGAGGACCTAACTCTTACGCATCTTCTTGGCCATGTTCCGAAACATGTCCATATCGTTGCTGGATGCGCCACCTGTCTGGAATTGAGGCTGAGGACTGCTGGAACTGGTTGCAGAAGGTGTAGACGGGGTAAAGGTTTGAGTTCTCGATACCCGCTTTTCTTCCTGTACATCCCGCTTATCCATAGCAGAAATCTGGCGTACAGACTCAAGTTCTTCAGTTTGTCCTCTTTTACGGGCAAAGGTTCGCTTCACCACTTTAGAGGAGCGCATGTAGTCGATATTCCCAAAGGTTTTAGCATCGTCTTCATTCAAGAAGAAGGCTTCACCACTGTTCGAACCGTTCCCGCGACCAAACAAGCCACTCCAAAAACCTGCCACAGCTTTACCCTCGCCAATTTCTTATGAACATTGTTTATCTACCTTAACAGGAATTTTTATTGTTTTGAAACATAAAGCACGCTGGGCGCTGAGAATTGAAGCACGATTTGGCTCAATGCGCTTGGCTGTCGAGTAACCTAATCCTTGCGTGGGTCAAGGTGCTAAGGGCTTTGGCAATGAGGACGTTATATTCATGGCTTCACCTTTCGGGTCAGATCGTCGTCAAGATCCCAGCTTTCTCTGGCCGATGAGCGCGATCGCAGCCCTATCGATACATGGGCTCATGGGCTGGTGGCTGTTGCAGGTTTATAAGGTTAGCCCCACCTCAGAATCAGCTGTGATAAAGGTTGTGGCGCTCCCCCCTGTTCAGGAGATCGCCGACGATACACCTACGTCGGTTCCGATCGCAAATCAGCCCGTCCCAGCTCAGTCCGTTACAGTCGATCCGTCCCCACCTGCTGCTGCACCGACAGCAGTAACGTCACCCGTACCCGTCAGTTCACCTGATCCAGTTCCTGCTGCCCCTCAATCATTTACGGATACGCCCCCGCCAGACAACTCTACAGAACCCGTTGCTTCGCCAACATCCGCTCCCGTAACCCCGACGGACCTGCCTTCCACACCTTCGGGTCCAGGTCTACAACTCTTCTGGTCGGTAACGTCGCCCGCCCAACTCCAATTGCCCGTCGATCGATTGACCGGTTTCCTTAGCGTGCAAGATTCCTGTGTGTTTAGCCAGGATTGGTCTCAGGGCTCCGTAACGGTGGGGTTGCAAATTACAGTTGAGGCCGATGGTGGCCTTTCCCAAGCGATGCAGCCGTTGGGGTCTAGGGATAACCCGACCTATAGTGACAGCCCAGCTTATCAGGAGGCTTTAATTTGCCTATCGCAAAAGCTCTTCCTCCCTGACTTGGAAACGGCCCTCGCCAATCAATTTCCCAGCACGAGGGAAGTGCAGCTAGAAGTAACCGCCAGCCCCCGGTTATGACTCGACTTCTGTGGTTAGCAGACAACCAGGCGCTCTAGGGCATGTCATCAATTAGGTGTGAAAGCCTCGCTGAACATGTTGACTGCGCCCGTTTCTATGCTGTTGGGGCTAAAACTGTTGCACTATAAGCATCCTAGTTTTAATTAATGACAGCTCCTAGAATTGTGCTAGCCTGATGTACACCTTGCGGGTGTAGTTTAGTGGTAAAACCCTAGCCTTCCAAGCTAATGATGGGGGTTCGATTCCCCCCACCCGCTTACGTTAAAAGATTTCCAGACAAGAATTTATCTTGGTAGGGGTAGGTCTTGTGCCTACCCTCCGCCCATAGCCCCTGAATACACAGCCGCCATAACACCCTTCCTTGAAGGTATTTCAACAGTTTGATTCTTAGACAGCGCTGCAATTTTATAAAGCGTTACTCCAGGTTGGGAATGGCAAAATTGCAATCTCACCTTCTGAGGGCCATTCAGTTTCTGGCACGTCGAAGGCACCATTAATGATTAGATGGTCATGCAAAAATTGCTCGGCTTCATGGCGGTTTTTGAACGTGTAGTTGACAACGTACAGATAGGGTTGAGGGTTGACTGCAGGATGGGGATGCATTTCCCAAAGCCGCAATCGCACTGAACCTGGTTCAGTCGTGAGTCGATAGAAAATGGCGCAATCATTTTCTATATGAAGAAGAGGACTCATAGGTGTGCTCACTACATCAACGGCAGAAACTGGCAGCGCCCTGATTGTTTACCTGATTTCTATAGACAGTGGGGCAAGGGCAAGATCCGTAAAAATAATGAGGCCATCCATTGGGTTCTCTAATAAGTCCAGTACTCTCACGGTAAGCGTTTGCACGAACCCTATAAAACGACTACATCCCCAACTATAGTGTCGACATTCTGCGATCGCCAACTTGATGCACACAGGCGTTCGGCGTTGATCTCAAGAATCCATCCGCTCAAAAAGCTAGAAGAGCAGGCTGCCCGTCACGACTTGCCCACGTAAGCAGCCATGGGCTCTTTTAAGAACCGGATGTATAGATGCTTAAAGGTCGAGCGCACCACCCTTGGCAACCCAAAGTCAATGGGCATCATTTGACTGGGCAGTTGCCAGTTTTGAATCGCCAGCTCATGGGGGCGCTGCAGTGGAAAATCGATGGCCTCTAGCTCGGGGCAAAGCCCTAGCCGCTGAGATTGGGCAATTGTGGGAACCTGAGACGGGTTAATTTGCAAAATATCTACGAGTGCCCGGTCTAAGGCAAAAACATTATGGGACGCGCCGAGCACGCCTAGAGTGCGGGGTTCGCCACCGCTGGGACCATTGCCTTCATGGCCCAGAATGCCATCTACGATGGTTAGCTGAGGGGCGATCGCCCGTGCCGTTTCAACTAACATCGTGCCGAAGCGATCGCGATCCTTACCGGCTTCCATGTGCCACCACGCTTTCATCTTGCCGGGTACACATCCAAAGAGGTTTTTGACCCCTAGGGTGAGAGTGAGCTGCATATGGGATTTCACCTTAGGCAAGTTAATCACCACATCTGCGTTCATCACCTCTTTGGAAAGCAGTAAGTGAGCCAGTTCGCCTTCTGCTGCGGTGGCATAGCGTTTGCCATGTAACTCACGAATGGGAATAGCCGCTTTTTCCATCCAGGGCAAATAACCACAAGCTTTCGCCACCCCATGGGCACTGCCAAAAGCAGGGCTATCCCCTAGAAAAGGGTCTCCGCCAGCCGCTTTCACCAGCTCTGCCACGCAGTAGACGATCTCGGGACGCGTGACGCATTCCTTGGTCGGACGGGCTCCGGTCAAGAGATTGGGTTTCAGAAGTACGCGATCGCCCGGTTTGACCACCGATTCAATTCCCCCTAGGGGCGCGAGTAGGTCTACGAGGCAAGTGCGCACTTGATCAATGGCGTAGCTACGTGCACGCAGTAGAGAAACGGTGGGTGCCATATCTAAAAGAATTTGCAGAAGGCGTTATTAAAGTTGCATCCTCACTGTATCTTGAAAGCCCAAATGCCTGCTGAGGGCCAGTCCCTATGCATTAGGTGGGCCGGGTTGGGAAACCGCTACCACAATCCGATCACGCCCTCCCTTTTTAGCCTGATATAGGGCATCGTCGGCTCGATGGATCAGGGCCTCCGGAGAGCGATTAGGCCGGGCTATCGTGCCCGCCACACCCAGGCTTAACGTTATCCGCGCATCGAGTTCAGACCCTTGGTGTGGGATCCGCTGAAGACGAACTAAGCGCCGCATTTTCTCGGCCACCCGCTCTGCTCACCGCCGACTCGTATTGGGTCGCACTGCCACAAATTCTTCGCCCCCGTAGAGCGCCACTAAATCAGCTGGGCGCTTGATTGACCGTTGCAAGATCTTCGCCACTCGCCGCAGACAGTCATCTCCCATTTGGTGGCCGTAGATATCGTTATAGGCCTTGAAATAGTCGATATCTGCCATGATTACCGCAATGGGAGCGTGATCGCGCAAGAGTCGTCGCCACTCCTGTTGCAAATATTCGTCAAGCTTACGGCGATTGGCCACATGGGTGAGGCCATCTAGATAGGCTAAATCCTGAAGCTGGGCATTGGCTTGGGTCAACTGCTTGTGCAGCGCATCGCGCTCGATCGCAATGCTGATCTGGGTGGCTAAGGTATCTAACAGCCTTACATCCTCTGCTTGCCAGTCCCGTGGATGCTGCTGGTGAACCGCGAGTAACCCCCACAGTTGCTGCCCCTGCCAGAGGGGTATGATGACCTCGGCCTGAATGTTGAAGTACTGCAGAAAGCCCAAGGCTCCTTCAGATAAAGTCTGATGGATATCATTCACCGCCACCACGCGGCCCTGCCGATAGAGCTTCAAATACTTTTCCTGGATCATCAACGGATCGCGAAACTGCCATTGATACATAGCTTCGACCTCAGGGGCACAGGCTTCAGCAATGACTTTGCCTTTGGCATCGTGATGGAGATTGATAATAATCAGCCGATCGGCTTTGATGAAGGCCTGCACAGTCTGCAGCACGGTTTGAAGTGTATGGGGCAAATTTTGCCCTTGACTAATTTCCTGAGCGATCTTGGCAAGGAGCCGCTCTCGATTGACTTGGTGCCGCAGTTGCGCTTCTGCTCGCCGTTGCACCGTAATGTCAAAGGTAATACCCGCCATCCGTAGGGGTTGCCCAGCGGCATTCCCAAAGATTTGCCCCCTGCTGCTTAACCAATGCACGGACTGATTACGGTGAATGACGCGAAATTCGATTTGAATGGGCTGCCGCAACTTTTGGGCCGCATCATAGTGGTGATGCACCTGCTCGCGATCCTCAGGGTGAATGCATTGTAAGAACGTATCGTAGCGACCATCAAAATGATCAGGAGCAAGGCCCAAAAGGTCTTCTTGCTGATGGGACCAGGTAATTTTTTGAGTCATTAAGTCCCAATCCCAGATGCCTACCGCAGCCCCTTCTAGGGCATAGCGGAGATGATCGGTATCATCTTGGAGCAAATCTACTGCCCGCTTATGGGCCGTAATGTCATTGAAAAGGGCATAAAAACCGACCACTTGCTTACCGCTGCAGTGGGGCAAGAAGCTAACGGATTTATACTTGGTTTGTCCCGATTGATTCACTAGGGTCAGATCAAAGCTAACGGTTTCTCCACTAAAGACTGCCGGTAAAGACGCCTGTATTTGTGGATAAATGACAGGGCCGATCACGTCCTTCAAGGGCAATCCCAAAATTTGGGTAGGCGATCGCTCAAACCCTTCTGCATAGGCATGATTGACATAGCAGTGGCATTCTGCTGCATCGATGTAGGCAATCATGCTGGGTACCGCATCGGTAATCTGCCGAATTTGGCGATCGCGGTGCTGCAGCTTAGCGATGGTTTGTCGCGTTTGGGTAATATCTTGGGCAATCACCAGGACATATTGAACTGAACCTTGACCATTGCGTAGGGGTAATGCTTTGATGCGAGACCATTGCTCCACCCCAGCAACCGTCACATATTGAAAGAGGCCTAAGGCAACCTGCCCCTTCAAAGCTCGGTGGTGGGGCCAGGCGTCACGGGGTACCACCCTCCCTTTTTCGTCACGGAGTTCAAGGGTTTCCCAGGGATCAGTCGCCATTGCCAAGTAGGCTTCCACCGTGGCTCGATACCCCGTCAATGCTGCTGCCGCAGGGTTTAAATAGAGCAGTTGGCCGAGGTGATTCAGCAGCCAAACCCCATCGGTCACCGCCTCTAAAACATGCTCTAGAGGAATGGGTAGCTTGGCAATGGAACCGATTGGGGAATTGGCTTGAACCAAGGCCAGGGGTAAGCTGCCCTTAGCCTCTTCAGAATCTGACGCTGAAACAATATTAGACACAGCTCAGTAGGCTCACTTCAGCCCATCATTCAAAGTATGAGGAATTTAGATACAGCAGCAGGATGTGTCAGTTACACCCGATGTTGCTCAGACTGGTGGGGACCTGTATATCTCTAGAATGCCCTAAACCGTCGATGGCTCAGTCAGTGTTCGCCATAAACGCAATGTTACTCCTCGTTCACCATGGTGCTCTCTGTCGCTGAACTCAATTTGTTGTTACAACTGCTGGCGCAACCGGGTTATCGGGCCGACATCAATCAGCTCAAGTTGGGTTCGAAACTATCTGCGGCCAGGCGGGATAGCCTTTGTCAATCGCTACAAGCGCAGGGCTGGATTGCCGGAGAAGTAACCGTACAACGGTTCCGAGCCAGTCGCACCGGTCGAACGCTAATGGCACTTGACACCACTGCACTACCGATCACCCCGGATGAACACTGGGTCTTGAAATCCTGTGGTGAAAACAGCATCACTCCAGGGCAAATCAATCGTCGCGTGCCTGCTAATCTCAGGCAGTCACTCATCCAGGGCCTCGCCGCTCAGGGACTGGTCAAAATCACCCAAAGTCGCTTAGCTGCGGTCTGGCTCACCCATGCAGGTCAGGCTTTTTTACGTCACGACTATTGCCACAGGGGTTATCAGTCTATTAGCTTGACTGCCCTGGGCCACTATCTCGCTTTTTTACGCCGTCAAGAGACTCCATAACGCTTATGGAGCTATGCTTTGACCCACACCCTGTAGGGCGATCACGGTACGGGTGATTCGGTGTAAAACCTCGCCATTTTGGTTTGGTTCTTGCCACTTTTGGATCCGCTGTACCCGTTGCACCATAGGAACTGTAAGCAACGGTTCTAAACCCAAGCAGTTTTTAGGAGTTGAAACCATGATCGTCCGTTACTGGCAACCCTTTGAAGAAATCGATACCCTCCGTCGTCAATTCGACCGGGCCTTTGGTGACCTGGTCACCGGCAATGACGCAGTCACCTGGACACCCGCTATCCGCTTAGTAGAGTCGGCTAATCACTATACGCTCACCGCTCAACTCGCTGGCGTTAATCCTGATGCTATTGATATCCATGTCACCCGTGAGTCAGTGGCGATTTCTGGAGATCGCCCTGCTGTTGAGGTCGCCGAAGCAGAGACGCTGCTCTATGACAACCACCGCTATGGCACGTTCCGCCGCGTGGTGAACTTGTCTGAGGCGGTCCAAAATGAGGCGGTTACGGCTGAGTACACAAACGGCTTATTGGTCTTGACCCTACCTAAAGTCGAAGAAGTCCGCAATAAGGTGGTCAAGATCAACCTTGGCCAACTTCAAAGTGACGAATCCACTGTAGAATCCGCCGATACCGAAGGCTAATCTCTAAGGATCCTAGTTTTAATGGATGACAGCCCTTCGCCAAGGCTGCGATAAATCTCTTCGGGACGGAAAATGGATTAAAAAAGGGCCGCGATCGCGGCCCTTTTTATTGCTTCTGGATGAAGCAGTAAAGTGGCTCGCAGTCTTGTCCTTACCGGACTGGCGACTACTATAAAGCCTCTAGCTATTGGATAGCTGGCGCTGAGACCACCATTGCTTGAGTCGCCGTAACTCACGCAGCCAGACGGCTGCGGGCCAGCCGTAAAAACTAAAAATATCGCCAAAGGCTTTGTTGCCATTTTGGTGGTGCTGCCAGTGGCGCTCTGGGGTCGTGATGCCCATCATTTTGCACAGGATTTGCAGCCACTGGGGGGTGCGGTATTGAGGCTGAAACTGGTGTCGCCAGATCACGTGGCCTTCCGCCAAAATCAGCCCCAGGGCGATGCCCCAAGGGGAGATATGCCACAGCACAGGGATAAAGATCAGGTAAGGGGCTGCACTCAGAAAGCCATCAATTAAAGCGATGGGCTTGCGGTGGCGAATGGCGTAACGCACAAAGCTCCGATTTGGACTGTGGTGGACAGCGTTGTGAAATTTGCCAAACACATGCTCGGGCACGTGGTAAACAAACGTCGAGACGAAATCCCCGAGTAGCAGCAGTAGCCCGGCTGCCAGTAAACTTTGCACCATTTTTGCTTCCCACTTCCTAAGTCCGCTGGCGCAACGGTATCAGGCAAGGTTTAACAAAATCTTAAGTTTTGGTTTAGGGTGCGATTTTTCTGCAGGGTAATGGCTGGCGGGGTTTTTTGGAGCGATCGCCGCCATTGCCCCAAAATCTCCGCTAAGGTGTTCACTTAGCATCTGATCGCTAGGTTTTATGTATACCCTCAGCCCCTTTACCTGTAATCGTCTCCACCGTTTGCCCAAGCATCCCGTGGTGTGGGAGGGCGATCGCCGACCGATTTTAGAAGGCATGTTGAGTGCCTTTGGGTATGACTCAGAAGACCTAGATGAAGATGGGGCCAGTGACTGCATTTTGTGGGTAGATGGCACCGAAGGGGTGCTACGGGCGGTCAGCATTATTCCGGCCGATACGGGGCCTGAAGCGGTGGCCCGGACGCTGCTGCAGGCGATGGAGCATCCCCAGGGGGCGATGCCTCCGGCCCGACCTCAAAAGCTGGTGGTGGGCGATCGCGAAATTCAGTTTTTTTTGCGGGGGGCGTTGCAAAACCTAGACCTCACCATTGACTACGGCGCAAAGTTGCCGGTCATTGACGATATTTTTGAAAGCCTGCAGCAGCAAGCCCCCACCCCAGAAACAACGTTGCCCCCCGATTGGGTTGCTGCCATCAACGATCAAGCTCAGCAAATGTGGGATAACGCCCCCTGGAACTATCTGAGTGACTATCAAATTATTGGGGTTACCCTCAACCACTGGGCTATAGAAACCCTGTATGTCTCAGTCTTGGGGATGGCTGGGATGGAATATGGCCTTTTGCTTTACCGTTCTGAAGCAGCCCTGCAGCAGTTTCGGGAGATGGCCCTAGACGGAAGGCGCACCACCCAGCAAATGCAGCAGGCGTTTCTATCTCAAGATTGTCTATTTCTCAATTTTGAGCTGCTGCAAGAGGAGAACGAGACGCCGCTGATTGCCCTGCCCTGGATGCAATCTGCCCCCTCGGCGGTGGAGCCAGACTTTGGCAGTTTGCATCCTCTGGAGGGTCTACGCCATGGGCTTGAGCTGGAAGAAGCGGCAACCTTGCGGTTGAGTTTAGATGCCCTAAACCGATTTTTTAAGACCAATGGCGGCAAGCTCTCTAAAGCACCTTTCCCAGCCTTAAGAGCGACTTATAAGTTGACCGACCCCATCACTGAGAAACCCCTCAAGGTCAAGGTCGCGACTGAACCTGATGTGACCACCGCCCTTGGCGCATTGGATGAGGCAGCAGCGCCAGCGGCTCTGGGTGCATTTCCGACCTTTCGAGATGACTATGTGCCGGAAGGGTCGTTGATTTTAATGGCGCGGTTTTCGGCGGAGGACATGGCGGATTGGCGCAGCCAAAAGTTTTACCAGGCGCTACCGGATGCCCCTGCCAAGGGGGATTTACCGATTTTGGTGGTGCAAACCTCGCGACCGAAGGCCAAGGTGCTGGCGCAGCAGTTGCAGAAGGCGGGTGGGGTGGTGGCGGTTTGCTTTAACCCAGGGCGAGACCCGATGACGGGGGAGCAGTTTCATCTGGGGTTGCTCAAGACGGGGGATGGGGAGTTTCATCTCTGTGTGGAGTTTTCGGAGGAGGACCCGGAGGATAAGCGGTTGGTGCAGCGATGGCAGCAGTGGCACAAGCAGCACAAGGGTCATTGTGGGGTGATGGTTGCCAGTGGGGTGACTGGGGTCTCGCGGGGTAAGCCGGGGATCAAGGAGGCGTTGGCGTTTTTTGAGACGAGATCGCAGACCCCTGAGGAGTTGGGGTTACCGCCGTTGCAGATGAGTTATGCCTTGGATTGGGAGTGAGCGAGTGTCGAGGTGGTCACGTCTCAGCGCTGGTTTGGGCAGCAGGGGTGCAAGGGGTGCAAGGGTGCCAGTGGTAATGGGGCATTCCCCTGTTAGCAAGATGGCCTGCCTCAAAATATCGGTTTGAGGGCGAATGGTTGTGGCGGGCATTGCTCACCCTACTAATGCATTCAAAACTGTGCATGAACAGGCAAACCGCAGACGTTATCGCCCTTGACCTTAATCGACTTTCTTAAACTTTTGCGCCATCCTTAACCGACAGAGCTTCATCCTCGGTGTTGTATGGCCACCCGACCCGAAACCCTTCAGACCTTCGTCAATTTCTGCAAGGAACACATCACCGGTGATGAAAAGGGCGAGGCCCAAGTTTTTTTAGACCGCTTCTTTCGGGCCTTTGACCATGAGGGGGCCATCGAAGCCGGGGCCACCTACGAAAAGCGGATTCGAAAAGCCAGCAAAAAGGGCAAAACCGGCTTTGCTGACCTGGTCTGGAAGCCCCGCGTCCTAATCGAGATGAAGAAGCGCGGCGCAGACCTCGCTAAGCACTATTCCCAAGCCTTTGACTATTGGCAGCGGGCGGTCCCTAACCGGCCTCGCTACGTGATGCTGTGCAATTTCGATGAGTTCTGGATCTACGACTTCGACACCCAAATCGATACGCCGGTTGATCAGCTCACCCTGGAGGAACTGCCCGATCGCGTTGGCACCTTTGGCTTTATGGAGCCTAAGGAACAGAAATCCATCTTTGGCAACAACCAAGTTGAGGTAACCGAAAAGGCAGCGGCCCGCATGGGGGAGCTGTACCAAATGCTGCGCGATCGCCTCATGCAGCAAGACGAATTTGACCAGCCCGATTTAGTCGCGCAGCGGTTTCTCTTGCAATGCGTGTTGGCCATGTTTGCTGAGGACCGGCAACTGTTACCGCGCAATCTGTTTGTGCAGTCAGTGCAAGACTGCCTGGCAGGGGAGAGTTCCTATGACGTGATTGGCGGTTTATTTCGCGAGATGAATACCGCTGGCGTCACCCCAGCCGGACGCTATGAGGGGGTGGACTATTTCAATGGGGGGTTATTTTCACAGATCCATCCGCTGGAGCTGACCCGCCAAGAGCTGACTTTTTTGGAGGTTTCAGCGCTGCAAAACTGGAGCCAGGTGCGACCGGCCATCTTTGGCAACATCTTTGAGTCGGCGATTGATCAGGGCGATCGCCATGCCCACGGCATCCACTACACTGCCGAAGCGGACATCATGAAAATCGTGCGCCCGACGATTTCCCGCTATTGGGAAGAGCGCATTGAGCAGGCAAACACCATCAAGCAGTTGGAAGCGCTACAGCTTGAGTTACAGCAGTATCGCGTGCTGGACCCGGCTTGCGGGTCGGGGAATTTTCTCTACATCGCCTATCAAGAGCTGAAGCAAATCGAGCAGGATTTGTTGGACAAAGTCGCAGAGCGCAGGCGATCGCCCCGTGAACAAATGCAAATGGGGTTTGTG
>JBHJIP010000271.1:0-12221 GCA_050043365.1 Leptolyngbyaceae cyanobacterium
CGGGCTCACCAACGACGAACCTCACACCTATTCCTTGGAGTTCAACGCCGCCCCGCTGGAGCAGCCCCCCGTCTGCCATATTTGCTGGAAACCCATCGAAAACCTGGATGATGCCGCCATTGCCCAGGTTTACTGGCGCACCAACGACCCCCTGCCTAAAAATGCGCGTCTGGATCACCGCTTTTGTCACAAGTCCCGCAAATGACCCAAACCGTCTGGGAAGTTGATCTGCATCGCGCCCCGCTGCAAACCCCTGAGGGTAAACCCCTATGGGAAATGTTGATTTGCGATCGCCCCTTTGACTTCACCTATGGCGCAACGGTGCCTCAGGCGGAGCTAAACGGCGATTGGGTCAAGGCCGAGTTGCAAAAGGCGATCGCCAAAGCGCCCAACCCGCCTCAGATTTTGGCCCTGTTCCGCCCAGCGGCGTTGTCGTTAATCACCCTGGCGGCTGCGGCCATGCACTTGCAGGTCACGCCCACTCGCCAGACCCGTACCCTGCAGCAATGGCTGGCGCAGCGGGCCCGCTGGTACCCAACCCAGGCCAATTTCTCTGGGGAAGCGATCGACCTGCTGGCATTGGAGCGCCCTGCGCCAGTACCCGTACCAGAGAACTTGTGGGGCGAACAGTGGCAATTTGCGGCGATCGCCGCCAAAGATTTCCAGGAGCGGCTGTGTCAGGAGCCGATTCCGATTCGAGCGGTACCGGAAGCTTGGCTGCCCCTACAGGCGGGGCTCGCCAGCACCGATCTGATTCCAGGGGTGATCATTGATGGCGGGCGCAGGGCCATGGTTTTGGCCCAATGGCTCGCCATCCAGCAACCGGCCTCGCTCAACTATATTGCCGGAGAGCCGGACGGGCTGATTTTAGAAGCGGGCCTCGTCGATCGCTGGGTCCTCGCCACGGTTGAAGATGCTGAGGTGCAGCAGGCGGCTCACATCTTTGGCCACCGCAAGCAGGAGCATCAAGGACTGCATTTTTTACTGGTGCGCCCCGATAATTCGGGCATGACCTACACCGGTCTCTGGCTATTGCGGGATTAACCTGAATACCGGTGAGGAAAACTAACCCAAATGTCCCCTGCAACATCCGTTCAGCAGGCCTCTTCAAAAGACTCGTATGGCGAGAGTGCTGCCCGCCAGTTCGATTAGGACAAGGCTTTGGCCACTTTGCTTCTACGCAAAGCATCAAAGTGGCCAAAGCTATAAATAGCGGTCACTTCTCCTGCTGCGCGTCGCTTCAAAAGACGCTCATGGGGTTTGCCAGCGATATTACGCAAGCCTTTAGCTCCCCTTTTTAAAAGGCTTTTTCCGATAAAGAGTTGGTAAACCTCGATACAAAACTGATTGGTTTTGGTGGGCTGGGTCATACCTTGAGTACATGAGAAAAAGATGAGAACTTACGCGCTAACAGTGCAGGGTCAGTTTACTTCCCACCTCTTACAACCCTTTCCAACTGAACGACCATGAACATTTCGAAAAAAACACTTATCGCTTTAGCAGGGTGTGCCCTGGCCTCCGCCAGTGTGAGTATGGCCCCCGCTCAGGCTCAAGAGCTTAACGGCTGGAACTACGCAATCGACTCTTTTGATGATGGCTCTGGTCCTGGGGGCACACGCGGGACTGACAGTCCCTATGAGTTTTATGGTCTTGCCATTAGAGAGACCGCTGACCGAGTTTATGTGGGCATTAACTCCAATCTAGGGTTGGGGGGTGAGTATCACCGCCCAGCAGCTGACGACTACATCCACTACGGTGACCTGTTCTTCAACTTCACCGGAGAAAGCTTAGCCAACGCCCAAGGCCAAAGCAACTTTTTTGGTATCAAGTTCGACGAAGGTAACGACTCCGATGTTGGAGTCGGTGTTTACAGCAACGTCACCACCAAGAACGTAACTGCTACAAACCATGGATGGAGCACCTTGGCAGCTCACGATAACTGGGCAAACAATGGTGGCACGGCGTCTATGGGTCACCTCAGCAACTCCACACAGGTGAATGGCGACTACTACTTCCAACAAGGAAGCCGTGACATCTCCACCTCGATTAGATCTGGAACTTTCGTCGGTGGCATCGAGATGTTGGATGGGGGGTCACTAGCGGCCCTGGGTTTAAACTTCCAATCTGTGGATGCGGCGGTCCCAGACGATAATCATACTTTTGGTTTTAGCTTTGCGCGCGACTTGATGGTGGATGGCGACTATGTGGCCCACATCCTGGCGGAGTGCATCAACGACGGGCTTGCGATTACTGGCAGCCTGCCCCGCATCGAAGTGCCTGAAGATCCAACTAATTCAGCGGATGTGCCTGAGCCTGCGCTGGCAACCGGTCTGGTCCTAATGGGTGGATTGGGTCTGCTGAAGAAAGGGCGTAAGGAGATGGCCGAGGCTTGATCAAGTCAGCATCATTTGCATGATTACACCCTCAAGGCAGTGACTTTAAAAAGCGGGAGAGAACAATATTGTTCTTTCCCGCTTTATGGATGCATCAAAATCCCCGTCCGGTGACTGATAAGCCCCCCAACACCACCGACGGCGTATAACAGCCGCCATTCCATTCACCATCATTTCCCAGGGCAATCAGATTGGAGAGGGCCTTGTACACATTGCCCGACACCATCGTGTCTTTAATGCGCCCCTGGATTTCACCGCCACGCACGTAGTAGCCCAGGTCTACATTGATCGAAAACTCCCCTGAAATTCCGGCTCCATCCCCCAGCATTTGGTCGACCACGATCGCCTCATCCAGGCTGGCAATCAGCTCTAACAGCGACTGATGACCCGGTTTAATTACGGTATTGAATAGCCCTGGCGTCGGGGAACTGCCCAAATCTGGACGAAAGCCATTGCCGGTGGAGCCTTCACCCAGTTCGCGACCGACGGTGCGATCGGTGTAGAACAACTGCAGCACCCCTTGGTCGATAAACGTCAGCTTTTGGGTGGGGGTGCCTTCATCATCAAAGGGGCAGCTAAAAGGACCGGCATCGGGATCTTGATGCAGGGTCAGCGCCTGGGATGTGACCTGCTCGCCGAGGCGAGCGCTCCAGGGAGAGGCCCCTTCTACAACTCGCTTACCGCTCAGGGCCGCCTGTAGCGTTCCCCAGATCATGTCTGCGGCCTTAGCTGTAAATAGGACCGGCATCCGGCCTTTTTGAGGCGCGACATTCTGCTCGGCCCAAACCAGCCGCTGCAAAACCTGATCGGTCAGTTGATCGAGGTCTAGATGATCGCGACAGGTTTGCCCGTCCCCCACGCTGAGAAAATCATCCCCCCGCACCCGGTCCGCCGTTAGATAGCAACTGAGGGTGGTGTCGCTGTAGCTATAGTCCAGCCCTTTAGAATTGACGATGCGGATGGTTTCTACATCACATTCCAGTTCTGCTTCGCAGATCGCATCCGGATAATCGGCTCGAATTTGACCAATGGCCCGATTGCCCCAGTTCATCAGCTGTTGAGCTGGCACCATGTTCCCCACATCGGGATAACGCTGGACCCGGCCCGCAGCCATTTCAATAAATTCGGCCTCGTTCAGCTGGCTGATCGCTAAGGCCTTTTCGAGTAATGCTTCGGGCTCAATCGGGCCATGGGCAACGGCGATACCGGGGCGTCCTTGGTGCCACAATCGCAGGGCCGTCCCTTGCACCTGGGTGCTTTCGAGTTGCTTAAGGCGGTTGGCCTCAAAGTAAACCGGTCGAGAAGCAGAGCTAGATTGAAATACCTCTGCAGCCTCGGCCCCATGGCGTCGGGCTAGGTCCAGAAGTTGCTCCGGCAGAGATGCCCAATGTGATGCTGCCTCCATCTGAATCTGCTCGCTCCGCCCACTGTCATGGCAATCCTCCCATCATCCCGGATTGAGGGCATTTCCACCAGAATCCAGCTGTGACTTTGGCGGAGCCGGGGCGCTTCAGGTTCTTGAGTAGGGATAGGTCTTGTGCCTACCCTCCGCCAATTGCCCCTGAACAAATCGATTTGCCGATTCGTACTATCCGGTAAATCATCGAGGACACCCACAAGAGGTGCCCCTACATCGGCTATCGCGAGAGGTAACGCACCATAGTCATTTCCTTTTCAAGAAATGTCCTCAGGGCTTGCAGGCATTCAAATGATTCAGGTCATTCGATGCCTCTAAAGCCGACTTTCCAGGGTTTTGAGGTATTCCGTATTCACCCCCGACTCACGGCTGAGGGCAATCTTGCCGGTGCGGGCAATTTCGCGAATGCCAAAGCGGGTCAACACCTGGACGATCGCCACCATCTTGCCCGGATCACCGACCACCTCCAGGGTGAGGGCATCTTCAGCGATATCCACGACGCGAGTGCGAAAGATTTGGGCAAACTCGATGATTTCGGAACGGGTGGTGCTGTTGGCATTCACCTTCAGCAGCATCAATTCCCGCTCAACACAGGGGACCTCAGTCAAATCCTGCACCTTCAGAACATTGATCAGCTTGTAGAGTTGCTTGGTCAACTGCTCCACCTGGGCCTCATCCCCCGGAACCACCATTGTGATTCGCGAGATGCCCACCTGTTCCGCAGGCCCAACGGCAAGGCTCTCAATGTTGAAGCCCCGACGGGCAAATAACCCGGCAATGCGCGTGAGCACCCCAGCTTCGTCTTCCACCAAAACGGACAATGTATGCTTCATAAAACCAGTTGACCAGGCTGACTCTGGCTGCTTCAGGGGGAGCGGCTCGCCACGGGGGCTTCGGCATCACCCATCAGGACAATGGACAATAGTAACTTGAGCGTTGTCCATTGTTAAGGGCGAGATGCGGGCGATACCGCTACACCGCCGTCATCCTGGGCGATCCTGATTACAATAGGGCGTGCTAACCCCCACCCCTCGTGGATCTACCCCATGACCGCTGGTCAAACCCCGACGCTTCGACCTTGGCAGCAAAAGCTTCTACAGATTATTAACCTGCGCCCTCGGGAAGCGGAACGCACCCTGCTGATGTTTGCGTTTTATACCGCCACCTCCATGGGGATCCTGTGGCTGGAGGTCAGCTCTGCGGCCCTCTTTCTCGAAACCTACGGCGCAGAATACCTCCCCTGGATCTATATCTTTAGCGCCGGGGTCGGGTTCAGCCTCAGTTTTGTTTACACCTGGATGCAGCGGTTTTTGCCCCTGCGCTGGGTGATTGTGGTGATGGCCCTGCTGATGGCCATTCCCGTATTTTGTTTTCGCTGGGGGCTGGCGGTTCCGGCCTTTGCCGCCGCCACCATTTTTGGCATGCGGCTGTGGATGGAAGCCATCTACGGCCTGAATGATCTGAACGTCTCGGTCACCGCCAACCAGCTCTTTAATATTCGCGAAATCAAGCGCACCTTTCCGCTGATCAGCAGCGGCAACTTGGTGGCGGATGTGTTGAGTGGCTTTTCGGTGTATCTGCTGCTCAATTTGGTGGGGCTGAACAACGTTCTGCTGCTGTCGTTTCTGATTATGGTGGTGGGCTCTGGGGTGCTGCTGCACATTAGCCGCACCTATAGCCATGCCTTTCCAGACTCGGTGGTACGCGAGGCAGAGAGCGATGAGGCCACCCCCCATTCCGCCCAACGCATGAAGGGCTCCATGGGCAACTATGTGGTGCTGCTGCTGGCCTTTTTTGTGCTGGCCCAGATCTTGATGTACCTGATCGAGTTTGAATATTTAGGGCAACTGGAGCGGAATCTCGGCCCTAACGAAATTGCTAGCTTTCTCGGGATTTTTAGCGGTCTGCTGGGACTGGTAGAGCTGATCACCCAATGGTTTACCTCCAGTCGTTTAATCGAACGCCAAGGGGTATTTACGGTGACGGCGATTTTGCCCGTCTTTATTGTGGTACTCGGGCTGGCCACCCTCGTGGGTAGCCATGGGGCGGTACTGGGCGTTGTGGCTCTGTTTGTGGGGCTGATTATTCTCAAATTTTTTGATGAATGGCTGCGATATACCTTGGTAGCCAGTACCCGACCGATTTTGTTCCAGCCAATTCCAGATAGTCACCGCACGGGCGTTCAGTCTTTGGTGGGGGGGATAGCCGAGCCCCTTTCTATGGGCTTTACCGGCGTGATCATTTTGGGCATTATCGGCCTCTGCAATGCCCTAGGGCTAACTGAACCTGCCTTCCAAAGTCAGGTGTTCTTAAGCCTGATCGTCGGGGCCGCGGTGATTTGGTTTGGGGCGCTGCTGCTGTTGCGATCGCGCTATCTGAACCTTCTCGTTTTAAGCGCCGAGCGGGGGTTGTTGAGCGTTTCCGATGCCAGCTTGCGGGTATTGAAGCGGGCCTTTATCGAGCAGCTAGAGCAGCCTGGTCCTGAAGCCGATAAGCGCTCTTGCATTGAGCTGCTCTGCCACATTGACCCCAGGGGTGTGGGCGAGATCTTGGCCCCGATGTTGCTGCAGCTCACCCCCCGCTTGCGTCGCCAAAGCCTAGAGGCGATGTTGGAGCATCCCAATACGGCCTACATTGAGCCGGTGCGGCAGTTGATCAATACCCAGCAGCCCCCGGAGATTTTGGCCCCAGCCCTCCGCTACGTTTGGCTGACCGAAGAGAGTCCCAATATTGAGGAACTGCGGGCCTATTTGAAACCGGAAGTGGACCCCGTGGTTCGAGGAACTGCTGCTTCGCTGATGCTGCGCCAGGGGAATCCCCGCGAGAAGGCCGAGGCCACCAGCGCCCTCCGGCAAATGCTCACCCATGAGCGGGAGCGGGAACGGGTAATGGGCTGTCGCGCCCTGGGGGAAGCCCACTACATGCAGGCGCTGCGGCTTTACATCCCTGCCTTGCTGCAGGATGAGTCTCTGCGGGTGCGGCGGGCAATGTTAGAGGCGATCGCCGCCACCCACATCACCGAACATTACCCCTCTCTGCTGCAGGCGCTGCGCTACAAATCCACCCGAGATGCTGCAGGCGAAGCCCTGACTCGTCTGGGGAACGACGCTCTGCCGATGCTAGAGGCCCAAGCGATCGATATCTACAAGACTGAGATTTTGCGCAACCAGGCTTGGCAAGTGATGGGCAATATCGGCACGACCGAAGCCCTGGATCGCCTGATTGATAATTTGCTCACCACCTGGGGCGACACCCGCCGTGCCATTCTCAGAATCTTGCTGAAGCTGTTTCAAGAGACAGGCTTGCGCCGCTCCCAAGGCATTGATGCCGCCCTAGATCGCCTCGGTCGGGATGGCATTGAGCAGTTACTCAACCAAGAGTTGACCTTTATGGGGCAGGTCTATGCCGCCCGAGTCGACCTGTCAGAAGATGTGGTCACGGGTCGAGAATCGCACCTCTTGCGGGAGGCGCTGCAGGACTTGCGCACCGACGCGATTGGCCGCATGTTTATGCTGCTTCGGTTTATTTCTTCACCCAGTGCCATCCAAGCGGCTCAGGTGAGTCTGCAGGGCTCGTCTTCTAGTCGGGCACGGGGCCTGGAAATTTTGGATAACGCTCTGGATATCCCCAGCAAGCGGGCGATTTTAACCGTCTTGGATGGCCGCAGCCACATCGAAAAGATCAAAAGCCTGGAGAGCTGGGTGCCCTACACGCCCATGGGACCCAGCGATCGCCTCCGCACCCTGCTGGATTTACGCCACTTTCTCTCTGACTGGGCTTTGGCCTGCTGTTTCCATGTGGCGCGACAGCAGCGCTGGAGCGTCACCGCCGACCATATCCTGGCCTGCCTGAAGCACCCCACAGGGTTCGTCAGAGAAGCGGTGGTGGCCTATCTGCAAGTGGCTTCTCCCTCGGTGCTGGGCCAGTTAATTCCGGTGTTACTCTTTGACCCTAACCCGATTGTGGTGGCCCAAGCGCAGCAAATTCAGGCTGAGCTTGCCCAGGCCCGGAATGGGCGCAATGGTGCGGGTCAACCGTCAATGCCCCCCAGTCTAAAGCCGCGTCCAGCCTAGCGATCGCTTAGGTTGACTCTGTCTCTTCTGAGGATGGCAAAGGAATGGGCGCAAAGGCTTTGACATCTTCTTGGTCGAGTTGATGGGCCAAATCAGCCTCTTCCAATCGTTCCAGTAACGGCAAGATATCGCTAAAGCTGCGAACGCCGAGAGCTTCTAAATCTTCAAAAGTAATCGTTTCATCCGAAATCTCACCACGCTTCATCAACAATGCCCGAACCCGTTCTTCCTGAACGGACAGGGCCGCTTGCTGGCGCAGCGTGGGAGCCGCTGCTTTCAACCCTTCGTGAAGAATCTCAGGCGTGATCAAATCCACCTCCAAGTCAGCGGCTTTGGAAAGCACCGTGTTGCCAAGCCGATTAAATAGTCGGGGTTTGCCCAGAGAGACGCGGCAGAAGGTGGCCGCGCTTTCGGGGGTGAAGGGTAAGACGCAGCGTGGATTTCCTTGATCAGTGCAGTCATTGTCAATACGGGCGCTGCTGAGATAGTTGATCAACATTTTGTACGTTGTCGGCTGATCAAGTTCGTCAAGCTTAAGCTGCAGGTCGAACAAGCCCCGTTCACTGGTCAAGAGGTCGCCAGTAATGCCCATGGGGTGGCCCGTGAGCATAAACCAGGCATCGCCTTTCAACATGCCTTGGGCATCGTGCATCATCTGTCTGACTTCGCTGGGGTTGCGTTTGTCTAGGTCATCAATGGCGATCACAACTCCATCGGGATACTTTTTCTGAGCGCGTTCCAGCAAAATATCGAGGCTGACGGTGGGATATTGCGAGGTGACGGGCTGCAGGTCCTTTTCACTGGTTTTGGCACCAAGACCCATTGATGCACTAATTTCCGAGCTGCGCTCTTTCAAAATTTTGGACGTGGGAATCCCCAGTTGGTATAGGTAGCGCTGCGCCCAGTCGTCATCGTCCATTTCTTTGGCAACGGCCAGCAAGGCGGTGGTGGCCAAATCTAAGTTGGCTGGCAATGAGATATAAGTAGTCAGCATTTTGGGCCGCTTACGCCGCAGCACCGACAGCACTTCTAACAGAAAAGCGCTCTTGCCGATGCCGATACGGCCATAAACCAAGATGCGTCTACGTTCGCGGCTTTGAAACTGGTTAAAGACCTGGCGTAGCTCAGCTTCACGACCCGTGAAAATGCGTTGTAGGGTTTCACTTTCGAGGTCGATGGGGCTTTCAGTGAAGGGGATCTCTTTGAGTCCCAATCGCTGGATATTGTTCTGCGATTGATCGAAGATGTCGTCGGCTGTGGTCATACCGCCACCTTTTGCATGTGCTGTTCCGCCTGTTGAACGGTTTGAAGAAGACTCTCTACCTCGGCGACTTTATCAGGTCTGTGTATTTGCTGATAAAGGTTAAGCGCTTTTTGCAGTTCGCCCATGCCTTTAGCTAAGTAACCCTGAGAGACCAGCACGCTGCCTAAACCATGGCGGCTTTTGGCAATACCGGATTCGTCTTTGAGGTGGTCGTAGAGGCGGAGGGCGTCACGGTAATAAAGACGGGAATTGTCCCAGTCGGAGAGGGTTTCGTGGGCGCGGGCGGTTTGGTAGAGGGCATTGGCGTGGGCTAGTGGGTCGTCACCTTCTCGGAGCAAACGTACGCTGTTGAGTAGAAGTTGTAGACCCTCTTGCCATTCCCCTTCGCGCACCAAGCGACTGCCGAGCACGGATTGTGTGGTGGGTAGTGCTTGCCAGATTTTGGCGCGATCGTAGTGTTCTGGGCTGATCGCGTCTAAAGCAGTTTTATAAGCCTTGAGAGCTTGCTGTAAATCTTGGGGATCTTGATTTTGCTCAAAGCGGCGGGAGAGCGCTGTCCCGAGCCGATATTGAGAATCAATAAAGTCAGGACTACCTGGTACAGCTACTTCCAGGGCTCCTTTGAGCATGTCAACAGCAGTATCTAAGCTTCTGTTCCTGTCCGTCAGTGCTGCCTGCTTTATGAGCGCCTCCGCCCAGTCTCCTTGATTCCTGGCCCACTGGTAAGGCAAAGCTTCGCGAGTGAATACTTGTTCAACCTGTTGGTAAATCTCAATTGCTGTGTCTAGATTGGAGGTCAATTCTCCTTGGACGCGATCTCGATAGGTGTTAGCGATATTATGTTGAACTCTTGCCCAATGCTCTGGAAAAGATTTGCTTTTATAGATCTGGAGTGACAATTCATAGGCTTTTATGGTCTGTTCTATATTTTCTTGCCGGTCACCTAGGGTGCGATCACTATAAGCCAGCGCCAAATTGTTTTGAATTCCAGCCCATTGTGTTGGGAATTCGTCGCGAGTATGGACTTTTAAGGCTAATTGATAGGCTAAAATGGCCTTCTCTATATTTTCCGATCGGTCGCCTCGAATTCGATCAATGTAAGTGTTTCCTAGCCCATTTTGAGCGCTAGCCCATTTTTCTTGAGATATATCGTGGACATAGACTTGCAAGGCTAATTCATGGGCTGCAATAGCCTTCTCTATATTGTCTGCTCGGTCCCCTCTAATACGATTCAGATAGGCATTTCCTAGCCCATTTTGGGCGCTAGCCCATTCTGTTGGAAACACATCACGGATATAGACTTGTAAGGCTAATTTATGGGCTGCAATAGCCTTCTCTATATTGTCTGCTCGATTCTCTCGAATGCGATCACTATAGGTCAGTCCTAAATTGTTCTGAATTTCAGCCCATTCTGTTGGAAATAAATCGCTGGTATGGACCTGCAAGGCCAATTCATAGGCCGCAATAGCTTTTTCGATGTTGTCTGCTCGATCCCCTTGGATGCGATCGCTATAGCCATTTGCTAAAATTGTTTGGCCTGCAGCCCATTCTGATGGAAACTGGTTACGCTGCAAGGACCTTAGCGCAACTTGACAAGCAGTTATGCTGATTTCAAGATTGAGTTTCCTACTTCCTAATGGAAAGATATAAATGCTCGACCCAAATGCTATAAAGAAAGCGCTAATGTTTTCTTTACTGTTAAATATTGGATTTTTTAAGAGCTTATAGAATATCATAGGTAAAGCTTCCAAAAGAGATTCATCTAGCTTAGTTAAGTTAGAAGCTAGAAATTCTCGAACGGTGTCTTGATCTCCTTTTGATTGGAAGTAGCACTTGGCAAACGCAACCATAAACTTGGTTGCATCGCGGGTAGGGATTGATTGTGGCGTACCAAATCCTTTTGCCATAGCCTGCTAACTCGCCTAGGGGCATTGTTGAATCACCTTAATGGTAGTGGTCTGGGCCAGGGATGCAAGAGCTGGCGCTGCCACTTTCTAAAGACTTGCAAAACCTTCAAAGCCTGCCTTTAGCGATAAGGGGATACTTTACGATACCCCTACCCCATGTGGACCACTGACTGCCTCGCTCAGCCCAACCCCGCCCAAGCCTACCTAGGCCAACTCCATCGCCCGCTTCTGCCCCAGCAGCACCATATGCAAGTCACCCTTAGCTTGGAACGTCGCCACCAGCAAATAAGGCGCAACCACTAGAATTCCTCCCACCGTGCCGAGCAAGCCCAGGGCGATGCCCCCTAGAGAGAAATGATGACGCCAGGCGATCCACAAGCCTGCCATCACCAGAAAGCAGGTGAAATCAAAATTGAACTGACCAGACCAGGTCAGCGCCACTATACCCTCAAAAAACACCGGTAGCAGGTTCCAGCCCTCATTGACGCCTACAACCAGCGTGTAGGCCAAGATTCCGACAAACATGGCGATCAGTAGGGTCCGATATGCAGTCATGGGTACGTTCTCCACTTAGCGGAAGCAATCAATGGGATTTTTGAAGAGTTGAGCGATCGCCCGCAACTGCTCAGAAACTTAAGTCTGAGGTGAATCCATCTCTGCTTTGGCAGGCAGCCAGAGCGGTCCCACCCCCAAGAGCAGCACAAAGATATTGAACAAGGCGTTTGAGGGATTTCCAGATGCGATCGATCCAGCACTGTCCAGAACAAACCAGGACAGAACGCCAGTCAGCACAGAGCGACGCACGGCCTCAGGCGCTAGGTCATACACCCATGCGGACAGGCACCCAATCATGACCCCCCACCCCAAGAGAAAGCCCCCGGTCAGTGCCGACAGAAAATGTACATCAGGGGAGGCATAGGTCTGCAAACCATCTAAGAGGATATTTGGAAACACGTAGAGCGTCTAAATCGTCACGCTAACCTGCGTAACATGACACGGATCATGGCGATGTTGATGAGTGCGTCAGAGGAGTCAGGTAAGCGCTCATAATCAACATTGAGCCGTCGACACCAGTGCAACCAGCCATAGGTCCTCTCCACCACCCAGCGCCTGGGCAACAGCACAAACCCTTGAGACCCTTGGGGCCTGAGCACGACCTCTAAAATC
>JBHJIP010000272.1:0-22081 GCA_050043365.1 Leptolyngbyaceae cyanobacterium
TCGTTTTCGACATTATTTCCTTTGTCTAGGTTTTGCGGAGCTAGTTTGTTGAGGCTGGTGGCTACATTGGGATGTCGCTCCCCTAACTGTTCGCGATTAATTGAGAGGGATTGCTGGTAGAGGTGTTCGGATTCGCCATAACGGCCTTGAGCCTGATACAGCGCTGCCAGATTATTGAGGCTGGTGGCCACATCGGGATGGCGCTCCCCAAGCTGCTCCCGACGAATAACCAGGATTTCTTCAGCTAGAGGAATCGCTTCGTTGTAGCGACCGGTTTGATAGAGGGCTACAACCTGTCCAGTCAGGGCTTCTGCGCGTTGCAACTCTGCCACTGTTGCGACGTCTGCAGCGGTTGCAAGTTTCCAGGTAAGGGTATAAGGTCCGGTGTCTCCAGTGCTGTAGGAGTTTGCTAAAACCTGGTACGTGCCATCTACAGGCAAGGTCATTACCAACTGCGAGTTTGTACCATAGCCACCATCATCATTCTCAGCAACAACATTGCCATCAGGCCCCACCAAAATCAGGTAAGTGTCAAAGGCTTCGCTGACTAAATTAATGCGAATGTATTCCCCAGTGGTTCCTTCAAAGGTGTGGACGTTGAAATAACTGCCGTCGCTAAGGGTGTCACTGGTTTCATTGAGCTGACCGGTCACTGTGGTGGGGTCGATTTGGGCCAGGACCTGGGGTGAGCTTAACCTCTGCGCTGCCAAGAGTGGCGTTTGTCCTGACAGCGCCAACATTAGGGCGAAACTGCCCAATTGGTGACCGTTACCCATATATTCTCCTTGCCCCGATTGTCGGCATCTTAAGCGAAATATCCCGCGACGCAACTTATATCCCCAAACTGTATTGCTGAACTTTTCTGAACATTCCTGTATGGGCACTGCACCCTGAACCAGCCATATTGGATGTGCTACCCAGGGCTGCTGAAGTTGCCAGCGCTTAATTTGGGTCGAGATGGGGAAAGCAGGCTGCCCCCGATGTAGTAACCGCCAGCCCGACTGATCGCACCCTGGCACCAGGGCAAACAACCCACCGTGGAGGAAGGGTATGGGGACTGCCACCGCCATCCGCACCCAATCACTGACCAAACGCTTCGATCGCGCCCTAGCCCTACGCAGTGTCGATCTCGAAATTGAGGCTGGGGCCATCTATGGCTTGATTGGCCCCAATGGCGCGGGTAAAACCACCCTGCTGCGCCTCTTGGCTATGGCCGAGTCACCCACCGTGGGCGAGATTTACCTGAATGGCGAAAAGCTCGATAGCCGTCACCCCAACCCGCGCTTGCAGCGCCAAATTGGCTACCTGCCCGATGACTTTCCCCTCTACGAAGACCTCACCGTTTGGGACTATTTAGACTACTTTGCGCGGCTTTACCACCTGCAAGGCAAAGCCCGCATCAACAGCATCCATGACGTTTTAGAGCTGGTGAACCTCCCCCATAAGCGCCATAGCCTAATTACCCAACTTTCCCGAGGGATGAAGCAGCGACTGGGACTAGCCCGCACGGTGATTCACACCCCCACAGTGCTGCTCTTGGATGAGCCCGTGTCTGGCCTCGACCCCATCGCCCGCCAAGATTTTCGCCAAGCCATCCGCAACTTACAGGGGCTGGGCATCACGGTGGTGATTTCTTCCCATGTGCTCAGCGATTTGGCCGAACTCTGCACCGCAGTTGGCATTTTAGAATTTGGCTATCTGGTGGAAAACACCTCCCTGGCCAGCCTGTATCAAAAGCTGGGCCAGCAAAAACTGGTGATGGGGACCCGAGGCAGTGTGGCCGCTCTGCAGGCCGCCTTAGAGCCGTTTAAGACCATTACCGACATTCAGGCCGACCCAGCATCGGGGCAAATCCAGGCGCAATTTTCGGGCGATGCCGATCAGGCGGCTGAGGTGCTGCGCAGTTTGGTAGAGGCCCGCATTCCCCTCTACGACTTTCACTGCACCCAAGACAGCTTAGAAGAGATCTTTGTCAAAATCGGCCATACCCAGCCCACATAAGCCCCCGGCTTTCCCTGTGCCGTCCTTCACCTGCGGAGACAATCATGCTTGGTTTTCAGTTACTACAAACCCTCGGTGCTCAAGGTGTGGATCGCCTTGGCGATTGGAACCCACAACTTTTGCGGGAATGGAAAGGGCGACTCAAACGATTCCCGGTGTTGGCGGCGATTGGTATCTCCCTATTGGTGCAGGGGGTGTTGATGCTGAGTTCGGTGTCGATGCTGCCCGGTCCAGTGGTGTCGAAGGATTTAGTCGTATCGACCTATCCTCAATTTCGATGGGATGGCATCGCTGCCCTAGATTCGGCTCTGCAGCCAGAGGTGACGCTGCCAGACGGTCAAACTCTCACACTTACCTCCAGCATTCTGGTGGAGCGCTTGGACCAGCAAAGTCCGATCGGGGGCGATCTCGCTGCCGGTGAGCAGGCCCTGCAGCAACTGCAAATCGGAGATCGCCTGATTGCCATCAATGGTGAGCCGGTGATTTTCAATACTGACGATGAACGGCAGCAGCTCTCTTTTCATGTCAATCAGCGGATCACCAATCAACTCAGCCCCATCTCCGTCGATTCTGGCCAAGGGTTTAGAGATAGCGTTGAACTAACGCTGCTGCGACCCGATCAAGAACTGTTTATGGTGTCGCTGCCGCGCATCACCCTGACGAACCACCACAACCGCTATTGCCTCTATGGCGACAGCTATCAGGGTTGCGATGTCACCCCAGATGGCCAGTTTTATCAGATAGATTGGCGGAAATGGTATGGCGATGGCTTCTGGGCTATCACCGTAGCGATGGTGTTTTCATTGATGGGAATTGGCGTCTTTTTGCTGGGCAGTAACCTGGCTGAGGAAAAACGCCGTGGCACCCTCAATTTTATTCGCCTGAGCCCGCGCTCCGCTGCCAATATACTGGCGGGCAAGCTGTTGGGGGTGCCGGTCTGCTTGTACTTAGCGATTGCTCTAGCGCTTCCCCTCCATGGCTTTCTTGGTTTGGGGGCAGGTTACAGCATCGGTCATGGGCTGGGGCTGTATGGGGCGATCGCCAGCCAGACGGTCGTCTTTTACCTTGCAGCGCTGTTGGTGAGTCTTTGCATTACCCACCCCATGCTGTTAGGACTGCAGCCGTGGTTGATGGCGGCTGGCGTCACCCTATTCCAGTGGATTGTACTGGTTGCCTTGGAGCTGCCTTGGGGGCTACCTCATATCGACGCATCCGGCGCTTGGCTATGGTCGGTCTTCTTTTCCCCCCTGGTGAGTTTGGCCTACTTCGCACCCCTAACCGATGCGGCCTACTACGAGAAGGTGGTGGACAATTTAGCCCTCGGTCTCTTTCGGATTAACTTCGCTGAGTACACCGTTTTGACGGTGCTCCATGCCATGGGGTGGACCTATTTGCTCGGGCAAGCCTCGGTGCGGCGCTTCCGCCAGGCGACCCGACCGCTGTTGCCGAGAGCGTTGAGCTATGGGCTCACCCTAGGTGTGATGGCGGTATTGTTGGGTCTAACAGAAACAGATGCCAATGCTTATTACTTAGATGAGCACCTGACGGCAATCGTCTGCTTGTTTTTGGTCTACTTCACCCTGTTGACGCTGAGTCTGGTGTGCGATCGCCAAACTCTGCAGGACTGGGCTAGATTCCGCCATACGCGCCCGAAGCACATCCGTATGGCCCTATGGAAGGACCTGCTCTGGGGGGAAGAGAGTTCGCCGCTATTGGCGATCGCCCTAAATTTGCTGATGGCCACCATTCTATTTGTGGGCTGGTTTTTCTGGAACTACGGAGACCGAATGGATACGCCGGAAGCGCTCCAGGTCTTTGCCCTAATAGTGGCGATGGCTGTGGGGTCGCTCTTTTTCGCCACCTTGGCCAGCCAGGTGGTGTTGCTACTGCCCCGCAAGAAGAACGGGTTTTGGTTTGGGGCCACTAGCAGCATCAGCGCTGTAGCGTTCCCCTGTCTGACCGCATTGCTGGTGATTGCCCAAGCCGAGTTTTATCCCCACATCACCACCCTATTGGGAATGGAGTCTGAGCTGGGCTTGTTTACCCTAACCGTGGGGTTGATGGCCATGGTGACGACAGGGCTTGGGTTCTGCCATTATCGACAACTGGCGATCTCGGGTCGTTCAGAGCTACAGCATCTTTTAAAAGGAGCATCCTAAATTCAGTGGCCCCTCCTCCAGATTTGAAGAAAGGGCCACAGCATTTCATTGAAGTAAGCGATCGTTACTCAATTAGGCCCACATCAGGGGTGGCTGCGGTGAGCTGAGGAGCCGTCAACGCAGTGAAAGAGGGTTGGCTAGGATTGTCAGCCACCAACATCAAGGTGTCTTGCACCTGGTTAGACAACGCCACCGCTTTTGCGTCATAGGTTTGGGTCGCCAGCTTTGGATAGAGTCCGATGCCAATCACCGGAACCAGCAAGCAAGCCGCCACTAACGCCTCTCGAGGACGGATATCTAGCATCGTCGGCACCTTCTCAACCACTTCGCCAGAGTTGCCATAGAAAATGCGGCGCAGCATTGACAGGAGGTAAATCGGCGAGAGAATCACGCCAATGGCCGCCAGAACGATAATGGCAACCTTAAAGGTGGTGCTGTAGACATCGCTAGTCGCCATACCCAAGAAGACTGCAATCTCACTTACGAATCCACTCATGCCGGGTAATGCCAAAGAGGCCATGGCTGCAGCCGTGAAGAAGGCAAACGCGGTCGGCATTTTGCGGGCCATGCCCCCCAATTCATCCATGTCGAGGGTGTGAGTGCGCTCGTAAGTCACCCCAGCCAAGAAGAACATTACTGCTGCGATCAAGCCATGGGACAGCATTTGCAGCAGGGCACCGCTCATGCCGATGGTCGTGAACGCCGCAAATCCAATCAGGATGAAACCCATATGGGCCACCGATGAATAAGCCATGCGGCGCTTGAGATTACTTTGGGCTAACGCTGTTAGAGACGCATAGATAATGTTGATAACCCCCAGAATGGCTAAGAAAGGGGCCACATAAACGTGGGCATCAGGCAGCATTTCGATATTCATGCGAATGATGCCGTAGCCTGCCATTTTCAGCAGCACCCCAGCCAAAATCATGGAGACGGCAGCAGGGGCCTCACTGTGGGCGTCAGGCAACCAAGTATGCAGCGGAAAAATCGGTAGCTTGACCCCGAAGGCTATCAAAAAGGCCAAGTAGGCAAAGAGCTGGAAAGGAAGCGAGTACTCTTTAAGGGCTAAATCCGTGAAGTTGAAACTAACGACATCGCCGTAGAATGCCATGGCCAGGGCCGCCACCAAAATAAAGATGGAGCCGATCGCCGTATATAGGATGAACTTGGTTGCGGCATAGAGACGCTTCTGGCCACCCCAAATCGAAATCAACAAGTAAACCGGAACCAGCTCAACTTCCCACATCAGGAAGAAAAGAAGCATGTCCTGACACAGAAAAACCCCAATCTGGGCGCTGTACATCAGCAGCAGCAAAAAGAAGTATAGACGGGGTTTCAGCTTGATATTCCAGGAGGCTAGGATGGCCAGCGTTGTCACCAAACCACTCAAAACCACCAAGGGCATCGATAAACCGTCAGCAGCGAGTGACCAGTTCATGCCGAGCTGAGGCACCCAACTGTAAGACTCAACAAGCTGCAAACCTGACTCATGCAGCGAGAAGAATCGACTGAAGGTGTACAAAATCAGGGCGAATTCGGCTAATCCAACACCTAAGGCATAAGCCCGAATTGTTTTCTGACCCCCTGGCAAAAGGGGAATGGGGAGGGCTGCCAGGAGCGGGAAAATTACAAGGGTGGTTAACCACGGAAAATGTTCGCTAATCATCACACTTCACGAAGGTTCTGGTGAACAGCTGTAGAGAAAATCGGTTGAAGTCGTTCACTAGCGTGGCTGCATGGAGCTGTACCGTGAGCTGTTTCGCAGCGGCCCAACCCAGACAGATCAGGTTGGAGGAGAAGCGCATCACCTTCGAGGCAATTCAAAGAGGCGCTATGACTAGGCGACTAACCGGGACGAGATAACTGAGCATTTTTACTCACTTACCCTGCCTGTGCTCAGTATAGACAACTTTATGAACTTTTGATAACTTTCCTTGCTAGAAAATTTTGTTCTTCAATCTTTGATAAAGCCCTTGTAAAGGGAGTTTAGGGCTTCTCAAAAATGGGAAGTTGACTTTTCCTTATGGAACTGATTCAAAAAGGCACTCTCATAAAGCTGAACTTATGTAAACCATTGAGTCTCATTTGTAATCTTTTTGGGGGCTGAAGCGTTGTTTCGGTGCTGCATCCAAACAGCAGGCGTCCATAGATCTGATACCCACGCAACAATGGGCTGCATTTCCGCAGCTTGCGCGGTGTTGGCGGCTCCTGTTGCTGGCCTTACCCCTTCCCTTGGTGCCTCTTTGGGGGCTAGGGCGATCACTGGCCCTTATGGGGCCTTTTTTGTCAGATTGTTTGTGGCCTTGTTTGGCGGCACTCCGTCCCAAAGTTCTGGACCGATCTGCCTAGAACTTATTTAAGCCGTTATCCAGGAGCGGGAATCCATCCAAAGTTAAAGTCCAGCCATTAAAGCTTAGGTCTGCTTTCCTGTTTGAAGCCATGGCACATTTCACGGGGCATCGTTTTCGGGGCAGGTCCTTACATTGCACCTCAATAATGTGATCAATCTAGAGACTGCCGCGAGTTCGTCTGTTCACGTTCTTGTCACAGTTCATGCTTCTTGGTGTGGTGCAGTTTAGGACTGCTGTCACAGTTCCATAGCTGAAAATACCTAGCAATTCGGCTCTCAAGCGCGTAATTTTGCGGATGCTTAAGCAAGCCATTTGCTGAGTCTAGAAATCAATTATCAAATAATCCGTAAATATTCTCGTTGACACATTTAAATGGCCTTGCAAATCCACCCAGGTTATGAGCATCAAATTTGGGCTAACGCTTTAGCAGGATAACGCAAAGGAGGTTTACCTATTTCAACAAAGATTGCATCTGCGAAACATATGCTTTTTTTGCTTAATGTGATTGCGACTGGAAATATTGTTTTGGAAAGGCAGAACGTTTTTGTATTAGACGTTTTTGCGGTTTCCGTCTCTTAAACTTAATCGCAATATTTATTCGTATTTCTGTTCACGACTTTGTCACATTACCTGGCTAATTTGAATTCAGTTAGGAAAACATGCATGAAAACTTTCTGGAAAATAGACTCAGAAAAAGATTTCTAGCAAAACCCTACAAGTCAGAATTATTTCAGGAGATCTCGAATGTCTACTGCTGTGATGACTCCAATAAGCAAGGATATTCGTCAAGAACTAGGCGATTTCAGTAGCATTGTCTGTTTTAAAGCACTCGTCGTTGGCATCGAAGAAGCACTGGGTGCCAAAGCAGCCACAATTGCACTCGTAACCGCTGGACGGCAGCGAGGCAAGTCTCTGGCTGCTAGTTTAGGGCTCTCAAACCAGCCAGCCGACTGGGCTGAAGTTACTCAACTCTTACAAAATGCCTTGGGTCCAGAAGGAACCCGACTTTGCTTAGTCAATAACATCATTCAAGAGGGCGAAACTTTTAAGGTTTACTGCCAGGAAACGATCTGCTCCTCTATGGAAGAGCAAGGGTCAAATCGCAATCTCAGCTATACCTTAGGCGCGATTCAAGGGGCGATCGAAGAGATTACCGGTAGGCGTTTGCGGGGCAAACAAATTAAATCTGTTTTGCGCGGCAGTGACCACGACGTGATTGAGTTCTCCGTCTTGGCCTAAATCCAGTTTTTGCTTATCCGCAGACAATCTTTATACAGCAATCACTGCTTCGGCAGTCGGTTGGTCTTATCCACCATTACTCCAGAGCACAGATCCCATGACGATTAATATCGAAAAGCTCAGCAACATCCTGCAAAACTTTGTCTCTGCCACCAGCGATATTCAGGGTGCAGCCCTAGTCACCCCTGATGGCTTACCGCTAGCCTCTACATTGCCCGGCAATATGGATGAGGAAAGGGTTGCAGCCATGTCGGCATCGCTCTTGTCTCTAGGAGAGCGCATTGGTCAAGAGCTGGCCCGAGGAACGATCGATCGCATTTTTGTTGAGGGCAGCACAGGCTACGGGATTTTGACCAGCTGTGGTGATGATGCGATCTTCCTTGTCTTGGCTAATGCCAGCGCCAAGCAGGGCGTTTTAATGCTCGAAATCAAGCGGATGATTTCAGAACTGAAGCTATTGCTGATGTAAGTCGTTTCAAAGCAGACGCGGTTGCCTCTGATGCAAACCGGTATCGTCTCTGCCCAACTTTTTTGACGGCGTAAGCGGCCACGCCCCAGCCATTTGCGATTGATTTAGATTACGTCCCTGTAGACCCATGAAAATTACTGGCTATCTCTCGGAGTTTTCCCTAGCTGAGTTGTTTCAATTTTTAGAGCAAGGCGAGAAGTCGGGTCGCCTCGTTCTACAGTCCCCTGACGCCCGTGCCTTTGGGGAGAAAATCATTTCCCTGATTTGGTTTAAACAAGGGCACATTGTCGCAGCCAGCGATCGCAGCGACAGTCAAGGACTACTCGCACTGATTCAGCAGCGGGGTTGGGCCACCCACCAAGCAGCGGACCGGATCATGCAGGTCTGCTCTATTGGCCAGCCCTTGGGCCTTTGCCTCAAGGCCCAAGGGTTGCTAGAAGCCGAGCAACTGAGACTCCTCTTTCGTATTCAAGTCTTGCAGCAAGTGCGTAATTTATTTGCCCTACCGAATGCCTACTTCCAGTTTGATCATCAGGTCGAGCCGTCCTTTGCTGAAATGACGGGTTTAATCGGCTCACCCACAGAAATCACCTTGGCAGGGCTGCGGGTGCTTCACAATTGGGATGCTTTAACCGACAAACTACCCGATGAAACCTCAGGCATCATCAATGTCACGGGGGGACAGCCTAAATTTCGCCTGAATCAACTGGAGTGGCAGCTTTGGGAGTTTGCTAAGGGCGATGTTTCAATTCGCAAGATTGCGGCACAGCTCAACCTGCCAACGCTCAAAATCCGCCAGACGGCATTTCGACTGATTTTGTCAGGCTTTCTCGAAGAGATGCCTTTGATCGAGGCAACACCCTCAGCCATCCCTGACGTGATTCCGACTGGATTAGAAACTGCAGCCGCAGAAAACACCCCAGTCAGTGCTTCATTTTTGCAAAACCTATCTGGCTTTTTAAGCCGGATTGTCTAGGTGTTTATCTGCCAAACGGTGCTTGTTCACCCGTAGTCTGCCCGTTTTTAAATTGGGAGGCCATCAAAAATCTTGCCGATGCAAAGACGCTTCTACCGCTTTAAGACTCCATCTGCAGAGCATATTGTTTCGGGCCTTAAATTCTGCGGATGTTGATTCCGATCCAAACAAATCGTTTGATTCTCCAACCCTCAACCTTTTGTGCATAGGTCAACAACTATGGAAGTAATGAGATTAGTGGTTACGGGTCCGGTGGGTGCCGGCAAGTCTACTTTCATTCAAACCATTAGCGAAATTAAAGTGGTCAATACCGATCGCTGTGCCACTGATGAAACGGCTCAGCTCAAGAAAAATACGACTGTTGCCCTTGATTTTGGGCGACTGCAATTTAGCCCTGATATGGTCCTGCATCTTTATGGCACACCGGGGCAGACTCGGTTTGATTTCATGTGGGATTTACTGATCCGTAAGACCCATGCCTACATCATGCTGGTGCCTTCCCATCGACCGGCTGAATTCCAGCAGGCTCGCCGCATGATCAACTTTATGGGACAACGAACGGTTGCACCGATGGTGGTGGGCTTAACCCATGGTGATTGCGACGGGGCCTGGAGTGCGGACAGCGTCATGGGTGCCCTGGGGCTGGCTCGTTGGCAAAATCCACCTGCAGTTGTGGGGGTGAATACTAATGATCCCAAGTCCGTTGCCAAGGCTGTGATTGCGCTTTTGCAGCAATATAGTCAGCAGGCGAGTCAACAGCGATCGCTCCCTATCGGGGCTTAATTGATAGAAAAGAATAGGGCATGTAAATTATTTGCCTCAGAATGCCACAATATTGCTTGATGCTAAATTCAATTTCTTCAGCGTGCACTAACAGAAAGTAAATCCGATTCAAGATCGGTAATTACGGGTCCGCTGATTTTAGGATGCTCGAAATTAGGCGAAATCACCGCCTAAAACCCTCAGAAAATAGCCTGCTTTTAGATAAACCATAAATAACCTCGAAAATCTTAGGTTCTCTCAAAAAAATTGGGGATCTCAAGATTTAGGGTGGGCACTCTATAACGGTGCAGGTATTGAGCTGGCAGAAGTAAGGGGCGTTTGCCGCATCATTCTGATGACCAATGCTCACACTGCTCAGGCCTGGTTATAGATTTTGAGGTTTAAAGACATGGCTGTTGAAAAGGTAAATTCTTCCTCTAGTTTGGCTGAGGTGGTTGATCGAATTTTGGATAAAGGCATCGTGGTCGATGCTTGGGTCCGCGTGTCCTTAGTTGGCATTGAGCTCTTGGCTATTGAGGCGCGCGTGGTGATTGCCTCCGTCGATACTTACCTAAAGTACGCAGAAGCTGTTGGTTTGACCGCTCAAGCTGCGGTTCCAGCCGCATAAGGATCTACGTCGCAACCCCGGCCAGTTCAAATGTTGCGTCCTTGGTCGGGGCTGGGGCTTGATTACGCTTTGAATTCAGTAATGGTAAGGAGATATGGCGATGGCGTCACTCCGCGAACAGTGGCAAACCCAGCGCCAACAGCGCTTGGAAAATGCTGATCAACGGCGGCAAGCCGTACAAGCCCATCTACAAATCCTGCATCGCGATCGCTTACAAAATGTAGCCCAACTGCGTGATCAGCTCTCTCAAGGAGAGCAACATCGTCATGCCCAGGCTCAGCACACCCAAGCTGTACTGGCTGAATACACCGCAGACCTACAGGCGACCGTGCAACAAATGCAGGCCCAGTTGCAGGAAGAGCGGATTGCATTACACCTAGAGGCTGAGGCCTTACGAGCCTCCCAGCGGCAACAGCGCACCACCGCCGGACAAGCTCTGCAGCAAGATTTAGCTGCTTATGTTGCGTCCTTACAGACTGATGTCGCGGACCACTTGACCGCTGCCGAGAATTTTTTGGCAGAGCTGAGTCTGCAGCGGCAGCAGGTTACCGCAGAGAATCGGTCCTATCGTCAGCAAGAAATGGAGGCGCTGTTTGCTGAGTTTGCTCAGTTTCGCCAGCAACTTATAGCTGATCGAGCCAACTTGCAGCAGTTGGTTTGGGGCAATCAGCCTGCCCCGAACCATCAACCGGTAGCCAAGGCGCAGCCGGGTAAAAACCGTCGCCCCAAAACCCCTGCTCCTGTTGCCAACCCTGAACCTGTTCCTGAAGTCTCAATTGAGGAGCGGGTTTACAATTACGTTCAGGCCCAAACCTCAGGGGCGCGCCTTACGGCAATCGAGTCGGGTCTAAAGATCAATCGATTTCAGGCCGTGGATGCGTTGCGATCGCTGATTCAAAAAGAGTTGGTTATACAAAAAGATAGAACGTACTACATCCACGAGGACCCCGTGTCGTGAACACCGTACTGCAGGCCCGCCCCCGCAACTTTGTCAGTACTCCCATGGTCGAGCGGGTTGCCCGCCGTGCCCTCCGCTATCTCCAGTCCGGCTACTCGGTGCATCTGCGCGGTGCGGCTGGCACCGGTAAAACCACCCTGGCGCTTCATCTGGCTGACTTACTCAGCCGCCCGATCATGCTCTTGTTTGGGGATGATGAATTTAAAACCTCAGATCTGATCGGCAACCAATCGGGATATACCCGCAAAAAAGTAGTCGATAACTTCATCCACAGCGTTGTGAAAGTGGAAGATGAGCTGCGCCACAACTGGGTCGATTCCCGATTGACCATGGCCTGCCGAGAAGGATTCACCCTGGTCTACGACGAATTTAATCGGTCTCGTCCAGAGGTGAATAACGTTCTGCTCTCTGCCCTAGAAGAAAAATTGCTGGTGCTACCCCCCAGCGGCCATCGCCCTGAATATTTACGGGTTAGCCCCCATTTTCGAGCAATTTTTACCTCCAATCCACAAGAGTATGTCGGCGTCCATGGCACTCAAGATGCCCTGCTAGATCGCCTAATCACGCTCCATATGCCGGAGCCCGATGAGCTGACCCAACAGCAGATCTTGGTTCAAAAAGTGGGGGTTGACCCCGCCGCTGCCCTTTTAGTAGTGCAGATTGTGCGCGGCTTTCAGACTGAGCAAGAAGACAAGGGCACCTGTAGCCTGCGCCCATGCTTGATGATTGCCACAATTTGTCACGAGCATGGCATTTCTCTAGATCCAGAAGCAGCAGATTTTCGAGACGTGTGCAGTGACATTCTGCTCTCACGCTTGACTAGCAATCTCTCGACGGCAACCCAGACGCTGCGGAACCAGTTTAACCAGCTGGTTTCAGAACGGGGAACTACTGCGGCTGTAACGGCTGATCAGACGCCTAATAACGGTGAGGCTCTGCCTGAGAATCCCGCTGAGGCCCAGATTTATACCTATCTTCAGGAAACCGGAGAGGCCAAGCTCTCAGAAATTGAGGCGGCATTGTCGCTAAATCGGTTTAAAGCTGTTGATGCTTTGCGATCGCTGGTGGCAGGCGGTCGCCTTGAGAAGCATAATGGGGCTGGCAAACCCGCCGTCTATCGGGGTGTTTAAGGTTAACCTGTGACCGGATCTTTCCGCCCTCGCTCATCCCCCAATCGCAACGTCATGGCCACGTCTACCCAAGGTTCTACTCTGGTGGATGTTTTGGAGCGGGTCTTAGACAAAGGCATCGTGATTGCAGGAGACATTACGGTCTCCGTCGGCTCTACAGAATTACTCAGCATTAAAATTCGCCTGCTAGTCGCGTCTGTTGATAAAGCCAAAGAAATTGGCATCAACTGGTGGGAAAGCGATCCCCACCTCAGCGGTACCTCTCAGGCACTGCTCGCCACGAATCAACACCTGCAGGAACGCGTCGAGGCCTTAGAAGCTGAACTCAAAGCACTCAAGGCAGCAGATCCACCAACTGAGAACAACCCATGATTCTGTCCTAGGGAGCCTTCTTCTCCCAATGCTGTAATTCCTCGTATCGATGGAGGCAAACTCAAATGATCACCATTCGCACCATGAAGCATGTGGCCACCAGTCGCACCATTCCCAGCTTTCGCTCCTGCCCGAGTTTAGATTTGAGCAATCCCAGTGCGCTGATTGATCAAGGTCGGATGGTCACCGGCTATGCCCAAATGATGGCCCAGGAAACTCGGCGGCAACACCGCCGTGTCCGTTTGCCGCGCCCATGAGCGATATTACGCCCTTTAATCAGGCCCCTTTAGCCAAGGGCGATTCATCCGATGCGGGTTTGGCCCCCTTACTTTTGACGGTGGTGGAGTTAATCCGTCAACTGATGGAAGCTCAGGTGATCCGGCGTATGGAAACAGGGCACCTGGATGATGCAGAGTTAGAGCGGGCCGCAGACAGCCTCCGTAAGCTAGAAACAGAAATTGTGCGCTTATGTGACATCTTCGAGGTTGACCCTGCCGATCTCAATATTGATCTGGGGGATCTGGGCACGCTGCTACCCCGAGAAGGGCAATACTACCCTGGGGAGCCCACCACCCGCCCAACCCTGCTTGAGTTATTGGATCGGCTCTTAGATACGGGTGTCGTCGTGGAGGGCGCGGTGGATTTAGGTCTGGCCCAACTGAATTTGATTCATGCCAAACTCCGCTTGGTGTTAACCTCTAAGCCGTTAACGTAAGTTGCGGTTGTGACGCGATCGCGCTTGATAACCCATGGCTGATCTGCTTTATCTCTACGGCATCTTTCCAACGCCCGGTCCCGACACTGCATCCCTCAATGGATTAGACGATCAGCCCATTCACACCCACGTGATTGACGGCTTTACCTTCCTCTATTCCGTGGCGCAACAAAGCCGCTATCTGGCCAGTCGCAAAAATCTACTCGGCCATGAACGGGTGCTGGAAGCCGCGATGAAAGCGGGCGATCGCACCCTGTTACCGCTGCAATTTGGCCTGATCATCGAAACCTGGGAGCAGGTAATCACAGAGTTGATCCAGCCCCATAGCGAAGGTTTGAAGCGCCTCTTTGAGCGTTTAGAGGGCAAGCGCGAAGTGGGTATTAAGGTGCTCTGGCAGTCCGATCAAGAGCTGGAGCAGCTCATGGCTGAAGATAGTCAGCTTCGCCAAGATCGCGATCGCCTGGAAGGTAAGGTGTTGAGCATGGACGAGGTGGTCTCTATCGGTCAAGCGATCGAAGATCGACTGGAACATCGTAAAAATACCGTTATCGAAGCCTTTCGAACCGTCCTGAACCCCATTTCAACAGACGTGGTAGAGAATGCTCCGCTCACGGACGCCATGATTTATAACGCCGCCTACCTAATCCCATGGGAGGACGAGCCCGATTTTGCCGACGCCATTGAGGCCCTAGACAGTCAGTTTGAAGACCGCCTCCGGATTCGCTACAACAACTTCACCGCCCCATTTAACTTCGCCCAACTCGATCAGCTGGGTTAACTAAGTCTGGGTTTCAGCAGGGAGATCGGTCAAAATTGCCTCGACAGCTTGGGCAATGCGCTCTAGGTCTTCATCTAGCATCGGAGGCCATTCCGTTTGCTGACTGCGCTGCCCTTTGAGATAACACTGACGACTTTCATAGGACAACACGAATAAGGCATGGGCTAGGGCTCGTTCTAGGGTGGGTTCACGGCGCAGCCCCTCTGTCACCACTTTGAGGGCCAGCAGCAGCGACGTCACCTGGCCGGGAATGGGTGGCTGCCCTTGTCGTAATCGCTCGATAAACGGCTCTTGGTCGAGAGCTGGGGTGACAGTCTGCATCAAAATAAATTGGCGGGCGGTTTGAAAATCCATAGATGTTTGAAGGTTAGGGCTGTGAATGCCACCGCGACTAAGCGCTATCAACTATTAAAACCAGAATCCTGACGATGGAACCATTACAGCCCGCTAGAGTCTTGGCTGCAGACACAAATAGACCGATAAAGTTGACTTGTATGGCCAATGTCGCAAAGCTTGCGGCATTGGCGACGCCAGAAACCCTGTGGATAAAGACTTAGCGCTTTCAAGCGTGCCGGAGGCTTTCTGGCCAGAGCTATATTGTTCATGCTGGCAAACCTGAGGACCTCAGCATAATGACCTAAACCTGTTGCAGCCTTTGTAACGACGGGCATTCTAATTCTGCATTGGTTGCATTCTTATGTATCCATATGGCTCCATTTGTAGTCCTTGGTCCCTTTGCCCATGTCCCCAGCGATTTCTTCAGGAGTCCCATTTGTGGACTTATCCTGGCAGCATGATCCCCTTCAGGACTCAATGTTGGCAGCCGTTTCAGCAGTATTGACCAAGGGTGATTTTGTCCTAGGACAAGCTGTCAAGGATTTTGAGGCCGCCTTTGCCAAAGCCTGCACGGTTAATCATGGGGTGGGGGTTGCCTGCGGCACGGATGCGATTGCTTTAGGGTTACAAGCCTGCGGCATTGGCGCAGGGGATGAAATCATCCTGCCCGCCAATACCTTTGTGGCCACTCTGATTGGCATTGTGCGGGCGGGTGCCACACCCGTTTTTGTCGATTGTGATCCGACCACGGCCTTAATTGACTTGGCTGCAGCAGAAGCTGCCATTACGGAACGAACGCGAGGCATCATCCCGGTTCATTTATATGGACAGATGGTTTCTCCCAAAGACCTCCAAGCCTTAGCCCAGCGCCATAATATTTTGATTTTTGAGGATGCGGCCCAAGCCCATCTAGCCGAACGAGAAGGTTACAAGGCCGGTTCGGTCGGGATTGCAGCTGCCTTTAGTTTTTATCCCAGCAAAAATCTTGGCTGCATCGGGGATGGCGGCATGTTGGTGACGCAGCAGGACTTAATTGCCCAAACTGGGCGATCGCTGCGCAACTACGGGGCCGTGCGCAAGTACTTCCACACTGAAACCGGGGGAACCAATAGCCGCCTAGATACCCTCCAAGCCGCTATTTTGGACCTGAAGTTGCCCCATCTGGCCGAATGGAATCAAGCCCGCAATCAACTCGCTCAGCACTATGATCAGCAGTTGAGCCCATTGCAAGGGCAAGGGATTATTCCGATCTGCAACCAGAGCGGAGCGGGTCACGTATATCACTTATACGTTGTGCGGGTTACGCCCAACTGCCCCATCGATCGGACCGCCTTGCAGCTTGCCCTCTCTGAGCAAGGGATCCAAACTGGGATTCACTACCCAGTCCCGTGTCATCTACAGCCTGCCTTTCAATACCTGAACTATCAGGCCGGTGCTTTCCCGGCCACTGAAGCCCTCAGCCAAGAAATTCTTTCACTCCCGATGTACCCCGGCATGACCTTAGAGCAAGTTGACCAAGTGGTTACGGCCCTGGGGAGTAGTATTCAGGCAGGCTACGAACCCATAAAAACCCCGTCATAGACCTTCATTGATTGAATAAACCCATGGCAACTGCTGTTAATACGCTGCGCAATCGGCTTCCCGCCCCCCTCTCAACGGCCATGCTAGGGCTGTTAGCGATTCTGTACGGTCCGCTGCTCTTGCACTGGGTCGATGGCTGGTTGAATAAGTCCATCAGCATTCAGCATGAATACTTCAGCCATGGGCTCTTGGGCATTCCCTTCGCCGCTTACTTGACTTGGACCTACCGCGATCGCTGGCAGCACCTATCATCGCAAATGCACCCCGCTGGCTTAGGGCTACTGGCACTCGCAACAGTCTTTTATTTAAGCGGCTTAACGGACTGGATGAACATCTCGTTTCCACTGATGTTGGCGGGGTTATGCCTCAGCCTCAAAGGTCTTCCAGGATTAAAGCTGCTGGGATTTCCCCTAGCGCTGGTGGTTTTCGCCACCCCCAGTCAACTTCCTTACCTGATCGAGCCCTACATCCTTCCTCTACAGCGGTTCATCGCTAACGTGGCGGGGTTCATCCTGCTGCAGGGCGGGATTGACGTCACCGTTCAAGATATTTATCTGCAGGTGAATGATCAAATGGTCGAAGTCGCTCCCCACTGTGCGGGCCTGAAAATGCTCTTCACCAGCTTATACGTGGCGCTGATGCTGACCTACTGGACCGGTCTGTGGAAATCCCGCCGCCGGACCGGCTTATTCTTTCTGAGTACGGTGTTGTTGAGCGTCACTGCCAATATCATTCGGAATGCCTTGCTCAGCTACTTTCACGGCGTTCAAAATGAAGCGGCCTTTCACTGGCTCCATGAGAGCTGGGGGGGTGATGTATACTCTGCCATCATGCTGCTGCTGCTAATCGTGATTATTCGTTGGGTTCAGCAGTATGTGCCCCAAGGCATCAATATGAATGTTGATAGTTCCTCCGCTGTTTAGCGGCCATTTATTGTCACCCGTTTTCTCAGATCAGAAACCATGGCCAATACAATCCCTGTCTTGAAATTAAAGCGGGGCTGGAAGATAGCCTTAGTCGTGCTCTTGGCGATTCTGGTGGCAATTTCAACGTTACCCAGCTATTTCAGCGGGTCCTGGCCCTGGAGTGAACCCTTAAAGGCTCCTCAAATCAATCAGATCAAAAACATTAGCAAGACCAGTCTGCCGTTGCCTGGATGGGATCTTAGCGTTCAAGAGGAAGTGAGCATTAGTGGCAACAAGTGGTCTCTCGCTGAGTATGAAAATGTGGGAGGAGTCCTGGATGTTGAACAGCTCCCCAGCCTAGTCCTATTACTCAGACCGCAGCCGTGGCACAGCGATCAGCCTCAAGTCGAATGGGTTGATCTCAAAGGCTCGCAGAGTTGGCAAGTGGATAACAAAAGTAATCTGCGATTTACCGGCTCTGGTGAAAACGGACAACCGCATCAAGTAACGGCCCAGTATTTTAGAGCCGTCAACGAGCAGAGCACCTTTGCGGTTATGCAATGGTATGCATGGCCCCAAGGCGGGCATCCTTCCCCTAGTCGTTGGTTTTGGGCTGATCAGCGCCGCCAGTGGTTGAAGCAAGAGCGCCAACCCTGGATTGCAGTGAGCCTGCTTCTACCGATTGAGCCTGTAGGCGACATCCGTCCCTATCAGGATGCGGCCTCGGCCATTGCCCAAACTGTACAAACTGCTTTACTAGATGGCCCTTTCGCAGGAACAACTTAGTCTGTAACAGATTCACAGTATTCTCACGGGTCATGGACATCTCCGTGATTCACCTTAAGATTGGATTATTGAGGGATGTTTCTAATCATGACTGACCGTACCTGTAATTTCGGCCATTTGTAATTTTTGCCATGGGTTTTTCTGGTTTGCGCCTCCCGTTAATATCCCCTATCCAACTCCGTTGGTCTGCGTCGTTGGCGATCGCACTGACGGTTACGGCAACCCTGGGAGCGGTATCGACCTCTGCCCAAGACCAAGGCACCGGAGTTGCAGATGTCGATCCGCCCGTTACGGAACCCTTTGATCCAGTAGAACCAGCGCCCGATTCGCAACCCCTACCGGTTATTCCGGCCGATTCGTCTGCCCCGTTCTCGGAACCTTTACCGGATCAACCTGAGGACACCTTTTTCTTTGACCCAGCATCAAGCGATCGCATCCCAGGCATTCCCGATGCCCGAGACTTCAACACTTACCGCCTCGGCCCAGGAGACGGCGTTTTTGTCAGCACTGACTTTCCAGAGCTAAGCTTTCAGGCTGCCCTCGATATTCAGGGAAACGTCGTCGTTCCCATTGAAGGCACCGTGAATCTCAACGGCCTCACCCTGGCAGAATCAGAAGCGCTCCTCACCGAAATTTACGATCAATACGTTTACTATCCCGAAGTGGACATTACCCTCGTCGCCCAGCGAGGCGTTGAAGTAACCATTCTGGGAGAGGTGGTTCGCCCTGGGTTTTACCCCCTGGGTTCACCGGAGGTCACCGCTGCCCTGCTCACTGCTGGTGGCACCACAGCTGATGCCGATCTTAGGGAAGTCCGTATCCAGCGCTCCCTGCCCAATGGGGAATTTTTAGAGGGGACCTTTGATTTATTTACCCCGCTCCAGGTGGGTACTGCCCTGCCCGACATTCCCCTACAAGATGGTGATGTAATTGTAGTGGAGCGCCTCGACCCAGGGGAGCGCAGCAATTACGATTCTGCCCTTGTTGCCCGTACCACGCTGGCCCAACCCCAGATCATTGTCAGATTCTTGAACTACGGTAGTGGTGGTGGGTTAGATGAACTTGTTTTGCCCAACGGTAGCCGATTTGTGGATGCCATTGCTGGGACTGGGGTGAATCCTGATCTGAGTAACGTTGGTGAGGTTGCTTTGGTCCGGTTCGATCCTGAAGCAGGAGAAGCAGTCAGCACTATCCTAGATGGAGGCGCTGCCTTTCGAGGGGACCCAACCCAAAATCCACCGTTGCAACATAATGACGTCATCATTTTGGAACGGACCTTGCTGGCTCGTGTCACCTATGGCCTGAGCACTTTCACCCAGCCGTTCCGCGATATTCTTGGGTTCCTACTTTTCTTCGATTCCTTGTCCGACTCAGCGGACAATCTCTTTGGACCCGGGGGCAATTAAGCTGATGCAGCCCAAGACTCGTTTGGAGGCAATGTTATGGTCTCATCGCTAATCAAGCGCTATTCAATTGCCTTTCAACGCTACAAGCTGTTTGGCCTCGGTGGCTTTGCCGGAATTTTAGGGGCGGCCAGCCTCTTTGCTGTCGGCGTCATCGTTTTCAAACCCCCAGCCCCCCCAGATGAATTTATATCTGAGGGCATCTTGGTCCAAAACTCGCCCCTTGTCTCTCTCACCAATACCGGTTTGAGGCTCCAGCAAGAGGGGCAGGGCATCATTACCGAAGACTTTCTCCTTGCTGATGTCCTGCTTGAGCAAGTCGTTCAGCTCCTGGCTCAGCAGGGCATTACCGTCAGGCCTGGTACCCTACGCAGCAATATTGAAATTGAAATTAAGGCTAACGAAGATAACCAGCTCCAACGGGTGATTGTCAAACTCACTTGGCGCGATGGTGACGAAGCTGAAATCATTCTCTCAACAATGTTTGAGGGCATGATTGAACTCAGTCGCATTACGAATAAGGCGCGTTTAACGACCCTGATCGACGCCTTGGATGAACGAATTCCAGCGGTAGAAACTGAACTCAGGGAAGCGGAAGCAGCCCTCGAAACCTACGACCGCACCGAATTGCCCGCCGTGCAAGCGGCCCTAGACGGCAGTCTCCTGCAAGGCATTACCAGCAGCCAGTCTCAACGTCGCCAGAATGAGGTCACCCTGGCAGGCATCAATGCCCAAATGCAAAGTTTGCAAAGTCGGCTGGGCCTTACACCCGAGCAGGCTTATGCCTCTTCTGCTTTAAGTGCCGACCCCATCATCGCGCAGCTTAGAACCCAAATCTATCAGGCAGAAACCCAAATCGCCTCCCTCTCTGGCACCCTCAGACCGGCCCACCCCACCATGGTGGAGTTGCAAGACAACCTAGATGGCTATGAGCAGCTACTTCGGGAAAGGGCTCGAGAAGTAATTGGCGGTGGAAACCTAGCCCCCCTCCCCAGTGGTGATGCGGTGCGTCAGCGCAGTAACCTCGATCCGGCTCGTGCCCAGTTAGCCAATCAACTCGTGGGCTTGGATACTCAGCGGGATACCCTGATTCAACAGCAGCAGCTCTTAGCGCAGTCTGAGCAGCAAATGCGCCAGCAGTACGCCAATGTCCCCAACATTGAGTTAGAGCGACAGCGCTTGGCCCAGCAAGTGGCTTTTAAGCAATCCCTATTTGAACAATTACAAGCCCGACGCCTGGATGCTGAAGCGGCTGAAGCTGAAACCGTCAGCAGTTTGACCGTAGCTAATCCACCGGCCACAAGCAAGGTGGAGTCCGCCGTAGCTGCTGCCACCAATCCCCTCATCATTTTGCTGGGGGGGGCTGGTTTAGGGCTGGTGGTCGGTGCTGGTTTAGTCATTTTGCTAGATATGGTGGATACCACCAGCCGGACCTACGAAGCGCTCGAAAAACTATTCAAGGATCAGGACATACCAGTCTTAGGGTTGGTGCCCTCCCTCGTTATGCCCATGCCGGGTGCGCCCCCTTTGATTACTGATGTCGATTCTCCTTATGGCGACCTATACGAACGGTTGCGGAGTAATCTTTACCTCTCGGGCATTGAGCAAAGTGAAGGTAAAGTCCCCCGTACAGTTTTGGTGACCAGTACGGGAGAACAAGAAGGAAAAACCATTACGGCATTTAATCTGGGGATTGCTGCAGCCCGTTCAGGCAAGCGTACCCTAATTGTTGAGGCGAATCTTCGTGCCCCCTCGCAAGCGGCCCAACTTGGCGTGACGCTAGATGACCAGGCGGTTTTAGAACCCTTGCGGTACTACAGTGGCCATTTGTCAGAACCGGTGAAGATGGTACCGGGGGTAGAGAACCTATTTGTTACCCCGAGTGTCGGCCCCCAGCGCAATGCGGCCATGGTGATTGACTCCAGTGAAATGGCTCGGTTTATTGCCGATGCCCAAGTGCGATTTGATTTTGTGATTTTAGACGCCCCCCATCTCAGCGGCAGCAATGACGCCATGCTCTGGCAACCTCGTACCGATGGCATAGTTTTAGTGACCCGCCCGAATTACACCGAGAAGCCCATATTGCTGGCAGCGATGGAGCAGCTAGAAGAGTCTGAAGAGATTGTGTTGCTGGGTGCTGTCGTCAACGGTACGGATGGTGACGTCAGCGACACGACGCCAATCAGCAGTATGGAACACCCCGAAGATGGTCCGCCTACGGATATGAACGGCGAAACATCGGCTTCTCAACCCAAAAAAGTTCCGGCAATGACGCCTATCGACTTCTAGGGGCTGCCATTAATTACAACTAGGGGCTGTAGACAATCAAAATCAGACGCCTGACCACAAGGTAGTTTCAGCCCCTAGTTTGGTTTGGCAGGGCGGGCGTGACAATGCCCACCCTTGTATCTTAAAAGGTGTGGCAGACCGTCCCACCCTGGGTTGTTAGAAACCGCGTGTAGCTTGGGTCGCCACACATCTAGGCAAGTAACTCGCAAAATCGCCAGGAGCATTAGACTCCGCATCGAGCAA
>JBHJIP010000273.1:0-21128 GCA_050043365.1 Leptolyngbyaceae cyanobacterium
TATGAGCGATTGAGCCTGCCGAAGTTATGGTCCTTGCCCAGTTAAAGTCCACCTAAGGCCTATGCTGCTCAACGTAAACGGCTTGCTTTTGAGCAGCGCATTGAGTGATAATAGGGGATCAGAGTCTCATGTTGAGACTGACTTAGTTGCGTAAAATTTTTCTGATCCTCTTTGTTGCGGTGGAGGTGGAGAGCGGCCAGTTAGCCAACGGCCTGTCAATCCCCCGAAACCCCCAGCGCCTCCAAAAACTGAATCTCCAGCCAAGAAAGATAACTAGAAAGAATTAGTAAGCTGGTTAGAGAGTAAGTAGGTTGGGTGGAGTGGAAGCGCAAGCCAACGCATATAATCAACCATTTTTGGGTTCCATTTTATTTCATCCAACCTTTGGGCTCTATATTGAAAATAAAAAGGGATCCGTGATTTTATTCGATCATGGATCCCTTTTCTCAAAAACAACTCGTCTTATGATTTTTAGCGGCTAATCCACTCCCAAGTGCGTCCACTTTCTTGAGTGGGTGGAAGCGGGGTATCGCCCTGTTCAATAGTTACTTGACGAGGCTTAGAGACTTTTCCACCTCGTGGACCACGTTCACGATATTCACCAGGTTTATTTGGTTTTTCACCAGGCTTTTGTAGGTTGGACATTTTCAGGCCTCCTAAGAGTTAGCTTCACTAATAATAATAGCTAATCAGACAGGAATAAGTTCAAGAGAACTACTTTTTCTGTCTGTTACTGTATTGGCTTTGTAGGTTGGGTGGAGCGAAAGCGCAACCCAACACGATACACCGAAAACCAATGTTGGGTTTCATTTTATTTCACCCAACCTACGGTTATTCTTTGCCGATACTTTTATCAAACTTGGGAGCCACTTTTGAGTTCGGAATTTTGAAGTCGGAGTTCGGAATTGCATCCAGTCTAAGTTCCACATTCGAAATTCCACATTCCGAATTCCGAACTCACCCCTTCTCCTGCTTCACCTTCTTCGTGATCGTCACAAGAATCTTGATAATCTCATCGATTTCTTCGATCAAAGCATAGACCTTCGACTCAGAAACCACATCCGCTGCAACCAGAAGCTTTAGCCAGTACTCTGTTTCTCTAGCTTCCTTGAGGGCAATTTCTAGCTTGCTCAAAAAATCTCTGCGGGATTGCCCAGACTTTGCCTCAACCGTATTGGCACCAATGCTAGTCCCTGACCTCAGCAGTTGATTTGCTAAGGTCCTTGAGACCCCCGGCGTTTTTTTAAGGTAAGTACACAGCTTGACAATTCGGACAGCAAAGTCAAAAGTACGATCTGCGATGGGACGCATAGTGAATTCGGAATGTGGAGGTAGGAATTCGGAAGTAAAGGATCTCGGCAGGTTATCAGATTCCGAACTCCGAATTCAAAATTCTGAACTCATTTGCCGCTGATGCGTGACCACCGTAAAGAAATAGGTTGCGCTAGGGAGGTGCGATCGCCGATATTCCATCTACTCCCAGAGATCGCCCTGACGGCCTATGCTCGACAAGACGATCAACAAAAAGTCCTGGCCCACGGCTTTCAATACCATCTGTCTAAACCGTTAGACATTGAGGTGCTAGTAAAAACAATTACGGAACTAGCATCGCCCTAACACACAACACATTCGCCCTTAACCGCGCCGCACCTTTTTCAAGTGGTTAATCATCGTCGCCTCAGGCCCCTCATTCCTGTTCACAGGCCCCAATACTCACCCAACTGGTCGAGCCATCTTGCCAGTGCTCCTTCTTCCAAATCGGGGCATTGTGCTTCAGCGTATCGATCGCATACTGACAGGCCGCAAATGCTTCCCCCCGGTGAGGACTCCCTACCGCTACTAACACGCTGATCTCCCCCACCACCAACTTGCCGGTGCGATGGTGAATCACAATGCGGGTGATGTCTGACCATTGCTGCCGCATCTGGGCTGCAATTTGCTTAAACACCACTAGAGCCATAGGCTCGTAAGCCTGGTATTCCAACGCCACCACCGCCTGACCATCGGTGCTGTTGCGTACCATGCCGCTCATCACTACGATCGCCCCATTGGCCCCATCATCGGCTAAGCCATACACCTGCTCCAGCAACAGCGGCGCGAAGGTGATCGCCACCTGGGTCTGGGGCGAGTCGTCCTCTTGTATGGCCGAACTTAAAGCAGGCGTTGCGGTGGAAATCACAGACTTATCCATTCAAACTTGCGGCATCCCGTCCGCCGCTACCTATCAAATATAGTAGGCTCATCCTCACGGCGATGCCGCTGGCCACCTGTTGGGCAATTAGGCTCAGCTCTGGGTCGTCCATCAGGTCAGAGCTGAGTTCGACGCCGCGATTGACCGGGGCCGGGTGCAGCACTTTTACATTGGGTTTACAGACCTTGAGGCGATCGCGGGTTACACCAAACTGCTGATGATATTCCCGCAGGCTGGGCAAGAGATGCTGGGTCATGCGCTCTTTTTGCAGCCGCAGCGTCATCACAAAGTCGGCATCCACTAGGGCGGGTTCTAAGGAGTCGTGCTGCACAATCTGACGGGTCAACTCAGGCGGGTCAACGGTTGAGCCTTGAAAGGCTTGGGCAAACCCAGGGGGGAGTAGGGTGCTAGGACCAGCCAAATGCACCTCAGCTCCGCAGGCGGTGAGGCTCCATAAGTTCGAGCGGGCGACGCGAGAATGAATGATGTCACCGACCAGAGCAATTTTTTTGCCCTTCACAGTATCCACACGGGGATGATCCGGATCGAGGGTACGGCAGAGGGTGAAGAGATCTAGCAGGGCTTGGGAGGGATGTTCATGTTGCCCATCCCCGGCATTGAGCACGCCTACCCCTGACCGCAGCCGATCTAGCTCGGTGGCGATCGCGTGGGGCACTCCCGCCGCTTTGTGACGGATCACCATCAGATCCGCCCCCATGGCCAAGTAGGTTTTGGCCGTGTCTAAGATGGTTTCCCCTTTGGTCAACGAAGAGGAGCCAGGAGCAAAGTTGAGCACATCCGCCGACAGCCGTTTAGCGGCCAGCTCAAAACTGCTGCGGGTGCGGGTCGAGGGCTCAAAAAACAGATTGGTGACGACACGCCCCTGCAAAGTTGGCACCTTTTTGGTACGACGGGAGAGCACCTCTCGAAAGCTAACGGCGGTGTTAATAACGGTGTCGTAATCCGTCGGCGTAAAGTTCGACAGGGACAGAATATGGCGGTGTTGCCAGGTGTCAACCACGGACGCAGACTCTCTCTGGGGATGGCAATTTTCAGTAAGGATATGTCGCGATGACCACAGCCAGCATACATTGGTTTTCCTGCTTCCCCCGTCGTCTGGCTCAAGCCTTCGGGTTGGGGGTTGGGATCTTAGTTTTAGGGGCAATTGCGCCACCCCCCTCTCCGAGCCAAATAACTGTTAATCCACAAGTCCAGGCTTTGCGCATCTCAGGCATCGGCCACGCAATACCATCTTCCCCGGCGACTCAGCTTGAACAACCGCTCAATCCCTCAAGTACCCTCCGCGTGGCGGTGTATACCCCTGGGGCCAGTTGCGACGGTTTTATCTCCACGGTGATAACGGTGCCAACAGAGCAGCCGGTGGCAGCCGTGGTTCACCATCTGCTCACCCATCCGGAGTTGGCTCTCATGGGTTTTAACCTATCGGGTTATCGGGTGCTGCAGACAGCCCAAGCCGGCACAGTCACTGTGGACTTCCGTCTCCCTCCCCAGTCAGCACGCCAGTGGGTTTCGCTATCGATTTGTGAGCAGCAAATTGTGCTGGGCAGCCTGCGTAAAACCCTGCTGGAGAACCCAGCTTTGGCGGTTCATACGGTTCAATTCACCGAGCGCGGGCAGCCTTTACAACTCTGAACTTTGGAAGATGTGAGCAGTTCCTTCTAGCGCAGCCTGTCACAGGGAATTAGCCCCCCGCTGCGCACGTCCTCATGCTCTTACCTTTGTGGTTGCCCTTTCTGCATAGTGGTGGAGGCAGGTAAAGGACGGGCAGGCCCGCCCAGAATCAACCTATTTAAAGCGGCTGGCCATGCCGAGCATGTCGCCCATGTCCACATCACCGTCACCGTCTGCATCTAAGAACGCATTCAGCACCGGATTACCTGATGCCTGATTCCCCGAGGACTTGCTAGACCCACTGTTGAGGAACTGCATCACTACGGGCACCAGCATCGGCAGCATGCCCTGAATCTGCTTCGGGTCCATGCCAGTTTTTTCTGCGATCGCCGCCACCGCCTGGTTTTGCTGACCGGAGCTAAGCAACTGACTCAAAACCGCCCCAGCCATGCCCGACTGGCTGCCTTTTTGCAGTAGGTTTTGCACCGCAGCTTCGCCCTCATTGGCGCGCTTGTCCTTCAAAGAAGCGCGCATATAGCCCCCCAATACAGAGACCGCCGTCTGCATAGCCCCGGCATCAGCATTATTTTGCTGACTCATTTGCTGCACTGCCGACACCACCTGGCCCAGTTGACCGGCGTTGGCCTGTTTGTCGGCGTCGTTAATGGCTTGCACCACTTGATCAAATAGTCCCATGGCTATCTTGAATCCTTAAGCTTATGGTTATGGGTTGGCCCGGTGAACCGGACTATCCGTTCAACAGACTAGCCTAGGAATTTGAGCTGAAGGCTTATGGTTTGACTAAGATTTGGGCCGGAGGGCGTTGCAGTTAAAACATGAAGCAACTACGCCTGTGGATGATTGTGGGGGGCGGCCTGGTCGTATTGGCGGCGCTCTTGGTGCTGGTAGATTTTGTGCTGCGCATTCAGGGGGCGCTGGCGCTGATTTCGCCGCTGCTGGCTCAAGGGTTTGTGCTGCTGGTGGGGGTGGGGGCGATCGCCGCGATCGGCTACGGCCTTTACCAAGGGCGTAAATTCCTGCGGCCCCGTCGTCAGCGCCCTACCCCAAAACTGCCTGAGGAAAAAGTAGCCGTCGCCCAAACGGCGCTAACCGCCCTAGAGCAGCAGGTGGCCCAAATCCAAGATCAGGTAGCCCAAGCGGCGCTGCGGGAGCAGTCTCGACAGTTGGCCACGGATCTGGATTTACAGGATTTGCGGGTAGTGGTGTTTGGGGTCGGTTCCGTCGGTAAGACCGCCCTGGTGAATCAACTGCTGGGGGATATCGTCGGCACTGTTGCCGCCCCTCTCGGCAGTACCACCGTTGCGGCAACTTATCCCTTACGGCTACCGGGGCTAGAGCAAACCCTCTGGCTCACCGATACCCCCGGTCTGCTGGAGGCCAGGGCAGAAGGGCCAGAGCGAGAAGCCCAAGTACGACAACTGGCCGCAGACGCGGATCTGCTGCTGTTTGTGATCGACAATGACCTGCGCCAAAGTGAATATGCCTTGGCCTGTGACCTACTGAAGCTGGGCAAACGGCTGGTGGTGGTGTTTAACAAGGTGGATTTGTATCCCGAGGAGGATTTAGCAGAAATTCTGGCGGCGGTGCGATCTCGCTTTCACGGTCAAATCACCCCGGAGGATGTGGTGGATATTGCCGCCCAACCCCAAGCGGTGCAGTTACCCAGCGGAGAATGGGCGCAGATGGATCCGGATCTTTGGCCTTTGGAGGAACGGCTGACGGCAGTGCTCAGGGAAGAAGGAGCGGATTTACTGGCGGAAACAATTTTGCTGAGGTCGCAGCGTCTCAGCAGCCAGGCCCGTGACCTGATCGACCAACAGCGTCGTCAACAGAGCGATCGCATCATCGATCGCTACCAATGGATCAATGCCGGAGTCGTTGCCGCCTCGCCTTTGCCGGGGGTGGACCTGCTGGCCACAGCGGCGATCAATGCCCAGATGGTGGTGGAGTTGGGCAAGGTCTACCAGTGGGATCTGTCCTTAGAAGAGGGCAAAGTCCTCGCCAGCTCTCTAGCTCGCACCTTAACCGGGTTGGGTATCGTCAAGGGGGCGATGCGGTTGTTGGCGGTAGGGATGCAGGTGACGGTGGCGACGGCGTTGGCCAGTCGCGCGGTGCAAGGGGCCAGTGCAGCCTATCTGACCCGCATTGCAGGCAAAAGCTTTGTGGAGTATTTCCGCCAGGGGCAGGATTGGGGGGATGGGGGGGTGAATGCGGTGGTTGAGCAGCAGTTTCAGCTCAACCGTCGGGAGGCGTTTATTACGGACTTTGTGAAACAGGCGATCACGGTTTTAGACCAGGTATAGACAAGCATCGGTAGGCCATTGGTGAACCTCGATCGCTCCCGTGTCCCGAGCCCGCTCTAACACTATTCGATGGATTGGGTCCGAAGCCAAGTCAAACCCTAGGGCAACTTCGTTCGTGGGTTTGGGTTCCAGAAAGGTGATAGGCACATAGCTGGGTCGCAGCGCCGCAGGGACAAGTTGGCCCGCGCGATCTCGTTTGGTGGTTTGGGGTTGGCGGATCGAGGAGTAAATCGCTGTAGCGGTTGGTGATGCGCTGTAGGGTCGTGGTGAGGTTATTGGTTTGTTTTTGAAATTCGCTTTGGCGGCGGCCAGGGTTACGCCCAGACCCAAGGTCACGATTAAACTGGCGGGCCAACCGGGCGATCGCACCATCTCAAGCCGACGAGGCCAGGTATTGTCTGACCGTAGATTGAATCTCTTCTACAAAACGCTGGGTTGAGAATAATGCTTGACGTTGTGCCAAAACATCTAGTATTTGGGTCTGGAGATCGGCATCTCCTAACACACACACGATTTTTTCAACCCCATTGGCTTCGCCATTAAAGAGCAGGGCTTCATTTTCGCTGCCGACAATTTCTACCTGACCACCAATGGTTCGTACAAACGGAATCATGCCAGCCTTGAGCATTTCTGCCACTGAAATACCAAAGGGCTCATATTTATAGTGGATGCCATAACGGCAGCGGGCCAAGATGTCGAGATAGTCTTCATAAGGTAGATCTTCGTATAAGTAAACCCAGTCTTTATTTTCCTTGGCGAGGTTTCTAACTCGGCGCAAATACTTTTGATTATAAACACCACCGCCACCGCCAGTAATATAGAGCTTGACGTCAAAACCTTTCTCACGAACCACCTTTAAAATATTGATGATTCGGTGGGTTTGTTTCGGCTCAACAATGCGTCCACTACAGAGAAAGGCATCTTCTTTTTCTGACCAGGGCAGGGCATCAATGGAAGTTGTGACTGGGGGAAAGATGACGGTTGATTCGATTCCGTAGGTGGATTTGATCCGGTCAGCGGTGTGTTTTGAGTTGGCGATTGATCGGTTTTGGCGCAGGCGATCGTGGGAAAAATCAGCCCATTTCATCAACCCCTTTTCCCAAGATTTAGCCTTATGGGGAAATTTTTCAACCACATGCTCCCAATGGAGATATTGAATGCCGATTTCCCCCATGTCTACGGCATTAAAGGCTGAAAATACCAGATCATATTGGTCTGCTTTCTTTTTGAGTTTACGAATAGTCCATTGGATGAAGGCCATTCTCAATATTTTGCTTTGAGAAATGAGGAAGTAAGCTGGCAACCGCATCCACTTTTTGAGCTGCGTATCGAGCTTGATGTTCTTGCCTGAAACTTGCGTATAGTACATGGCATCCAGCCATTGAAAACTCACATGGGACAGCGTTAAAAGTGTTACATCATATTCTTGACTAAGGGCTTCTAAAATCCATAGAGCAACGGCTTCAGCACCTCCTCCCATGAAGTAAGGTTGCCAAACCAAAACCGTTTTTTTAGGGCTCATTTCCATAGTTGGTTGATTTGAATAATGACGCTTTAAAGTACTTTTTTCTGGCAGATGAGAAAGTTAAAACGATGGTTGAATGCCACCATTGCTGCATTGCCAGTATGCCCAAGTCGGCAGCAAAGCCCCGTTGGTTTCTAGGTCGTTCGTTGGTCTATTGCTGAGCCGCCACGGCCCACCAGGCCAAGGCGTAGGGCTGGGTGGGGGCGGCATTGACGGCGTCGTGATAGACCACCCGCAGCTTGTACTGTCCCGTGGCAGGAATCTGGGTGAAGATGTGCTCGACGCTGTCTTCGGCACTGACTGAAGACCAGACGCTGTCGGCAATATCGGTGTCTTCGACCCGCATTAAGTAGAGGTCAAGATTGTTGAGTCCTTGATCGCTAAAGGATTCGCCCAGGTCGTAGCGCTCGTTTTGGTTGTCGTCATTCAGGGCCACGAGCCGTTCCCAAGCCAAGGTGGCAGACAGGTAGCTGCCTGCCTGCAGCGGCCCCTCAAACACATAGTCATGGAACTGGTCGTGGCGGTGCTCGGTGGTAGCGGTGGGGACTGGGGCCGCGATCGCGCCATAGTTCCAGCCCAAAACCGGTACGGTTTCATCCGGTGACCACTGCCCCCCATCAAGCTGCAAAACAGCCCGATAGGCGTTGAGGTGACCGGTGCCGAGATCAGCATGGAGGGGAATGGCCCGATCTCGATAGGCATCGGACTCAATCCAGGGGCGATCGCTCTCGGCATAGAGGGCGCGGCGCATGCCAAGACGCAGACCATCGCCCGCATCTTCGAGCTTATCGGCGGAGTTGAGCAGCACCGCCTTGGTGACCATCGGCTCTCGGGAGTCCAGGCTCCAGTCGAGCCGCCCAGAGCGGAGCTGGCGATCGCCCCATTCCTGCAAGAGGGCCACAGCGGCGACCACATGGGGGGCCGCAAAGCTGGTACCACTGACGGTACTAGACGCGCCATCGGGGCCGATCACCTCAATATCGCTACCAGGGGCCACCAAGTTAATCGACCGTCTGGCCCCGACATTACTCTCAGGGGCACTGCCCCGGCGGGAATTAAAGGTAGGCTCACTGCTGAGATTGGCAAAATCCACCTTGGTAAAGCGACCGTCCACCCGGCGGGAATAGGCCACATTGATGCCGTTGAAATTATCGGTAGGGATGGGAATGCCCCCACCCCCTTGGTTTCCGGCAATCACATAGAGGGTGTCATGCTCCAGGGCAGACCAGTCAATGCAGCGAGTGAGTAGGGCGTTGCCGTCTAAAACCGCTTCAGGGCGAGGGTCACGGGCTAGGGGTTCACCAAAGCTGAAGTTAATTGCCCGCACGTCACCCCCGTTACTCAGGGCAATCTGCTGGCTAGATAAGCATTCATCAGGCTGGCCGCTGCGTCCGCGAATCGGACCCACGGCAGCGGAGTAAAGCACGGCGTTGGGCGCTACGCCCGTCAAGTCTTTATCCTGACTGACCATAACGCTGGCGACGGTGGCGGCGTGGAAATCCACATAGCGGTTGGGACCCGCCAGCTCATCCAGCAAAAACACCCGGCGCACGTTTACGGGCAGGTCAGCATTGGCCACCTTGTCGAGGCCAAATTGGCTGGGGCGGCCAATTTCCACCTGGCCGATCGCGATCTTGGCACCCGTGACGTTGTAGGGCTCAGCATGAAGGCGACGGGCATCAATGCCGTTTGGGCCAACGGAGCTGGAGAGGGCCAGAGCCGCGACGCCGCTACCCATGACCAGGGCGGTTGTGCCCCCCAAAATCCTCAGACTGGATTGAATTTGCCGTAACCGCCTACCCACGCCGAATACCCCCTAAGACCACTGTGGCGACGTCAGAAAGCCTTTAGATAAAACCTTGAAGCATTCAACCGTGCCGGAGGCTTTCTGGCCACAGCCCTATTAAAGCCCAACCCCCTTGAAAATAACGTGCCAACGGGGGGCGCAAAGCCGAGGAAAATCTGAAGGTTTGGCGTGCGTCTGAGCTGGGGTTAAATCTGCACGCTGCTCATCGGTGGGGTGACTCATCAGCGGCAAACGAAGCTCAAATGAGGGCAAAGGGTAGCCTAAGTAGCAAGGGTCGCCTTATTTCCCAACTCTGGATTAAACGCCATGCCGCAAATCAAGACCGTCGCTACTGGACTGGCTCTGACCCTTGCAGTGGGTTGCGCGAGCCCAGAGAGCACCTATGTCGGGACCTGGCAGATTGACCTGGGCGAAAATACTACCGACTCACCGGTTACTTTCCATATTGCGCCTGATCAAAAGGTCTACGTTATCGATCAATCTGACCCAGAAGTGGCTTATGAAATCAGCCTCACAAAGGTAAATGATGATTGGAATCTTCCCGAAAACGTGGAGATCCTCCCCATTGCTCAAGACCTCCATAGCGATAACAGCGCTAGCCAAAACGGACCAGCTACTGAGGCGGTGACCTATATTGGTGCGCTCAATCGGGCACAGCAGGCTTATCGGCTTGAGAGTCCTGAATTTACAACCCAAATCGATGCCCTAGGCCTGGGAATAGAGGCCGAAACCGAGTTCTATTCGTATCAGATTTTGACCGCGAATGATTTGCAGGCCGTGGCCTTTGCCCGCCCGACCCAGCCTGATCTGCCCAGCGTGCTTGGGGTTGTTGCCCTAGGGGAAAATCAGACAACAACGGCGATCGTTTGCCAAAGTCTTGAGCCTGATCAAGCCGCGCCTACCCTGCCAGAGCGTAGTGCTGCAGATGAACCAGACTGCCCAGCCGGGTTTGAAGAGACTTGAAGGACATGCTTGAGGGCTTGAAGAGGTCCTGAAACCAGAGAATGCTAGGGGCTGTAATCAATTAAAACTAGAATCCTTGTGGTGCAACAGCTTCAGCCCCTATCTATACTATAGGTAAGGGCGCGGTAATGCTTGTCCAGCAAGGCTTTCACTCGGTGTTGATGACGCGCCCTAGGGATCTTAAAACCCTATGATGAAGGGTGCAGTTGGCAGTCCCGAACCCATCATGGCAGAGCATTTTCCTCAGATTCCGTCCTGTGCTTGGCAGCGACCCATTGGCCAAGGATGGGACCATCACTACGTGGTGCGCTATGCCAGCAACCTTGATGACGGCCCTTGGCATGGGGCACCCCTGGGCGGGTTTGGCGCGGGTTGCATCGGGCGATCGCACCGGGGTGACTTCAACCTCTGGCATCTGGACGGGGGGGAGCACACTTACCAGAGCATTCCGGGGTGCCAGTTCAGCCTGTTTGAGCAGAGCGGTGATCAGACGCAGACTTACGCCCTTTGTACGGAAGCTCCGGAGGACGGGAGTTTAGGAAATTGGCAGTGGTATCCAGGCGATGGGGCGCAAGGGGGCGAGGAAGCAGGGGCGCAAGGGGGCACCTACCATGCTCTTTACCCGCGCAGTTGGTTCACCTACGAGAATGTCTTTCAAGCGGAACTCACCTGCGAACAGTTTTCGCCGATTTGGGCGCAGAACTACCAGGAGAGCAGCTACCCGGTGGCGGTTTTCTTGTGGACGGCCCATAACCCGACGGATCAGGCGCTGACGATCAGCATTTTGCTGAGTTGGCAGAATCTAGTGGGTTGGTTTACCAACACCGAGGCGTCCTCAGAGGTACTGCAACGGGATGATGGCAGTCCTTATTACACTTACGTTCCGGCCTTGGGGCAGAGCAGCGGCAATCGCAATCGCCTGGTGCAAGAAGGCAACCATGTGGGTTGTCTCATGGATAACGCCGCCGTAGGGGCGCAAGGCCTTGCGCCCAAAGAAGGGGGCGGCCAATGGGCGATCGCCACCCTAGACCAGCCCAATACCGAGATCTTTTACCACACCCATTGGGACCCGGCTGGGGATGGCGGCGACCTATGGGGCAGCTTTGCCCAGGATGGCTCCCTGGTGAATAACGCCGACGATCGCCCGGCAGAAGACGGGGGGCAAATCGGGGGGGCGATCGCCGTGCGCATTACCCTGGCCCCTGGCGAAACCCGGCAGATCCCTATGGTATTGGCCTGGGATTTACCGGTGATGGAATATGCGGCGGGCATTGCAGAATACCGGCGCTATACGGATTTCTTTGGGCGAGAGGGACGGCACGCCTGGGCGATCGCCAAAACCGCCCTAGATCAGTACCCAACCTGGCAACAGCAGATAATCGACTGGCAGCAGCCGACTTTAGACCAGGAACTGCCCGACTGGTTCAAGATGGCCCTGTTTAACGAGCTATATGACCTCACCAGCGGCGGCACGATTTGGAACGCCGCCACCGACATCGATCCCGTCGGACAGTTGGCAGTACTGGAATGCATCGACTACCGCTGGTACGAGAGCCTAGACGTGCGCCTCTACGGCGGCTTTGCCATCCTGCTGCTGTGGCCGGAGCTAGAGAAAGCGGTCCTGCGGGCCTTTGCCCGCGCCATTCCCACCGCAGACGATCGCACCCGCATCATTGGCTACTACTACACCGTCGGCGAGACCGACCACTACGCCCCCCGCAAACTGCGCGGCGCGACCCCCCACGACCTGGGTGCCCCCAACGAGCATCCGTTTGTGCAAACCAACTACACCAGCTACCAAGACTGCAACCAGTGGAAAGATCTGCCCAGCGATTTTGTCATCCAGGTCTATCGTGCCTATCAACTGACTGGGGCGACGGACATTGAGTTTTTGGCCGACTGCTGGCCTGCCGTCACCGAAACCCTCAAGTATCTAAAACGCTTCGACACTGACGGCGATGGCATCCCTGAAAATGGTGGTGCCCCTGATCAAACCTTTGATGACTGGCAACTCAAGGGCATCAGCGCCTATTGCGGTGGCCTCTGGATGGCGGCATTGGAAAGCGCGATCGCGATCTCTGACGCCCTCACTGCTGCGGGCCGCGCCCCCGGCAACACCCCCATCCTGGTCACCCAATACCGGCGTTGGCTAGAACAAAGCCGCAATCATTACCACAAGCGCTTATGGAATGGCCGCTACTACCGCTTGGAAACCGGCAGCGACTCCCAAGTGGTGATGGCAGACCAACTCTGCGGCCAGTTTTGCACTCGCCTGGTCGGGCTCCCAGATCTGGTGGAGGAGCAGTACATCACCTCGGCCCTAGAGGCTATTTACGAGGCCTGCTTTGTGAATTTCAATGCCTATGCGGCGAAGCAAGAACCCCAGGAGCAAAAGTTTGCCGGGGCGCAAACCGGGACGTTTCGCTCGGCGCAGCCCGGACAGGCGATCGGGGTGGCGAATGGGGTCTTACCCGACGGCTCCCCTGAGAACCCGGACAGTACCCACCAGCTAGAGGTATGGACGGGGATTAACTTCGGCCTAGCCATGTTCTTTGCCCAGATGGGGCAGCCAGAGCGGGCGTTGGCGATTACTGAGGCAGTGGTACAGCAGGTCTACACCTACGGCTTGCAGTTTCGGACACCGGAAGCAATTACGGCGTTGGGGACCTTTCGAGCCTGTCACTATTTGCGGCCCTTAGCGATTTGGGGGGTGTATGCCATGGTGGCGGCAGAAACGCCTTGGCTTCAGAAGTGAGTTTCAAGCCGCAGTTGACGGCCTTAAGGGAAGCGGTGATATTTGAGCTGGCGACATGGGCCATGATTGAGGGCCACTCGGGTTTACCCCCTTTGCAAACAGCCTCTTAAGTCACCTAACGGCTTAGGATTCAACGTCCTCAGATTCGGTTTCCACAGGACGACGACTCTGCTCCTCCAGATAATGCTCCCCTTGATCGATGCCGTCCACCAAAATCTGCCGATACTGTAGCTGCCCCTCTAGCCTGATCCAGCTATCTAGAGGTGGCGCTACTGCCTGGCTGCGGACCCAAATGCTGCCGCTCTCATCTTCCAAGCGATAGAGCCAGCCTGCGGTCAAAGGGGCTCGCTGTTTAACCTGCCCTTGCACCGTCACCCGCTGATTTTGGCCCGGTTGCGATAGGGTGCCAATGGCGGTTGGCGGTCCTGCTAGCTGCGCGATGGGTAGCGACAGGCCCTGCGGAAGGGACTGTTGGGAGAGGGCACCACAGCCGATGCTGGCAATGGACAAAAGCATCAGTAAAGCTAGGGGCCAGCGTCTTATAAGCCGAGGGCCAAATTTAGGAGAGGGGCTCATTCCTATTCGTGTCCGCATAAAAACTCCCTTAATGGCCCGCTCTAGATCGTATGGGCAATGAACGGCAAAACACTGACTGGGAAAGCATTACCGCACTTCCATAATAGTGCTAGGGGCTGAAACCGTTGCACCACCAGGATTCTAGTTTTAATTGATCACAACCCCTAATCAAACCGTCAAAAAAGTACGCTTTTAAATAACCAACGTCATACTAGATGGCTGATGACAGATTAGCTCAGGTTTCCCGATGGCCCAGATTTTAGATGGCAAATTCCTGGCTCAAACCATTCAGACTCAGCTCAAACATCATGTTGAGGCCGTTGCCCCTGGGGTGGGTCGTCCACCGGGCCTAGCGGTGGTGATGGTAGGTGATAACCCCGCCAGTGCCGCCTATGTCCGCAATAAAGCGCGCTCCTGCGATCGCATCGGTATCGCCTCTTTGGGTCGCCATTTGCCCGCTGAGACCTGCCAAGCTGATGTACTGCAACTGATTCAATCCTTGAATGCAGATGATCACGTTGACGGCATTTTGCTGCAGCTACCCGTCCCCGACCATCTCGATGCCGTTGCCCTGCTCAATGCCATTGATGCAGACAAAGACGCAGACGGCCTACACCCTGTCAACCTAGGGCGTCTGCTGCGCGGTGAAACCGGCCTGAGAAGCTGTACCCCTTCTGGGATTATGCATCTGCTAAAGACCAGCGGTACTGAATTGAGCGGTCAATCAGCGGTGATTTTAGGCCGCAGCATTTTGGTGGGCAAGCCCATTGCCCTGATGCTGTTAGCGGCCAATGCAACCGTGACCGTGGCCCATTCCCGCACAAAAGACTTGGCTGCTGTGACCCGCAGCGCCGATATTTTGGTGGCGGCAGTGGGGCAACCCGAATTTCTTAGCGCAGATCAGGTCAAGCCGGGAGCGGTGGTGATTGATGTAGGCATCAACCGGGTCGTGGGAGCCGATGGAAAAGGTCGATTGGTGGGGGATGTGGCCTATGATGCGGTAGCAGCGATCGCTGCTGCCATTACCCCAGTACCCGGGGGGGTTGGGCCGATGACAGTTGCCATGCTCATGCACAATACGGTATTGAGCTATTGTGGGCGAACGCAATCGCCGCTTCCTCCCGAACCCTGTCCTTAAGTCCCAACGACAGCGCATGGTGACCACTTCTTCCCAAAATTCTCCCCCCAAAACCTTTAACTTGAAGGGCTATCTAAGCAATCGTCAGCAGCGGGTTGAAGCCGCCCTAGAGGGTGCCTTGCCTGTGGCTTACCCCGAAACCATCTACGAGTCCATGCGCTACTCCTTGATGGCGGGGGGCAAGCGGCTGCGCCCTATCCTCTGCTTGGCCACCTGTGACTTGACGGGCGGCAGTGAACCGCAGGCGATGGCGACTGCCTGTGCCCTAGAAATGATTCACACCATGTCGTTGATTCACGACGATCTGCCCGCCATGGACAATGACGACTATCGGCGCGGTAAGCTCACTAACCATAAGGTGTACGGTGACGACGTGGCGATTTTGGCAGGGGATGCCCTACTGGCTTACGCCTTCGAATACGTAGCCCGCAAAACCGTGGGGGTTGCTCCCGAGCGCATGTTGCGTGTGATCGCCGATTTAGGTAAAGCAGTGGGTGCCGAGGGGTTGGTGGGCGGTCAAGTGGTGGATCTAGCCTCTGAGGGCAATCCTGACACCACGGTAGAGACTTTAACCTACATCCATACCCATAAAACCGGCGCGCTGCTAGAAATATCAGTTACGTCTGGGGCGATTTTAGCGGGGGCCGATGAGGCAGCGATCGCCACCCTGTCTAATTACGCTAAATGCATTGGGTTGGCCTTTCAGATTGTGGATGACGTCTTAGACATTACGGCCACCTCAGAGGAGCTGGGCAAATCTGCCGGCAAAGACCTCCAGGCGCAAAAGGCCACTTATCCCAGCATCTGGGGTATTGATGAGTCCAGGCGACAAGCTCAACATTTGATCGATCAAGCCAAGGCAGCGGTCGCCCCTTTCGGGGAAGGGGCTCAACCCCTACTGGCCCTCGCAGATTACATCGTTGCACGCACCCATTAGGGACGGTTTAACTTTCATGCAAGACATCAGTGACGTCTTCCACAACAGTGTGTTGCTCATTGCCCTGGGTGCCTGCTTTTTAGCCCAGGCTCTGAAACTGGTGGTGGAATTTGCCCAGAACCGTGAGGTTAACTGGCATGTGCTGGTTGAGACGGGCGGCATGCCCAGCTCCCACTCTGCCCTGGTGACGGCTCTGGCTGCGGGCACTGGGCAAACCCTGGGATGGAGCAGCCCTTTTTTTGCAGCAACTGTGGTGTTTGCGGTGATTGTCATGTACGACGCTGCCGGAGTGCGGCAGGCGGCTGGGAAACAGGCCAAGCTCCTAAACCAGATTACAGACGAGCTATTCAGCGAAAAGCCTGAGTTCAATGAGGACCGTCTCAAGGAACTCTTGGGCCATACCCCCATCCAGGTCATTGCCGGTTCTATTTTGGGGTTGTTGGTCTCTTTCCTGGCGGCTCCTGCTTATTAGGCAATGCGGCCTTATCTCCACAACCAAGGTCGCCTGCAGTGGGTTGAGCCGTTTCACTATCGATTGGTGTCTGGATAGAGAAATCCCCCATTCATGAGTAGAACGGGGGATTTCTTTGGACTGGGTCTATCTAGACCAGACTGCTAAACGCGGGCTGGGGCTTTGCTCCATTCGTGGTGGAACATGCCTTCCTTATCGACCCGAGCAAAGGTATGGGCACCGAAGTAGTCCCGCTGAGCTTGGGTGAGGTTCTGGGGGAGGCGATCGCGGCGATAGCTATCAAAATAATCCAAAGATGCGCTAAAGGCCGGGACCGGGATACCCAACTGAGCCGCCATAGCCACCACCTCACGCCAAGCGCCTTGACGATCTAAGATCGTTTGCTTGAACTCAGGGGCCAATAACAGGTTGGCTAAAGCACCATTCTCGTCATAGGCATGCTTAATCTTGTTCAAGAAGCCCGCCCGAATGATGCAGCCCCCCTTCCAAAACCGCGCTGTTTCGCCCAAATCAATGCTGTAGTTGTAGGTTTGAGAGGCCTTGCCAATCAGGGCCATTCCTTGGGCATAGGAGCAAATCTTGGAGCAGTAGAGGGCATCACGAACCTTGGCAATGGTGGCTTTGACATCCCCATCAAAGCGGCCACTGGGGCCATTTAGTTGCTTAGAGGCGGCAACCCGCTCTTCCTTGATAGAAGAAATGATCCGAGCATTCACCGCCGCCGTAATGGTGGGGATCGAAACCCCCATCTCCAAAGCACTCATCACCGTCCAGCGACCGGTTCCCTTTTGACCTGCCGCATCCACGATCAGCTCAACCAGAGGACTGTTGGTTTCTGGGTCAGTATTGGTGAAAATGTCAGCGGTGATCTCAATCAAGAAGGAATTCAGCTCATCGGTGAGGTTCCACTCAGCAAACACCTCATGGAGCTGCTCTTGACCTAAACCCAGGGTGTTTTTGAGCAGGTCGTAGGCTTCGGCGATTAGCTGCATATCGCCATACTCAATGCCGTTGTGAACCATCTTGACGTAGTGACCGGCACCGCCCGGACCGATGTAGGTCACGCAAGGGCCATCATCGACCTGAGCCGCAATTTTGGTGACGATATGCTCGATTTCGCCATAGGCGGCTCGGGTGCCACCGGGCATCAAGCTAGGGCCATTTAAAGCCCCTTCTTCGCCACCACTGACGCCCATGCCAATGAAGCCTAGGCCCGTGGGTTCGAGTTCTTTAACCCGCCGTTCGGTGTCTTCATAGAGGGAGTTGCCCCCGTCAATGATCATGTCCCCCTCTTCTAACAAGGGCTTAAGCTGAGCGATCACCGCGTCAACGGGGCCACCCGCTTTGACCATCACCAAAATGCGACGGGGCCGCTCTAGGGCACCGACAAATTCCTCTAAAGAGAAGGTGGCTTGGACGTTTTTGCCCCCCGCCCGCTCGGCCATGAAGCGATCGGTTTTCTCCCGTGAACGGTTATAAACGGCCACTGGGAAGCCGTTACGCTCGACGTTGAGCGCTAGGTTTTCACCCATGACCGCTAGGCCAATTACCCCAAAACTCTGTGCCATAGTTAACGCTTCCCTCTTATTGCGATGTAAACGGCTGAATGGTGATTGCGCTGTGTCATGGCCGCGGCCTCCATTTCTAAGAGGTCTCAGCGCAGGCGCGGTGCAGTTTTGATCAGGGTAGTCAACTTTTGGGAGGAACCTTGATCCCCCCAAGGTTTTCTTTCGGATTGCCCAGGGCTGTCATGAATCAAAGACAAGATTTTGGTGGGGAAAACCACGACTCCAAAGCGGGGCTGCACAATATAGATTATTTGCTGCGTTCATCGACGATGAAGTCTTGCCTTGGAAGCCTTCGCTGGGTTGGGAATGGGTCCGGATGCCTTAATCTTCTGGCAATCTTGATTCGTCATAAATGGAGCGGTATGCACCCTTGATTTCTCAGTGCCGCTGAGGAATGTGAGATTCGTAATCAATTGTTTCAGTGCGATGCGCTGACCCTTGCCATGCAGGTTGCTTTTTTTAGTACTAAACCTTACGACAAGCAAGCCTTTGAGGAGGCAAATGCAGCCCATAACCATGAGTTAGTTTTCTTTGAACCCCATTTGACGGTTAAGACGGCTGCCCTAGCTAAGGGGTTTGCGGCGGTCTGTGTTTTTATTAACGACCCGCTCACGGCGGAAACCCTACGGGCGATCGCCAAAACGGGCACCCGAGCGATCGCCCTACGCTGTGCTGGATTCAATAACGTTGATCTGGCCGTAGCCAAGGACTTGGGGATGACGGTGGTACGGGTCCCGGCTTATTCCCCCTACGCCGTGGCAGAACATGCGGTGGGATTGATTTTGATGCTGAACCGCAAGCTTTACCGCGCTTATAACCGGGTGCGGGACGATAATTTTGCCCTGCAGGGTCTTTTGGGCTTTGACCTCCATGGCAAGACCGTTGGAGTAGTGGGCACCGGCAAGATTGGCCAGTGCTTTGCGCAAATTATGCAGGGATTTGGCTGTCAGCTCTTGGCCTACGATGTGCAGCCCAACCCCGCCTGTGTGGCCTTAGGGGTTCAGTATGTGGAGCTGACGGATTTATTGGCGCAGTCAGATGTGGTGTCGTTACATTGCCCCCTATTGCCAGCAACCTATCACCTGATCAATGGGGACTCTTTACAGCATCTCAAGCCTGGAGCCATGTTGATCAATACTAGCCGTGGCTGAGTGGGTGATACTCAGGCTGTGATCGATGCCTTAAAGTCAGGGCAGGGGGGGTACTTCGGCACGGACGTGTACGAGGATGAGGAGAGCCTGTTTTTTGAGGATCTCTCAGATACGGTGATTCAGGATGATACCTTTCAACTGCTGCAGTCTTTTACAAATGTGGTGGTCACGGCCCACCAAGCCTTTTTCACCCGTGAAGCGCTGACTAATATTGCCGAGACGACACTCTCTAATCTAGATGCGGTGGAAGCTGGTCAACCCTGTGCTAATGCCATCCCCTTCTAGGAGAAAAACGAGAAGCACACTCCGTTTTTATTCGCATTAATGACTATAGGTTCTAGGCGATTACGCCTGTGCTACTGTTAGTCAGGATTTACGTTCGGCTGTACGACTCTTTAATTAAAGTGTTTCTCCGAATCTAAACTCTTAACACCTCCTTGATTTTGGGAAACTTCCATGTCGATTTACGTTGGGAATCTGTCGTACCAAGCCACACAGGATGATTTGACCGAGGTCTTTTCAGAGTACGGCACCATCAAAAGAGTTCAATTGCCCACGGACAGAGAAACGGGGCGGATGCGTGGGTTTGCATTTGTTGAGATGAGTACGGAGGAGGAAGAGGCTGCAGCCATTGAGGCCCTTGACGGGGCTGAATGGATGGGGCGTGACCTTAAGGTCAACAAAGCAAAACCCCGTGAAAATCGCGGTGGTGGCGGGCGTCGTTACTAAGCTTTAAAAGCGTCGCTAGGGCGTGTGGACAATTAGCGACAAAGCCCTTGCTGGGTAGGCGCAACTACGCCCGTCCCCATGGATCAAACTAGGGGCTGTAACCATTTTGCAGCAAAACCTCTAGCTTTAATTGTCTACAGCCCCTAGTAATAGCGGTTTTCCTTTCGATAAGAAATGGAGCTTATTCATCTGAATAAGCTCCATTTTTTTGTTTTTGAGAGAATGGACAAAGATTTTTTGACTGATTTTTAAATGGTCTGGGTCAAACCATTGAGAGATCAAATGGAAGGAGCTTGAAAAGTAAGGTGATAACGGTACAACGCGACGGGTCGACCGCGACTTTGAAAATAGGCTGGATCTTTAGGAGAGAGGTAAATGGCGGTTACCTGATCCGCGTTGAAGGCGGCGGATTTATCTTCTGCAGATCGCTTGTAGGCGGTTGTGGTCTCAACTTGATTGAGGTAAGGCTGGGCAGTGCCTCGAAAAACCTGCTGAAAGACCTCACTGGTAAGAAACGTATCGGTATCGGGCTGCTCAGTGGCCCGTCCGGTGATGGTCGATTCCAACTGGCGATCGCCCCGCAAAATCGTTAACTGCCGGTTAGGGTTCTCTGGATCGACCTTGACTTGTTTTACAGCCTCGTCGCCGAGATAGGCACGGGCCAGGCTGAGACCGTTAAAGGCGCGATCGGACAGGATGGGGAGCGGTTGATCTTGGCGGCGTACCGAGGCCAAAAATCCCTGACTCGGCGTTGCACTTCCCTCGATAAATCGAACCTGACAGCGAATGGGCTGATCCAGAAGGCCTTGGTTGCTTTCAAAACCAGGGCTCTGAATATCGGGCGCTAGGGGCGCAGCCAAGTCGACCAGGGTGGTGGTCATCTCCCAATTACCTGCCATCCAATCGGGATAGACCAAATCCCCCTCTGCTTGCTGCACTGGCAGGGGGCCGGACCAATCCGGAAAGGCCGCTAGCCTTTGGGACAATGGACCTGCCTGGGCTTCGCCGCTGCAGAGCAGCCACACCAGGGCAAGTATTCCTAGCCAAAAGAGCTGGCGTTTAATTCGAGCGAGACGGTAGTGCTTCATAACAGCGTAAAAAAGATGTTCCTAGCAGGAGGAGGGCTCAGGATTAGGAGTTCATTGATATTGAAATCCTCGGATAGTAACAAGGCGTTTTATCCGCTTAGTGTGAAGTGCTTGTGATCCCCCTGAATCCCCCTTGAAAAGCTATTCCTTACGCAAAAGTCGTTCTCTCGCTTTTCAGAAAAGGAGTATGCAAGTTGCTTATCACTCAGAAGAGCCTATATCGGAATCGGGGGCTGGACCCCAACCCCCCTGATATGGGAGATGCGGGTTGG
>JBHJIP010000274.1:0-3417 GCA_050043365.1 Leptolyngbyaceae cyanobacterium
CACACCCATTCACCCTCACACCCATTCACCCTCACACCCATCCACCTGCCGCCCCATGTCCCTCGTCCTCACCAACACCTTCACCAAACGCAAGGAACCCTTTACCCCCATCCATCCGGGACGGGTGACGATGTATTGCTGCGGGGTGACGGTCTATGACGATTGCCACCTGGGGCACGCCCGGTCATACCTGGGCTGGGATGTGCTGCGACGATACCTGGGCTGGCGGGGGTACGCGGTGCATTATGTGCAAAACTTCACCGATATTGACGACAAAATCCTCAATCGGGCCAGCGCTCAAGGCACGACCATGGCGGCTGTCTCAGAACGCTACATCCAGCGCTACTTTGAGGATATGCACCGCCTGAATGTGATGGATGCCGATGAGCATCCCAGGGTGACGGAGCATATTGAGGCAATTCATGAATTGATTGGCCAGCTTGAAGCGAAAAGCTACGCCTATGCGGCTGAGGGTGATGTCTATTACCGGGTAGAGCAGTTTGCTGAGTATGGTGGGCTCTCGGGGCGATCTCTCGCAACCATGCAGGCTGGGGCCAGTGGTCGTGATCTGGTTGCCACCGTTAAGAGCAACCCAGCGGACTTTGCCCTCTGGAAGGGGGCAAAACCTGGCGAACCTGCCTGGGAGTCGCCTTGGGGGCCGGGACGACCGGGCTGGCACATCGAATGTTCGGCGATGATTCGCGCCCGACTAGGGGCGACCATCGACATCCACGGTGGCGGCGGTGACCTGGTGTTTCCCCACCACGAGAATGAAATTGCCCAGTCCCAGGCGGCTAACGGCAAGCCCCTGGCTAACTACTGGCTGCACAACGGCATGGTGACGGTAAATGGCGAAAAGATGTCGAAATCTTTGGGCAACTTCACCACGATTCGTGATTTGTTGGATGGGGCGTGGGCCGGGTATCCGCAGCCGTTAGACCCGATGGCGGTGCGGCTATTTGTGCTGCAGGGGCATTATCGAAAGCCGCTGGATTTTACGAAAGATGCGATCGCCGCTGCCGTCAACAGTTGGCAAACGCTAACAACTGGACTCCGCTTTGGCGATCACCACGGAGCCGCGTTGGGGTGGTCAGCCGCCAACATTCCGTCTCTCAGCCCAGACAACCCATGGGTCAAACGGTTTCAAACTGTCATGGACGATGATCTGAATACGCCGGGGGCGCTGGCGGTACTGTTTGAGCTAGCCAAAGGATTGCAGCGGGAAGGCAACTGTCTGATTCACGAAGGGAAGCCCCAGTCCGGTCCTGAACAGCTTTTGGCGCAGTGGCAAACTTTGATGCACCTGGCCCAGGTCTTGGGGTTTGAGGCGGACAGTGATCCTGATGCAGTGGCGGGTGATTTGGATGAGGCGGAGATTACTGACCTAATCCAGCAGCGCCAAGCGGCTCGGCAGCAGCGTGATTTTGCTACGGCAGATGAGATTCGCGATCGGCTAGCGGCAATGGGAGTTGCGGTGGTTGATCAACCGGATGGCGAAGTCCACTGGCATCGGCAGTAAATCAGCGATAGTGAGCCAGCTAGTAAGGGAGTTAGGCGGAACGATTTTCTCTGATAACTTGTCAAAGCGGCGCAGAGCTACGAGTCCGATCTCTGTTCAGAATCACAAGCGCCCAGAATTTCGGTCATACGAGCTTCTAATTCACCAGGGGCCAAGACTTCAGACTCGACCAAGATCTCTTCAAGGGCAGCGAGCCAGCGTTGGTAATAATCCCAACTCGGATCATCGGTTTCGTGCTCTGCTTCCCATTCACCAATCTTGCTAATCAATTGTTGGCGAAAGTCTTCCCATTCGTAATGGCCTTGTTTGGACAAGGCGATCGCTACCCCAAACGCGAGGCGCTCCCAGTCTCGATCAAAATACAGATGACCGTCCCGTCGAGGTGGCGCTTCCTGCGGTGAACCCATTAAGCTGGTCGCCGCAAAATGCTCAAATTTAGTGAACATTTTTTCTGCCCTGTCGCTAGATTACGAACGTCGGAGGCTGATCAGGCTGCTTTCGGCAGTGCAACCCCCATCATGGCCTCAGGGGTTAACAGAGAAGCAAGTTGCTCTTCGCTCATGCCTTCAGTTCCTTCAGGCCGCATAGGTAAAACCCACCAACGAATCTGGCCACTCGTGTCCCAAACGCGGACTTCTACCGAATCATCCAGTTCGACCCCAAACTCCTTGAGTACGGTACGGGGTTCTCGGGCGGTCCGTGCCCGGAAGGTGGGATCTTTATACCAGTAGGGCGGCAAGCCTAGGGTCGGCCAGGGGTAGCAGGAACACAGGGTGCAAACAATGACGTTATGCACACCTGGGGTGTTTTCAGCGACGCGCATGTGCTCCCCTTCAGCGCCCGACATGCCGGCAGGAAAGTCCATCTCATTGCAGGCAGCGTTGCAGTCATTGACCAATAATTCTTTGAATTCCGGATCAACCCAAGCTCTGGCAACGAGCTTAGCCCCATTGAAGGGACCCATTTGGGTGTCAAAATAGCTGAGGATATTATCAACCGTATTACCCGTAATAATCCCCTTCTCAATCAGCAAAGATTCCAGTGCTTTAACCTTGGCAGCGCTTTGGCGTTCCCGCTCTGGATCGTATTGAAATCCTTCGTACAAACTTGGCATGGATTATCCCCTCTAAGCGGCTTCGATATAAACTTCAAAAATGTCGTTGTAGTAAATCGCTTTTGGATCGAGCAAGGACTCATCCCACATTGCTTCAGGCTGAAAACACAGACTGTAAATGGGCATCGGAACCCCAATGCCGTCAGCGGTTTTGAAGAAATAGGTATAGACCCCTTCATAAACCTTATCCACGACACCCACCCGATCTCTCAAGTGACCAGGTAAGCGAGTGTGATCCGCAGGGGGCACATCTTTAATGCGGACTGGGTCGCCAACCTTGAACTTGGGCTCCATTGCAACGGGCCGTTGGGGCGAATCGCCTTTCCGCAGATATTTCTCAACTTGACTGTCGATCGCCGGATTACCACCCTGGGGTAGGGGAGCTTCCGCCTTGGCATCATCGGCCAAAATCTCAGCCGTGCGCGTATCTAACTCCGCTTGGGTGATGTAGCCTTCCTCAACAAAGAAGCCTGAAATACCGCCGAGCCACTTCTCGTAATAGCGCAGCCGAAAATACTCGAAGGGATGCATCCCTTCGGCACCCATACGCAAATGCCCCCAGGTCCAGAAACTTTTAAACTCAGTGGGTACTTTTTCAATTTCATACTGAGGCGGTGACGCATCGAGATGATTACTCAACGCCATCCTTAGTGGTGCAGAAAACTTTTCAGCATCTTAGTCAGTCTCACCATGAGAATCTGATCACCTTGTTGAACTCTATGCGCTGCTCTAAAGCAAGCCGTTTTCGTTGAGAAGCATAGGCCTTAGGTGGACTTTTACTGGG
>JBHJIP010000275.1:0-4882 GCA_050043365.1 Leptolyngbyaceae cyanobacterium
GCGGTTGAAGGGAAAGGCTTACGCTCGCTGTAGCAGGGAAATAGAGCTGTCTTGAATATCGATTAAAATCTGGCGATTGTTGCGATCGCCCCGACGTTCCACCGTAATGTCTGGGGTTTCCCCCCGCGTCCTCAAGAAAAATCCATCTGGGGTCGTCAATACTGCATCGAGTTGAGTGGCTGCACCCGGCACCCGCTCTCCAGAAACCGTATTGTTAGAACTACTCGCTACTGGGCTGGCGTTCGCCGTACCAGGCGGAATTCTTTGCGGCTCTGGCAACTGCACCATCCACTGATTTGCGGTAATCCCCTGCACCGCAACCTGCTGTGGATCAACCGTGTACCCCTGACTGAGTTCAATCACGAGGCGAGTCGTTTGAGACTCAAACTGCCCAACACGGACTTCTCGAACGGCACCTCCCACCTGCTGGTTGGCCGTAGGCCGTCCTAAGGTCGTCCCCGGCAAATCAATTACAACCCGGGTGGGGTTAAAAATGAGCTGTGCCCTGGGCTGAACCGCAGTATCTGTCGTGAACACCAGTCGATTTTGGTTGGCGTCAAACCACCAAGACTGGAGCTGGGCTGCCTCGGCTGGCAGAGTGATTACTAAGGCGCTAGCTGCACCTAGGCCCGCAGGTACTAACCAATCAAGTCGCAAACTGGTGGTCTCCCGTTGAGTGCTTAATGAGGTGACGTTAGAAAAAGCGTATCGGTGTCAGATAATAAGGCAATTTTGCTAGGGCGTGTCATTAAATTACTGGTAGAAACCTTGCTGGGCAAGGGCGATTACGCGCGCTTCTGTAATTCTGCTGGGGGCTGCGACCCTTGATCAGCAGGGTTTCTGATTCTAATGACAGTCCCTAAGGACGCATCACTTGTTTTGTGTCGTTTGTATGTCGCAATAGGATTACACTGCGCCCTATCCCTATAATCTGAACCCAATGACCTCGGGGTGGATCAGGCCATGAAGTTGTCTACGCAGCGAAACAAGTGGCTCGTTTTAATGGCATTGGGGCTTTTACTGGTCCTAGGATTCTCCCATTGGCGCTCCAACTCCTCGATTGAGCCCTTACAAGCGCCGCTGCCTCAAGATCCCCACATTCAGGTTTACTTCAACCATTCCCAGGCCGATGTCTATACCGATCCCTATCGGCGCATTCAGCGCCATGGAGATAATTTAGAGCAAATCATTATCGATGCCATCAATCAGGCGCAAAATCAAATTGATGTTGCGGTTCAAGAGATTAATCTGCCCCAAATTGCCCTCGCCCTCAGAGCTAAGGCCGAAGCAGGGGTTGCCGTTCGCGTCATCGTTGAGAACCAGTACAACCGGGTTTGGAAACCCCTGGATTCAGGCCGGTTAAAGCAACTGGAAGATCGCGATCGCAGCAAGCACAGCGAGCGTCAGCGCCTGATCGATGCCGACAACAATGGCAAAATCACTGCTGCCGAATTGGATGCGGGAGATGCGATTCGCATCTTGCAAAAATCAGGTATTCCCATGTTGGACGATACCGCTGATGGCTCAAAAGGCAGCGGCCTCATGCACCACAAATTTCTGGTGATTGACCAGCAGATGGTGTTGACGGGCTCCAACAACTGGACCATTAGCGGCACCCACGGGGATTTTGCCGAGTCTGAGAGCCGGGGCAATGCCAACGCCCTACTGGTCTTTAAGAGTCCTCAAGTAGCGACCCACTTTACCGACGAATTTAACTTGATGTGGGGAGACGGACCTGGACAAAAACCTGATAGCCAATTTGGACTGCAAAAACCGGCCCGACAGCCTCAGTCTTTGACCTTAGGCAGCTCTCAGGTCACGATTCAGTTTTCGCCACTTTCAGAAACCCAGCCCTGGCAGCAGAGCACCAATGGGTTGATCAGCCAAACCCTGGCCCAAGCACGTCAGCAGATCGGCTTAGCCCTATTTGTCTTCTCTGATCAGAGCATTGCTAATAACCTTGCACCGGTTGTGCAAAAAGGTGTGGAGCTGTCTCTACTGGTGGACCCAGGCTTTATCTACCGCAGCTATAGCGAAGCCTTGGACCTACTCGGCGTTGCCACCCCCGATCATCGCTGTAAGTTTGAAGCCAATAATTATCCTTGGCCCCAAGGGATTCCAACCGTAGGCAAACCTCGGTTGAGCCCTGGCGATAAACTCCACCACAAATTTGCCTTAATCGATAACCTCATCGTGATTATGGGCTCCCATAACTGGAGTGCGGCTGCAAATCACAATAACGACGAGAACCTCCTGATCATCCGCAATCCAACGGTTGCAGCCCACTTTCGGCGAGAAATGGAGCGGCTCACAGTCAATGCTGAAATGGGACTCACTGCTGATCTGCAAGCAGATCTACAGCGACAGCGCAAAGTTTGTGGTTTATAGCAAAAGCGCCCCCCCATTCAATGGGGAGACGCTCTTATGTAACCCAACTAATCGAGCAAAATACTTAAACGATTAGTCAAGATCACTCATGGCCAATACGGGTTCTGACTCGCGGTCAATCCCTTTCTCAAAGCCGGCACCTGCAGCACGAGCACGGCCTGCATGCCAGAGGTGACCCACCAAGAAGAAGAAACCCATAATGAAGTGGAAAGCAGCTAACCACTGACGGGGGTTCACAAAGTTCACAGAGTTGATCTCAGTGATGATACCGCCCACAGAGTTGATGGAAGCGTTAGGCGCATGAGTCATGTACTCAGCTGCACGACGCACCTGCCAATCCTGAATGTCGTTCTTAAGCTTGTCCAAATCCAGACCGTTAGGACCACGCAGGGGCTCTAACCAAGGACCTTGGAAGTCCCAAAAACGCATGGTCTCACCACCGAAGATGATCTCACCGGTAGGAGAACGCATTAGGTATTTACCCAAACCCGTAGGGCCTTGAGCAGAACCGATGTTGGCACCCAAACGCAAGTCACGCACCAAGAAGGTCATGGCCTGGGCCTGAGATGCTTCAGCATTAGTCGGACCATAGAACTCACTGGGGTAAGCAGTGTTGTTAAACCAAACCATACAGGAAGCGATGAAGCCCATCAGGGACAAAGCACCCAAGCTGTAGGAGAGGTAAGCTTCACCATTCCAGATCAGGGCCCGACGTGCCCAACCAAAAGGCTTGGTCAGGATGTGCCAGATACCGCCGCCAATACAGATCAGGCCGACCCAAATGTGTCCACCAATGATGTCTTCCATATTGTTGACGCCGACACCCCAGCCGTCACCGCCAAAGGGAGAGCCAGCCAGATAGCCGAAAATCACAGCAGGATTCAAGGTGGGGTTGGTGATAACACGACCGTCACCGCCGCCCGGTGCCCAGGTATCGTAAACGCCGCCGAAGAAGGTGGCTTTGAATACCAACAGCAAAGCACCACACCCTAGCAGAATCAGGTGATAGCCAATAATATTGGTCATCTGATTCTTGTCTTTCCAGTCTTGGGAGAAGAAGCTGGAATACTCTTCTAAGGTTTCAGGACCACGAAGTGCGTGATAAACACCGCCGAGACCTAATACGGCAGAAGAGATCAGGTGTAGAACCCCAACTACAAAGTAGGGGAAGGTATCGATGATCTCGCCACCAGGACCCACACCCCAACCTAAGGTGGCGATGTGAGGCAGCAAAATGAAGCCTTGCTCATAGAGCGGCTTCTCGGGGACAAAATGCGCAACCTCAAACAAGGTCATTGCACCAGCCCAGAAGACAATCAGACCAGCGTGGGCGACATGGGCACCCAGCAATTTGCCTGACAGGTTAATCAGACGGGCGTTACCAGACCACCAAGCAAACCCAGTGGATTCTTGGTCGCGCCCAGCAATGTAAGAATTAGAGAGCGTTACCACGGGGCAGTACCTCTTCGGGGAATACAAACTGTTCATGGGGCTGGTCAGCAGGTGCCATCCAAGCCCGAATACCTTCGTTCAACAAGATGTTCTTGGTGTAGAACGTCTCAAACTCAGGGTCTTCCGCTGCACGGATCTCTTGGGAGACAAAGTCATAGGCCCGCAGGTTTAATGCAAGACCCACAATCCCAACCGAACTCATCCACAAGCCGGTCACAGGCACAAACAACATGAAGAAGTGCAGCCAGCGCTTGTTGGAGAATGCAATCCCGAAAATCTGAGACCAGAATCGGTTGGCGGTCACCATAGAATAAGTCTCTTCGGCCTGGGTGGGCTCGAAGGCACGGAAGGTGTTGGCGTTTTCACCATCTTTGAACAGGGTGTTCTCGACGGTGGCGCCGTGAATGGCACAGAGCAGCGCTCCACCCAGGACGCCAGCAACACCCATCATGTGGAAGGGGTTGAGGGTCCAGTTATGGAAGCCTTGCAGGAATAGCAAGAAACGGAAGATGGCGGCTACCCCAAAGCTGGGGGCAAAGAACCAACTGGATTGACCCAGTGGGTACATCAAGAAGACGGATACAAAGACGGCAATCGGTGCGGAGAAGGCGATCGCGTTGTAGGGACGAAGACCTACAAGACGAGCGACTTCAAATTGACGCAACATGAAGCCGATTAGAGCGAAAGCGCCGTGGAGGGCGACGAAGCTCCAGAGTCCGCCAATTTGGCACCAGCGGACGAAATTGCCTTGGGCTTCGGGTCCCCAGAGCAACAGCAGGGAGTGACCCATGCTGTCGGCGGGGCTCGAAACGGCGGCGGTTAGAAAGTTACACCCTTCGAGGTAGCTGGAGGCTAGCCCGTGGGTGTACCAGGAGGTGGCGAAGGTGGTGCCGGTGAGCCAGCCCCCAATGGCCATGTAGGCACAGGGGAATAGAAGCAGGCCGGACCAGCCTACGAATACAAATCGGTCGCGCTTTAGCCAATCATCGAGGACGTCGAACCATCCTCGCTGGGCTTGCGCTCTTCCCATTGCTATGGTCAT